>JAILIX010000014.1 GCA_024695065.1 Fretibacterium sp. | reverse complement strand
TGCGAACTCCGGCGCGGCAAAATCAAGATTTTCTTTCGCGTCCGCCGTCGCCAGTTCTATAAAATACCGCAGCGCGGCGCTCAGCCGATACCCCCTGATGTGCCCGACGCCGAAGTGAAAGCGCGGGAAACCCGGCAGATAAAACCAGGCGATATCCTTATGATTGTGTATCCGGCTCTGGGGGATAATGGTGTTGCACAGCCCCCCCGCCGTCAGCTTTTCAAGAAACGAGTTGAAGCTGGATTCCACCATGATATTGGGTGTGAATCCCGCTGCCTCGAAAATGGGGTTGATCAGCTGCAGGCGCATGGTGGATTTTTCGAGGGTGAGGGCAAAGCTGTCGTGCTTCAGCAGGGCGAGGTCCGGAGCAGGGGAGGGAGAGCCGGCGTCGCAGGCCCCCCGCGCCAGAGGGTGATTTCTGGGCAGCCCCAGCAGAAGATTCTCCGAGCTGAGGGGCAGGTATTCAATAGTGTTCCGGAAGTCTGGTTTCCCCCCCATCAGGAAGGCCATGTCCAGATCCCCGTCCATGAGCATCTTCAGAAGTTCCGGCGAGAGCATCTGATAACACCGCATGGTCATCTGCGGGTATTTGCGGTGAAAAGCAGGGTATATCCGCGCGAAAACCTCACTGCCGTGGTCATAGGTGAGACCGATCCGGTAGGTGCCGCTCACGCAGTTCGTCAGGTCCTGCAGTTCGGAAGAGGCCGTCTGCCAGACGGCCAGTATCTTTTTTGCGCTGCGCAGATAGATATCCCCGGCCGCCGTGGGCGTGAGACGCCGGCGGGCACGGGTGAAGAGCGGCGTTCCCAGCGTCTCCTCCAGTCTGAGAAGCTGCTGATTGAGGGCGGAGGGGGTGATAAAAAACTCCCGGGCAGCCCCGGTCATGGTCCCATACTTCTCAATTGCCACGATGTATTCAAGCAATCGGAAATTCATGCCGCTTCCTCCCTTTATCTGTTAGCAAAACTTAATCTCACTGTAAAAAATATTAGCTTTACTTTTGATTATAGAATAATTATAATTCATATACAAAGAAAAATTACTTCGTGGACGGATAAGGACAGACTGATTTCTTAAGAGGAGGAGAGAAGCAATGGCATTTATGCCAAAGGGCATTGTTATACCGGTTGTTACGCCCATCGACGCGGATGGGCGGTTCCGGGAGGCGGAATACCGCAGGCTGCTGGGGTATTTTATGGACAACGGGATTCACGGCGTTTTCCCCTTCGGTACATCGGGGGAGTTCTACGCTTTCGACAATGGATTTTACCGTCATGTGCTGGAAGTGACGATGGAGGCGGCAAAGGGCAGGATGGCTGTCTACGCGGGCGCGAACCACATCACGCCCCGGGGGGCCATTGAGCTGGCAAAGATTGCGGAGGAATGCGGTGTGGATGCCCTGAGCGTCCTGACCCCTCTGTTTGTCAGCCAGACCCAGAAGGAAGTGGAGCTTTACTACCGTACCGTGGCGGACGCCACCTCTCTGCCCATCGTTATCTACAACAACAAGCCCAAGACCAATGTCACCGTGGAGCCTGCCACCATCCGCAGGCTGGCGCAGGTGGAGAACATCGTCGCCGTGAAGGACTCCACCGGGGATATGACCAACAGCGAGGAGTACATCCGCCTGACCCGGGACATTCCCGGTTTCCATGTTCTGATGGGCCGTGACACACTGATTTACGCGGCTCTGCACTATGGCGCTTCCGGTGCTATCACCAGCTGCGGCAACGTGGCCCCGCGGATCGCCGTGGATATTTACGAGAACTTTAAGGCGGGGAAGTATCAGGAGGCTCTGGAGGCCCAGTTTAAACTGAGCGCTCTGCGCGTTGCCTCAAACATGGGGACGTTCCCCGTGGTCATCAAGGAGGCTCTCAATATGCTGGGCTTTGAGGTCGGGGACTGTGCCGCGCCCATTCTGCCCCTGAACGATGAGCAACGTGCCAGCCTCCGCGCCGTCCTGAGGGAGATCGGGCTTCTGAAGTGATTTTCAAAACTGAAGTTCAGCCGGCACAGCCGGCATATACTGTCATGTGAGGAGTGATTTGTTTGAAGAAGTTTTTAGCTTTTGTTCTTGCGTTGACGCTTTGCGCCAGTCCTGCCATGGCTGCCGTCTATGAGGGGCAGCGGGTCCGCATCGTTATCGGTTCCACCTCCGTATCCGGTGACAGCTACATGATTGCCGACATCGTGAACCGCTACCTTCAGAAGTACCTGAAGTGCAGCTCCAAGGTGGACCCTGTCGGCGCCAATGAG
>JAILIX010000130.1 GCA_024695065.1 Fretibacterium sp. | reverse complement strand
ACTGAGCGTAGTCGCGGTTGAAGTACAGGTTATCCGTGTTCGCACCGATGACCACCTTCTCGGAGTTGGACCAGGTTTTGGTCGATGTCGTGCCGTCGCCCGCCTCGTGTCCGTATTGTCCATAGAGCTTCAAACTGTAGCCGCCCTGCCCCGAAAAGACCTTGATGGACGCGCCCCCGTTGATGCTGCCGTGGAGGTCGCCGGTGGCGTGGACCTTCCACGACGTGGAGTCTTTCTCCGTGGACGAGCCGCTCTTGGTGAAGCTGAGGGTCTGCTGGGTGTCCGTCGTCAGAGTGAAGGAGGTCTCGCTGGAGAGCTCCTTCTGCGGCATTTCACCCTCAGTGGAGAATATCCTGTTGGGGTATGAGAACAGGTTGCCCTCCTCATAGGACGGCTCATAACCGTCGTACTGACTGCTGCCCGAGTCGCAGATATGCTGGGTGGCCTCGTCACAGAGGGTGTAGGTGACGAAGATGTTGCCGTCGGCCTTCTTCTCCAGGTCTGCATTCTCGTTATTCTTGAAGCTGGCCGTCATCCAGGCCGGCGCGGGCTGCACCACCGGGTAGCGCCAGATGTGGTAATCCGCTGCGTCATACATCAAAGCGTCGGCGGTTGTAGCCTTCAGCTGGGTACTCAGGGTATGGGTCTCCGCGTCCTTGTCTGCGGTTTCCTTCGTCCAGCTCATCCCACCATCAACTCCCGCTGAAAGCCCATACTTGACTCCGAGGTTGAAGAGGCCTGTGGCGCCGTTCTTCACTTTCCCCATTGTTATGCCCACGCTGAGCGCAGCGTCATACTTGAAATCCAGCCCCGCCTCAAAGTAATTCTGAGTCCTGGATGTGACGAGGGTCTCCGTCCCTTCCTGTTCCGAGGTCTCGTACTGCACAGTACGCCCCATCCAGGAGAAGTTCGTGGGGCCCGTCGGGACCGTGTCGGACCAGGGGGCCTGAATCCAGTCCACATGATAGGGCGGAACCCTGAGGATGACGGTGTAGTTCTTGTGCCCCTCCACCTTGACGTGTTCGGGCGTGCCGAGCCTCAGCGTCTCGCCCGCGAAGTCCGACGCCGCCAGCCCCACCGTGCCCTCCACGTCGTCCGAGAACACCATCACCGGCGTGCCGAAGCCCTTGAACGTGCCGTTCTCCAGGACTGTCTTTGCCACCCAGACCCTCTGCTTCGAGGCGTCTCCGTGGTCCGTGGGGTTTCTGGGGCCCGCCATGGAAAGCGCCACGTCGCACACGCTGTTTATTCCCTGGACCTGCCCCGTGAAGGGCCCCACAGCCAGGGACAGAAGCCGCTGCTCCCAGTAGGCCGCGTCGCTGTTGTCCTCCATGCCGATCTTGCTCATCTCAAGTTTTGCTTCGCTGATATCAAAAAAGCCAAGCGTTTTGGGCGTGAGCGTGCCCTGATCACAGCCCCAGGCGGAGAGGAAGGCTGTCCCCCTGTTATAGTCCTGCCCGTGGATGGCCAGAGTGACAATCTCGTCCTTGCCGTCGCCATCCAGGTCGCCCGCCGCAGCCTGGAGCCCCCAGGTCCGGTACTCCGTGCCGTGGCCGCCGTTGGCAAGCTGGTAGTGAGAGTCGGAGGACGCGGACTTATAGCCCCGGTCCCAGCCGGAACCGTTCCACTTGAATATCTCCACGGAAATATACGAGCGGTTGGGGTCGTCTATCAGATAATCGTCCTTGTCCGAGGCCACCAGCGCCAGTTCGTCCCTGCCGTCCCCGTCAAAGTCGCCGGTGAGCAGCGCCGAGGCCTCCGTGCGGTAGTGGAAGTTCGCTTTGCTGCTCAGGCGGCCCTTGTTGCCATCGCCGCCCATCTGGCCGCCGTTTAACGTGTCTCCGGAGCGAGACACCTTATAGACCCGGATGTAATAGGGCTCATCGCTGCCGCCTTTGTCGTTGTAGAGCATCGCCACCTCATCCGCTCTCCCGTCGCCGTCAAAGTCCCCCACTGCCACGCGGCAGGACGGGAAGGCGGAGTCATCGTGGAAATACCGGTCTTCGAGGTCTTTAATGTTGTGGTTCAGCTTTTTCGGCGCACCTTCGCCGTCGGCCAGAAACACCACCGAGCCCCTCGCTTTGCTCGTCTGAATGTCCTGAGCCAGACCAACGACCAGCACCTCCCCGCCGCCGGAGGGGAAAAAACCGCTCTTCGCGTCCGTCACCACAGCGTTGTTCATAGCCGCGTCGTCGTCGGAGAGACCGGACAATCCCTTCCAGTCCGACGACGTGACCGGGCCGTCAAAGGAAAAGCCTGGAACCTGAAATCGTGTTCCGGTGTCTGTGTTCATCGCCGTGGGGACCCAGACGCGGCGCCTGCAGTCCGTTCCCGAGGCGGTGGAAACGGGATAGAGCCCTCCGTTCCAGTTGGGGATAAAGCTTGAGGGATTAGGCTGCAGCGAGGGTTGGCAGGGTTTATCGCAGACTTTTCCCTCACTGTCCAGCGTCACGACCGTGCCGAGGTATTTTTGGTTTGTGTTGTCCGCCCGGAAGATCAGCAGCGATTCCTTGGGGTAGCCCTTTGCGGCCCCCGTCTCCGCCATGATGTCGTCCACCTCATCCAATGGCTTGCCATTGATTGTGACACCGGCGCCCGCCGCGGAGGCGAACAGCGCCAGCAGAGCCAGAACGGAGGCTGCCAACTTCTTCTTTAGCATTGGAGTTTCCCTTCCTTATATAGGTTTTGAGTATCATGTTTTCACCATGATAACTTCCTCTGTCCTATCGCGATTCTTGCTGTCGGGTTCAATCAGCCCCTCTTTAGCTTGTCAATCTAGTATGCAACAATATAGCGGACCGGTTTAAGAACAAGATCGCAACGACGTACCTCCGACGAGGTGCCGTCCTTCAAAATCAGGCGGGACGTCACATATTTTATGCTGCCGTCCTTGACGAACAGAATATCTGTTTTTGCGTCGTCTTTCATGACACTCATGGCGTCCTTCGACAGAACAGTGTCCGGTTGTTCCGTGTTAATGCCGTAGACTATGGCGCTTACGGCGTCACTTGCCGGAGAAAACAGGAACCCGGGGTTAAGATTAACATAGGCGAGGCCATCCAGTGAGGAGGGGACATGATTTCCGTCCTCGTCCCTGTAAAAGGAGCTTCGTACTGTCACCCACGGTTCCTCAAACCACCTCAGGAAATACTCCGGACTGGTGAAAGACAGAGAATCTGGATTTTCCCCTTGCCATTGTCCTGTCGGAGTTACAAACATTCCTCCGGGTGTTGGCATAATTCCGTCAGGAGAGAGCAAGCCCGCGCCCCATAAAACGGTAAACAGCAAAGACCCGGCGCCGAGCCCGCCAAGTATACCGGGCTTTCCTCGCCTGAAATGAAGAAGCGCTGCGCACGTTGCAAGTGTCATCGCGGAGGCGCCAACTGTCCAAGGCAGCAGCCTTGGACACCGGCGGACAAGCTCGAAACTGACTGCGAAAAGGATTGAGAAGAACATACCTGTTCTTATGGTGAATGCTTTTCGCCATATCAGGGAGATAACGTCCTTCCAGCGCATGGGGGGAAGGACGGGAAGTTCGCTCAGCTCTTCCCTGTCTTTCTCCTCATTGAACTCTTCCTGCCGGACGATATGTTCGTCCTGAATCTGCGCGTTGGCCTTCAGATAATCCCAGAACCGGCGCACTTCCTTTATATTCGGTGCTTTCCTCTTATCCCCGCGCCGTGGAGCTGCGAAACGCCGAAGATATTCCTCTTCATAGCGGTCGATGAGTAAATTGAAAATGTCTCGATGATAGACGTAAACAGGTAGTCCGTTGGTCGATTTTGCCTCCTTGCGCAGCGCCAGGAGGCGAGCGCACCAGCCATCTTCACGTTCCATACGCGCGAAAGCGCGGGTAATCGACGGTCTTTGACGACCCAAAACAATGGCAATGTCAGGGACGTTCCAGTATATTTCTCCATCCTCATTCCACGTCAAATGGCTCAGGGGCGGCACGCGGCTGGAATACTTTTCCTCCAGGTACTCCTGACGCGCCAGTGTCGTTCCATCAAAACGGCTATAATCAGCGACGTATTCTGCGAGCAGGTCTTCCACCGCCTCGCGCTGCCGTTGAAACTCCTCAAATTTTTCCCTCAGGCGTGATACTGTCTCCTGGGTCAGCTTAAAGATAGGCATCTAGGTAACACGCCCCATCCATATATCCATATAGTGTATAAACATTATCAGTATACCGCAACTTACATATTCTTGACAAAAAACTTCATAAAAGCTGTCACCGCAAGGTCTAATTAAATGTACTGGACTGAGTGAGGGATTTTTTGATACAGTATCGCCAGATGGGAAAGGGAGGAGATTTGAAAAATGGCGCCGCTAAAAGTCAATGGGCCTGTCAACGTCGGGAAGTTCCCGTTCCTGGGCGCAGCCGAGGAGATAGCAGATTATCTCGGAAATGGATAGCCGGGTAGAGGCGCAAAACTGATCCAGCAGTCGTTTGTATTCTTCGGGGATGGAGGCATGAATGTCCCGATAGCCGGCCTGCTTCATCCTGGCCCGTTGTGCCCGCATCTGTGCGGCTTTGTTCGCGTACTGCCTGGGGCGGCCGGGGCCGCGCTTACCTTCGATCAAGCTCTCCTCACCACCAAGATATTATTAGTAAGTTTATAATGTAGACAGTTTTAGAACTAAGTGGTAAAATTAATTGAGAACTAAGTTGTAAAATCATCAAAGGAGGAGTCAGTTATGTCCAAGAAGTTCAGAATTATCGCGGTTTTAATGACGTGCTCCCTGGTGTTTTCCATCGTCCAGCCGGCGTTCGCCTGGGGTGAGACCGACAAACAGGTGGAAGATGCCAAGAGTTACGCTTTCTGGGGGGCGGTTGGTGGAGCAGCGCTTGCTTTGTTCACTGGCGGTCTGGCACTTATCCCCATGGCTGGCGCAGCGGCGGTAGGTGCTGCTGCGGGTGGAGCCTACGGTGGTTGTAACGAAGATGAAAAACAAGCCGTTAAAGACACCGCGATCGAAGTCGGGGGGGAGATTGCA
>JAILIX010000042.1 GCA_024695065.1 Fretibacterium sp. | reverse complement strand
CGCTGCCCTCCCCGTCAACCGGGCCCATCGCCGTTTCCACTTACGCCTCGACTCCAGGCGCTCGCCCAGGTCCCGGGCCCCCACGCCATACACCAGCCAGAGGATGAGGCCGGACACCAGCATGATAAACACCGTGGAGGCGCAGCGGCGGCCGGAGGCGTTCACGTTGTATCCCTCGCGGCCCTCCTCCAGCGTCATGTTCTGGATAATCATGGCATAACTCTTGCCGTAGGCGGACTGGAACGTGGCGCTCATGTCGTACTCCGTGAAGAGCGCGTTGAAGTTCAGCGCAAACACCGCCAGCACGCTGGGCAGGATGATGGGGAGCTTCACCTTCAGGAACGTGTAGGCGGGCGAGGCCCCCAGGTTCTTCGCCGCGTCCTCCAGCTCGTCGTCAATGGCGTAGAAAGCTGCTTTGATCATACGCAGGGCAAAGGGCAGTTTCACCACCGTGTAAGCAATAATAATCAAAAATCGAACGTTCTCTCTCCAGTAGAGGTTGTTTCCAAAAACATACCACACGTCGCGGTTGAAAAAGATGCGGTAGGAATAGCAGATAAGGATGGTAGGCAGCAGCCAGGGAAACAGCAGGCAGCTTTCCATCACAAGGGCGCGCTTCCTGTCTCGGTGACGGAAGATGTAGGCGACGGCAAGCACGACGATGATGCAGGCCAGAGCCGCCGCTATTGCCGACAAGACGAAGGACAGCCGGATGCCGCCCAGGGTGTCCTCGTTGGAGAACACGCCGGAGATAGAACCAATGCGTGTCCTCAACCGTCCCCGGGAGGTCATGTACTCATAGTCCTGCTGGCCAAAGTAGTTGATGAAGGTCCAGTCCCCCACGTTGAGCATCTTGGATCGGATGGCCGGGTAGTTCTGGAAGGAGAAGAGGATAATCATTACAACAGGGGTCATATAGATGATAAAGAGCACGTAGGCGTAGATATGGGCCAGCACGTTGGCCACGGGGCTCTCGATCTTCTGCTTCACCAGCCTGGCCTTGGTCTTGGAGACGGAGAGGTAGTGCCCCTTGCGCTCATAGTGATTGAGCACGGAGAGCAGAATGATGGTGAACGTCGCCAGGATGACGCTCAAAAGGGCGGCTCGCGCCTGGGGGAATGCCTCGTCCGCCACGGAAGAACCCGCCAGACGGACGATCTCCGGGTTGATGGAGTTATAGCCCAACAGCGTAGGCGCAGACATGGCACAAAGCCCTGTGATAAAGGTCATGACTGTGAGGGAGAAGAGAGTGGGCAGCAGGGTGGGCATAACCACCCTGAACAGCACCTTGAATGGGCTGGCCCCCAGGTTGCGGGCCGCCTCCACGGTGTTGTAGTCGATTCCACGGATGGCGTTGCGAAGAAACAGCGCGTGGTTGGATGTACAGGCGAAGGTCATGGTGAACAGCACAGCGTTAAAGCCGGAGAACCACTGCTTGTTCATGTAGGGGAACATCTCAGCCAGCCAGGTGGTCATCATCCCGTTGCTGTCATAGAGGAACTGATAGCCAGCCACAAGGGCCACCCCGGAGTAGATGAGCGTCGTCATGTAACCCATCCTTAAAATTTTTGCGCCCTTGATGTCAAAGTACTCCGTCAGCAGCACAATGCTGATTCCCACCACGTTGACCGTGACCACCAGACAGATTGCCAGCTTCAGCGAGTTCCACACGAAGGAGGGCATGGTCCCCGCCAGAAAGAAGCGGATGACCGCCAGCGGGTCAATCTCCCCCGCCGCGTTCCGGGTGGCAAAAATGGAGGTGAGCGTGTTGAGACAGGGCATCACCATAAATCCCAGAAACAGGTAAAGGAAAAGCACGCCGCCAAAGATTTTGGCTATGAAGGCCCCGTCAAAGGCGGAACCGTCCAGTCCGAGACGTTTTGTGTCCTGCATGAGGGCCCCTCCTTAATTTGAGCTCAGGGGGGACTGCTCCCCCGCCTCCCCCGCAGCGGTTTCTGCGGGAATGCCGGAAAGTCCGCTCTGCGGGTACGACATCACGTCCGCGGGGCTGATCCCCACACGGACAGACTCCCCGGGCCCGTAGATGTTGATGCCGTCGTTCTTCTCAATGACCTTCAGCGTCTGGCCGCCCACCTGGATGTAGTACTTGATGTAGAGGCCGTAATATTCCTGACTTTCAATGGTCCCCTCAAGATTTAACCGACCGCCACATGAGGCTGAACCCTCCGGGGCTTCAGCGTTTGCCGCGGAGTTATCTCCGCGTCTCACGCGGATGCGCTCCAGCCGGATAAAGTGGTTCTGGCCCGGGTCCAGATGAAGGCCAGACACAATGCCGTCCTCCAGCCGGTTGATGTCCCCGATGAAGTTGGCCACAAACTCCGTTTTGGAGTGGTTGTATATCTCGTTGGGCGACCCTATCTGCTCAATGTAGCCCTTGTTGAATACGGCAATGCAGTCAGAGAGGGTCAGAGCCTCCTCCTGGTCGTGGGTGACATAGATAGTCGTGATGCCGAACTCACGCTGCATTTTTTTCAGCTCGTTGCGGAGCTGGACACGGAGCTTGGCGTCCAGATTGGACAGCGGCTCGTCCATACAGATGATAGCTGGCTCCGTCACCAGAGCCCGGGCAATAGCCACGCGCTGCTGCTGGCCGCCGGAGAGCTGGCTCACCGCCTTCTCAAGCTGCTCATCTGAAAGATCCACCTTGTGGGCGATAGTGCGTACCTTATCGTCGATCTCTTTCTTCCCCATCTTTTTGATTTTCAGGCCGAAGGCGATGTTGTCATACACCGTCATGGTTGGGAACAGAGCGTAGGACTGGAACACAATGCCGACGTTGCGCTTTTCGATGGGCACGTGGGTAATATCCTTCCCCTTCATAAACACCGACCCGCTGACCGGTTCGATAAAACCGGTGATGGTGCGAAGGGTTGTGGTTTTGCCACAGCCGGAGGGGCCCAGGAAGGTGAAGAACTCCCCTTCCTTCACGTGCACATTGATATTATGCAGAGCCTCAAAGGTGCCGAACTTCACAATGATATCGTTAAGCTGAATCATATTGGAAAGCCCCCCTGAACAAGGTTGTTTTCATCAGATTTAAGCGCTTAAGCCGCGCGGCTGATGGGATAAGAAAAGTATAGCACAGCTCTTCAGCCCAGATACTCCAAAACACGCATCCAGTTTCCGCCAAGGATTTTATCCGCCGCGTGAGGAAATTCCCGGCGCAGTGCAGCCATAAAGGGCGCTGCGTGTCGATAGGTGGGGAACAGGCTGTTGTTCCGCTCCGCCTCCGGTTTGTCAAATTCGCAGAGGTCCAGGCCAAGTCCCAGATGGTCCTCCCCCGCGACCTCAAGCATATGGCGCGCGTGATCCAGCAGGCCCGCCCAGCAAGGGACCTCCCCAGAATCCGACACCTTCGCATATTTCCCGCCCCTCCGGACCGCCTCACGTATCAGATCCGGCCCGTCAGGCCGGACAAAGGCCATGGTGTTGTTAAGCCCGACGACGCCTCCCTTATCCGCCAGTTTTTTTATCTGCCCATCCGTGAGGTTCCGCGCAACCGGGCAGAGAGCGCGGCTGTTGGAGTGGGAAGCAATGACGGGACCGCGGCAAAAACGAAGGACGTCTTCAAGGCCTGTGTCGTTGAGATGACTGACGTCGATAATCATTCTGAGCCGGGCAGCCTCCTCCAGAAGCTGAACGCCAAAGGACGTCAGCCCCCCAGGCGTCCCCTCCTCAATGGGAGAAAAGGAGCAGCCGTCCGCCGCGTAATTCCGCCGGCTCCATGTAAGCCCAATGAGCCTGACCCCCAGCTCGTAGAACACGGAAAGAAGCTGAATATCCTGCCCCAACGGGTCTACTCCCTCAAAGGAAAGGAACAGAGCCAGCTTTCCCTCATCAACAGCCTTTCTCGCCTCACCGGCCGTGCGGCAAAGAGCAAACAGGCCCGGAGATTCTCTCATCTCGGCATGAAGGCCGCCGATTTGGGACAGAGCCACGCGCAGAGCCATTTCCGGTATATACTCGCTCGGAATGAAGAGGGAGCAAATGAGGACGTTCACCCCCGCGGACCGAAGGTCGTCCAGATAAAACCTCTCAATAACCCTTGTCTCCCCCGCCCGGCGCAGACGAAATACATCCAGCAGAAGGTCGTAATGGGCATCCACAATAACAGGTGCAGTCATCAAATAAAAATCCCTTTCTCATAGAGGTTTCAGGGGGGCTCCACAGAACACGGAACGTTCTGTGAAGGCCCCCCTGAGCTTCAATCTGAGCGGCGGGCCCTGTACAGGGCCCGCCGCTGAAGTTCAAACGTTTCCTAGTTCTTTTTCTGGGTAAGCGTCGCCCAGTCGAGGTTGTCCCAGTCGGGCTCTTCGGGGGCAGCCGCGTTGTCCTTCCAGTAGAAGCCAAGGTTGGTCATGATGTTGGTCCACTGGGAGGCGTGCGCGCCCACATACTCGGCGTAGGTCATATCCGTGCCCGGGACCTTGGTGAGAGCGCAGTTCTTGATGGCGTAGATGGGCGGAACCTCATCCACAGCATCCTTGTTGCAGGGGTAGGAGTCAAATTCCTCAGACCAGGCCCTCTGGACAGGAGCGGAGCCAAACCACTCGGCAAAAGCCTTGACAATCTCCGTCTCTTCCTTCGTACGCTTGGGGTTATCGATCACGCCGATGTACTCTGCGATGTAGTAGGTGCCGTCGTCGATATCAACCAGCGCCCAGTTCTCAGGCTTCACCGTGCCCTTAAGAGGCGTGGAGGAGGACTGCGCCGCCGCGTCGATGTTGCCGTACAGTGAAGAGGAGTAGAAGGTGGAGACCTGGACATCTGCCCGGTTCAGCGGGTCAAATCCGTAGCTGTCGCCCGTGTAGTTGCCACCCGCGCAGTAGGCCCACAGAGTCTTCCAGCCCTCGACGGAGATACCGCCGGCAGGGGACTTCGGGTCGGTGAAGGCGTAAAGCATGGAGTTGTTGATGTTCATGTTGGTCGTGCCGCCCACCTTGCCCTGACGGTACCACTTGAAGCCGCAGTTCACGATATCAGCCCAGTGCTTGAAGTGAAGCGCCTTGCCCTTCGTGCCCAGCGAATCGTTGCGGTAGAGCATCAGGATGTTCTGAATGACGAGGCCATAGGCCTTGCCGTCATACTTGTAATCGCCCACCTTGTCGGCCCATGAGGGGGTCCAGTCCAGAACAGACAGGTTCTCGTAAGCGCCGTTCACCAGCTGCGACCAGCGCACCTCGTTCAGGCCAAAGATGATGTCGGCATCCTTGTTCTCGTTGGCAAGCTGAATGGCGCTGGTGTCGCCCTTATAGACCGTGGAGTCATCCAGCAAAATGGAGAAACCTGCCCTCTTCGCCTCGTTGACCAGCCAGGTCACGCGCTCCGAAGAGTTGGAGTTGGAGTAAATGCGGATGGTGTAACCGCCAGCCAAAGCAAGGGAGCCAAACGAGAGCACCATTACCGCAACCAACACACCGCAAAGCCACTTCCTCATCAACAATTCCTCCTTAAAAAAATTTGTGAACATAAAACGGGGACCGCTCACGCGGTTCCTATAAATTAAACACTATTTTTTGGAAAAAATCAAATTCTCAGGATGAAGGACACCACTGCTGCGCGGCAGCAGAAAAAAGCTCCCCGCCTCTTTGCATCAACCTTACCTCAGCCGTCCGGAACCAGGGGAAGAGTACAGGAACAGCCTTTGACGGCAAACAGGCTTAGGAGTAATATCTTATAATATTTTCAATATTTTCCCGCGGAACAGGGCGAAAGAATTGGAAACAGGGGAAAAAATGACAACAGGAGAGAGAACGCCGTGAACAATAAATTGACATTAAATGGAAAAGTACTGGGGTGCGACGCTTTGTTCTTCGACGGGGGGATGGGAACCATGCTCCAGGCGCGGGGACTGAAGCTGCGCGAGTTGCCGGAATCCCTGAACCTCACCCATCCGGACCTTATCCGCTCCATTCACGGGGAATATCTGGCCGCGGGGGCGGACTTTGTCACCACCAACACATTCGGGGCCAACCGTTTCAAGCTGGAGCGCGGCGGTCTTTCCGTCCCGGAGGCTGTAGGCGCAGCAGTGAAGATTGCCCGGCAGGCCGCCGGGGACAGAGCGCTGGTAGCGCTGGATATCGGCCCCACAGGCCGGGTTCTCGCTCCCCTTGGGGACGCCTCTTTTGATGAGGTCTACAACGCCGTCGCTGAGCAGGTGCTCTCCGGCAGGGATGGATCCGATGTCGTGCTGTTGGAGACATTTACGGACCTTCATGAGCTTAAGGCCGCGGTTCTCGCTGTGAAGGAGAATTGCGATTTGCCCGTCTTCGCCACCATGAGTTTCGAAGAGGGGGGACACACGTTCTTCGGGGCCTGCGTGGAGTCCGCGGTGATGACCCTGGAGGGGCTGGGAGTCTCTGCTCTGGGCGTCAACTGCTCGCTGGGGCCCAGGCAGCTTCTGCCCATCGTGGAGCGTATCTGCGCTTCGTCCCATGTGCCCGTCATGGTCCAGCCCAACGCTGGCCTGCCTGTAATGCGGAACGGCATCTCGTCCTACGACGTCACCCCGGACGAATTCGCTGAGTTCGCAGCACAATTTGCAAAGATGGGCGCGGCTGTCCTCGGAGGCTGCTGCGGCACCACACCGGAGCACATCTCGAAGATGACCGCGGCTGTAAGAAGGGAGACAGGGGGAATGATTCCCCCGCGTTCCGTTCCGGACGCGACGGTCATCTGCACTCCGGCCCAGCCCGTAAGTTTTTCCGCCGGAGACTTTGTCATCATCGGCGAGCGGCTTAACCCCACGGGAAAAAAAGCTCTTCAGGCCGCGCTTCGATCGGGGGATATGGATTATATTCTGAAGGAAGCTCTGAAGCAGCAGGATCAGGGGGCTCACGTGCTGGATGTGAACGCCGGTCTGCCTGATATTGACGAGCCCGCACTGCTCCGTCAGGCCGTGGAGGAGATTCAGGCCGTTATCGATTTGCCGCTTCAGTTGGATTCCGCCAGCGCGGAGGCACTGGACGCTGCTGCACGGGCCTACAATGGCAAACCCCTTCTGAACTCCGTCAACGGCAAGGAGTCCAGCCTGCAGACCGTGCTGCCTGTTGCTAAAAAATACGGTGCCTGCGTCCTGGGCCTGACGCTGGACGAGAACGGCATCCCTCCCACAGCAAAGGAGCGGCTGAACGTGGCCCGGCGCATCGTTGAGGAGGCAGAGAAGATGGGGATCCCGCGGCGCGACGTACTGATCGACTGCCTGACCCTCACTGCCTCCGCCCAGCAGGACCTTGTGAAGGAGACTCTGAAGGCTGTACGGCTGGTGAATGAGGAGCTGGGCGTCCGCACAGTGCTGGGAGTGAGCAACGTGTCCTTTGGACTGCCCCGAAGGCCGCTGGTAAACCGGACCATGTTTGTAGCGGCGCTGGCTCAGGGGCTCGACGCAGCGATTATGAACCCCGGCGACCCGGGCATGAGAGAGGCTCTGGCCGCATGGCGTCTTCTCTCAGGCGCGGACCGCGATGCGCAGGACTACATCGCATGGTGCGGAGAGCACCCGGCGGAGAGCACCGCAACGACCACTGCGGCGCCGGCGACTGAGACCAGCGCGGCGGACAGAGGGCTCCAACAGACAGGGGACGGCCTGACGCCCGCCATCGCAAGAGGCCTGAAGGATGAAGCCGCAGCCCGAACCCGGGAGCTTCTGAAGACACTCTCTCCCCTTGAAATCATCGAAGGGCATATTGTCCCGGCGCTGGACTCCGTAGGCCGGGAGTACGAGGCAAAGCGGCTCTTCCTTCCACAGCTCATCAAGGCTGCAGAGGCCGCCAAGGCCGCCTTTGAATGTCTGAAAGACGCTCTTGCCGCCCGCGGGTCCGCAGCCTCAGAGGAGGCAAAGGGCCCCATCGCCCTTGCGACAGTCTACGGCGACGTGCACGATATCGGCAAGAATATCGTCAAGGTCATTCTGGAGAACTATAACTTTAAGGTTCTGGACCTGGGCAAGGATGTCCCGCCCGACCGCGTGGTGGAGGCCGTTAAGGCGGGGAACATCCCCATTGTTGGCCTGAGTGCGCTCATGACCACCACCGTCGCCAGCATGAAGGAAACAATCTGTCAGCTCCGTCGGGAGTGTCCCCATGTGAAGGTCATCGTGGGGGGCGCAGTTCTGACACCGGATCTTGCGGAGTACGCCGGCGCAGACTTCTACGCACGGGACGCCATGGAGAGCGTGAGGATTGCGTCAAAAATCCTCGGAGCGTAAGGCTCAGAGTTCCTGCCGGTCCCTCTCACACCGGCAGGAACCTGACGTGAAAGGCTCTGTTTTTCGAAGTCCAAAGCCCAGCATGGTGATATCGTCGAACTGATCCGCCGCCCCCACAAAATTGCGAATATCCCGGCGCACCTCGGGCAGAACGTCTCTCATAGGGACATCCTTAAGGTGGGTCAGAACTTTCAGCAGCCGGTCTGTCCCGTATTGCTCCTCCTGTTCGTTCTGGGCCTCCGGAATTCCGTCCGTGTAGACAAACAGACGGTCTCCAGGTCTGAGCCGTACTTTATATTCCTCGAACCGCTGGTTCTCTATCCCCGCCAGAGGAAGGCCATGATTATCCCTCATCAGCCGGTAATTGCCGCCCGCCCGCATGAGCATGGGGTATTCGTGACCTGCGTTGGCACACTCCATGAGGCCGGTTTCGAGGTGAACAATGCCAACCCAGGCCGTGACGAATATCTCCGCATCGTTGCCCTCACATAGAGCGTTATTGGCCTTAAAGAGAATTTCTGCGGGAGAATTTCCCGCCTCCGCCAGACTGCGAAGGGCAGTCTTGGACCTCATCATAAACAGAGCGGCGGGGACACCCTTTCCGGAAACATCTGCGATAAGCAGCACCAGTTTGTCATGGTTCACGAAGAAAAAATCGTAAAAATCTCCCCCCACTTCACGGGCTGAATCCATTGTGGCGTAGAGGTCAAAATCGCTGCGGGGAAACGAGAAATTTCGAGGCAGCGCAGCAGACTGAATGATACGGGCATACTCCAGCTCCTGCTCAATGCTGTGTTCCGCCGCTTCGATATACCCCTTCAGCGTATTCACCGTCTGATTGATGCCGTCAGACAGGGCAGCAAACTCAACGGAATTGCGCACAGCAACCACCTCATTCAGGTTGCCGCTCGTGATGCGTGCCAGCGACTCATTGACCCGCGAGAGATTGTTGACCACCATCCGCTGCACCAGCAAATCAATCAGCACATAGAGCACTGTAAACAGCAGAATGTCCTCAAAGGCATTTTCATAGCCTCTTACGGAGCGATAGGCATAAATCTCCGACAACGGCATGAGCGTCAGCAGGGTCACGCTGCCCACCAACTTCTCAAGCCTGCAGAGAGAGTCCATACCAAAGAGCCGCGCATTGAAGATAACTTTAAATGGCTGTTCCTGAAGGAAAGCCAGATCCCCCTCAGCCAGCGCTGCCCCCTCGTGCTTCCCGGCGATGACGTCACCGGAACTGGTAAACAGGTCAAAGATACCCTCATTGCTCACCTGAAAGGCGGAGAGCGCGTTGTTCAGGGCACCGTGGGCCAGAGAGACAGTCCTTTTTGAGATGACGCCCACCTTTCCCAGAGCGTTGAACTCTCCCTGGGCATAATAAATGCTGTTGTAGGCCCTCCGGATATTTCTGGAGGAGGATTCCAGTGTGTCGTGAGCATGCTGTGTGGCGGTATGGGTCTGCATCGCGAAGGAGAACAGGAAGTTGATCAGCAGCATCGTCACTGTGACGAAAAAAAGCCAGGACTGAAATCTCTCCAGAACGTGGATTTTTTCCGCCTTCAGCCTCCTGAATGGGGTCTTCCATTCTCCCTCGCAGATTTTAATCACAATGGAGGATATCGCCATTCCCATGCCGGTGAAAATAATCATCGGGCCGGAGCAGCTGTAGACCACAAAAAACGCCATGTTCATATCATCCTGGTGGGTGATGAGCACAACATACATATGAAAGACTTCCATGACCGCCCCCATGAAGAAGCCATAGGTCGTGGAAGGCCTTTTCCCCTTAAAAATAAAAACATTCAAAAACGCGGCCAGAAAACCCGCCAGACAGGTGGAGACGCCGCAGGCAATCCGGGTGTAGGAACCAATTCCCCAGTATGTTCCGGCGATGTAGCGCTCAATGCCGCCAATCAGCCCGGCAATAATTCCGGAAAGGGGGTCAAAGAACAGTCCTGCCGCCAGAGGCCCAATATCGCGCACGTTCAGCATCATGTGGATATAGTCCACTCCAAAATGAGTAGACAACACCGAGCACAGCCCGTAAATCACTCCGACATAAATCTTCTGTCCCCTCGAAAGCCGGCAGCTTCTCAGCAGCATCCAGAGACTCCACGTCAACAGCACATAGAGCGCTGTTACCGCTGACATTTTAAGAATCATCACTGCCATCAGTCATCCACCCCGTCATTCCCGGTTTCTTTCACGTGTTATCTAAAGATTATACATCATGCTCGGACAAGCCGGACATACAGCATCATTCTGTCGGCCTTGTCCCCCCGCCTGTAGGAATAGCATTCCGGGACTGCCGCAGTGTTCAGCCCCGAGACAAAAATATTCTGAGGGGCAAGTCCGCCTTCCAAAAGCTGCCTTTGAATCTCCCCCGCAATGTTGAAATGGCAGCGCCCCTCCCATTCCCACACATTTTTCGGGTGAAAGACTGCCAGGCCTCTCTCCGTCCACTCCTCCTGTGACCTTGGGTAATCCTCCCCCGCAATGCAGGGCCCCACCCAGGCCGAGGCGGAGGACACCGCCTCCCGTCCCATGGCTTGTTCCACCTTCCGGAGGCCGGCGTGCACAATGTTCTGCACAGTCCCCTTGTAGCCGGAGTGAAGCAGCAGAGCCCACGGGCGGTTTTGACGGGCCCACTCCTCCGAAGGGAGGACGAGAACCGGTGCACAGTCCGCATAACGCAGTGAGGCCACGACATCAAAGGAGGTCAGCAGGATGCCGTCAGCCGCCGGCCTGACAGGCAACGCAAAAGACGGCGCTGCCTCCACGATCTCAACCCCGTGGACCTGGCGTGGAGCCATCAGGGGCAAGTCTCCTGCTGTCAGGGAAAGGCGCCTCTGCAAAACATCGATATCACCGTCAGAGCGGTCCATCAGGGGCCCCCTCATGAAGAGGCGCACGCAGGCAAACCGGGGCTCAGGCAGGAAGCGGAGGATATTTTCCCCCCTGACGGATTCCAGTCGGAAATTTTCCAGATTCTTAAAGCGTATCATCGCAAGAGCCTTCCTTCAGCATAGCCTGCAGTCTGGGCCGTATCCAGCCAATAAGGTAAAGGCTTCCACAGACAAGGACGACATCGTTCCCCTCCAGAGCGGCTTCAACTGCCTTCAGCGGAGAGGCAAAGGCACGGGGTTCCCCTCTCCACGGAAGACCCTTCGCCGCATCCCGCAGTTCCCCGGCGGTAAGGCAGCGAGCCATTCCCGGAACTTCCGCCGTACACAGCTCAGGCCTCAATCCGCTCAGAACAGAGAGGCAGGCCTCGTACTCCTTGTCCCGCATCGCGGCGTAAACAATGCCCAATCTGCTCTCCGGCCAGAGCTCCGCAACGCTGCGCATCAGTTTTTCCACTCCGTCGCGGTTATGTCCGCCATCGAGGACAATCCAGGGATTTTGGGAAAGCACCTCAAGACGGCCCGGCCAGCGAGCCTCCTCCATTCCCCTCAGGATGCCCGCCGGAGTGAGACTGGGAATTTTCTCCTGCACACAGGACAGGGACAGGAGGGCCAGAGCCGCGTTGTCAAGCTGATAGCGGCCGGTCAGCCGGGTGCGGACCCCCTTCAGCGTCAGGCGGGAGGAACAGAAGTCGAAGGAACAGCCCTCCGGCCTCACGGTCACGTTCTCCAGATGCGCCTCCTCCGGCAGAATGTAAGGCACAGCTCCCCGTTCTGCACAAAAAGCGCGAAAGAGGGGGATCAGGGAGACAGTATCCCCCATGAAGCAGGCGGGAGTATCCTTCCTCACGACGGCGAACTTCTCCCCCGCAATCTCCTCCAGCGTATTACCCAAAAATTCCATATGGTCTCTGGAAATGGAGGCTGAGATGGAGCAGAGGACACGACCCAGCAGGTTTGTCGCGTCCAGGCGTCCACCCAGGCCAGCCTCGGCAACAATCACCTCCACACGCCGTTCTGCGGCAAGGAGAAACGCTGTGGCAGTGAGGAGCTCAAAGTAGGAGGGAGGGGCTGAGGCCAGAGTACTGTCCTGCTGAAGGACAGCCGTTACCCGCCGGAGAGCGTCCAGCCACTCTCTGGCTTCAAGGGGCGTTCCGTCAATCACAAGGCGCTCCGCGGGAGTCACAAGGTGCGGACTGCTGTAAAAAGCGGTGCGGCAGCCCGACGCACGCAGAGAAGCATCCAGAAAGGCGCAGGTCGAACCCTTTCCGTTTGTCCCCACAACATGGAAAGCGGGCCAGGAGTTCTGGGGATCCCCCAAAAGCTGGAACAGACGCCCAATCCGTTCCAGCCCCGGCTGTGCCCCCTTCGACGAGAAGCGGGTCAAAAGCTGCTCAAATTCCTCAAATCCAGCAGCAGAGGACATATTAAATCACATAAGGCTCCGGACAAACCGGAGCCTCTTTGGGCAGTGAGAGGGAAAACATTATCGGGAGGGAGGCGGAACAACATAACTTCCGGGGAAACCCGTCTTCTTCAGCCGGGCGGCCACCGCCTCCGCCGACTGTTTCGTGTCCCCCGCCTGGACCCAGACCTTGTGATACTTCTTGCCCGAGTAGATTGTGGCCTTGTAGCCAGACCGCGCAAGCTTGCTGACAATCTCCTTTGCCCCAGATTTGGAGTTGTAGGCCCCTACCTGCACACGCCACATTGGGCCCTGAGCTTTACGGGCTGGTTTGGCGGCCGGGGCTGTCGGCTCTGGAGCCGCTTTCTTCATCGTTGGGTCCTCTTTAACCGGTTCCTGTTTAATCGGTGCGGCGAGGATTTCCAAAGGAATTGTCTTTTCATCTGAGACCGGAGGAACGATGGACGAATTCTCCGGCTTGACCTTCTCCGCCTGTTCAGATGAGGATGGCGAAGGAGAAGGAGAAAAAGCGGGCGTTTTGAGCTCCTCCCCTCCGGCTTCCGCTTTGGGGACAAAAGACTTTGGAATCTCGGGGATCTTCTCGGGAACGACACTCACAGAGGGGCGGAAACCATTCACAAAGAAGAGCTTCCCTGCAACAACAAGAAGACCGATTGCCACAATCCCGACAAACGGAAGAATAATATCCCCAAACGAGAGGATAAACCCTTTCTTACGTATTTTGCGGCGCCCTGACCGCACGCTCCGTCTCAATGACAAACGCCTGCTCCCTGCAAAATGGAGTCGCTACTCCTTGCGGGGCGTCCGTCTAAAGATGGCTGGCTGGTCATAGGTCATCCTCCGAACCCCGGGGAAAGGATCCCGCTCGTCCTCATTGGGAGTCTGAAGCCGGGATTCCTCATAGCCTGCCCCATTGCGCGGCTGAGTGCTACCCTGAAAGATGGTACGAATCGCCCTGTTGTTCGACACTGCCGGGGGAACAACAGACGAAGCCGTTTTGTTCACGGGCACGGTGTTGTCCAGATTTCCCTCAGGGAAACCCGTCGCAATCAACGTTACATGAACGCTCTCTCCCACCTCTTCGTCGATGACATGCCCCCAAATCACGTTAGCTTCGGGATCCGCCGTCTCCTTAATGACCTCCGCAGCGCGCGTCATTTCCATGAGCGTCACATCCGGGCCCGTCGTTACGTTCAGGAGAATCCCCTTCGCACCATCCATGGGGGTAGACATCAGCGGGGATTTAATGGCAATCCTGGCAGCCAGCTCCGCGCGGTTTTCTCCCTCACCGACACCAATGCCCATAATCGCCGAGCCTGCATTGGACATCACCGTCTTGATATCTGCGAAATCCAGATTGATGAAGCCCGGCTTTGTGATGAGATCCGTAACCCCCTGGACAGCCTGACGCAGCACCTCATCCACCATCTTGTAGGCATCGGCCATGCGCAGCTTATCATCGGCAAGCTTAAGCAGTCTGTCGTTCTCCACCACCAGCAGGGCGTCAACGTTCTTGCGGAGATGCTCAATACCTCCCTGAGCGGTCTTCATGCGTTTGGCCATCTCAAAGGCAAAGGGAAGAGTGACCACACCCACCACAAGGATGCCCATTTCCTTGGCTGCCTCAGCAATGACCGGGGCCGCTCCCGTGCCAGTGCCGCCGCCCATTCCTGCAGTCACAAAGAGCATATCCGCGCCTGTGATGTATTCCTTGATGCGATCCATCGATTCCTTCGCCGCATCTGAGCCCACCTGAGGATTGGCTCCGGCTCCAAGCCCCCGGGTCAGCTTCTCACCGAGCATAATCTTATTCGGGGCCTGATTCAGATTCAGGGCCTTCACGTCCGTGTTAGCGGCGACGAAGTCCACACCCTGCACCCCCGACTCGATAATATGGTTCAGGGCGTTGCCGCCCCCACCACCAACCCCGACGACGATGATATTTTCGCGCTGCTGTGTCAGGTCATCGTTGACCTGAAATAGCTGTTCCTGGTCCATCTACAACAATCCTCCCTGCTGCCGTTCGCTCCGACTGCGTCCTCCATTAGAAGACGAAAAAGCGTCGCGCGCCACAGAAAAAATACAGAATTTATTAAAACAGGTCCCTGAAATTCTTCGCCATTTTTGAGAGAAACCCCTTCAAATTTTCCCTCGATACTGTCATCGACTGGAGCTCATCCGGATCCACCGGGGCCCTGCTGTAGGTGACAGGCTTGACATCAGGGAGACTGGGCTCAATAAAGAGGTAAGGGTCGCGATTATGATAGCTGTGATAGCGCAAAAGTCCCGCCGCACTGACATAGGAAGCATCCTCGCGCCCAGGGGGCATAGTATAAAGGGGTTTGGTTACGACACGGACCTGCATCTGCAAAATATCCACAAGCATCTCGACAATACCCGGCGTCTTCGAAACTCCTCCCGACAGAATCACGCCGCCGGGGAAGAGCTGGGGACTGCACTCTGACAGGGCCACTTTTACATAGTCCGTAAAGAGCTCCTCCACTCTGGCGCCAATCACCTGAATGGCCAAATCAATATCGATTCCATCACGCCGAAGCGACTCTTCATCATCGATGAATATCCGCTGTTTTATCTTTTCCGCGTCCCGAAGGGACACGCGCAACACGCTGGCCAAATCGCTCGTAATGTGGTAACCGCCGATGGGAATGCTGATAATCCGGAAGGGACGCGCTCCCTGATAGAGAACCAAACCGGTGGAACCGCCTCCAATGGAGATTGAGATACAGCCCGCCCGCATCTCCTCCTCTGTCACCGCTCCCAGAGACGCAGCAAGGGGCTTCAGCACAAGCCCTTCCACCTGAACCCCCGCCTCCTGAACGCAGGTGATAATATTTCTGACATAGGTCAAGGGAACAGACACAGTCAACAGCATAATCTCAAGACGCGTCCCCGTCATGTTCAGCGGCTCATCGACCACACGGTCGTCCAGGGTATAGCGTACGGGAATCGTATGGATGGGAAGCATATTCGTGGAGAGCTCCAGCCGGCTCTGAGCGGCCTCGATCACCCGGTCCAGATCCGCAATCTCCACCCGCTTGGGGTCACGCCCGCCCAGTGCAACCATCCCATCGGTCATGGCGCACTTCACATCCAGAGCATTGAAAGCCACAATAGCGGAGTCTATCTTTCGGTCCGTAATGTTCTCCGCTTCCTGGAACGCCTTAAGAACGGACTGCGTAGCCTCGCCGAGGTTGACAATGACCCCCTTTGAGAGGCCATGGGAAGGGGAGCAGCCCATACCAATCACATGAACGGCATCCAGGTAGCGCGGATCCCTTTCCGCAACAATGACCGTGATTTTCGTGGTGCCCACGCTAAGTCCGACTAAGGTCTCCGACTCCCTCTGCTGCAATTAGTTCAAACTCCCTTCTTTTGGCCTGCCGGGCAGACTCCGCAACAGAACCTTACCCTTATACGTAGCATCTATCAGATGATCCCCGCCCTCCTGCGAGAGCCTTTTCAGGATATTCTCAATCGCAGCGCCCAAATCCTGGCCGACGTACTTTGCACGCTGAATCAATATCTCAAAATTCTGCCCTCCGCGCGTGAGCTTCAGACGAAACAAATCCGTCCCTGCCGCGTGATCCCACGTAATTTCCCCTGCCGCCTTAAACCACTCATATCTCCCATATTCGTCCAAGAAACCAGCCACAGCCTCCACTGGAAAGAAGGACCGGGAATCAAAAACCCCTGACAGCGGGAGCTGTTCTTTCCCCTCCAGAAGGGGCAGATGCCAGAGCGGCCCTCTGAGGTTTTTCATGGGAGGAGAACCGGCCGTTCCCTCAATCTCCCACATACGCCATTCCCTGGAGACACACCACAGCCGTCCTCCCCACTGTACTCGAAACCACGGCGTCAGCCAGCGCATAACGGTTTCAAACCGCCCCATGCCGGACATCTGAGTACTCACGGTCACGGGCATATCCCGCTCAAGAAAATCCCCCAGTCCCTTCGCATCCCTGAGCATCCAAGGCCAGAAACGAAGGCAACGAACAGGAAATAAGTCCCACAACCGCCTTTCCAGAACAGGACTGTCCGCCTTCACGCTGTATCCGCTCAGGGCCATCCATACATTATATTCCCAAAGGCGCCAGACACCTCCAAGAAGAAACGCCAGAAAAAAAAACTTCAGCTTTCGCAAGGCCCGCGTTTCTCCCCCACAGTGCCAACTGAAACCTCCTGCTCAAATCCCAGAAACCTCACCTCAGGCACCAGCCGGATGCCTGTCCGGGCAAAAACCCGTTCCTGACAAGCCTTGATCAGTGAAACAACATCTGCCCCCCCGGCGTGCCCCCGGTTCAGGATGAAGTTCGCATGCCTGTCGGACACCACGGCGTCCCCCGCCGTCATCCCCTTGCAACCGCACTGGTCCAGCAGCTGACCTGCGCTCTTCCCTGCCCCGTCGGGGTTCCTGAAGCTGCATCCGGCGCTGCGTTCCCCTCTGGGCTGAATACTCCGCGCGGAACGGAAACGCTCAAGCTCCGCCTCAATGGATTCCTCCGACGCGCAATGCAGAACTATTTTACACGAAAGAAAGAGCCGATGCCTCTCTTTTGCAAGAGGGAAACTGCGATAAGCGCAGGAAAACTCCCCCCGTTCCCATCGTTTCAGGGCCCCGTCCGGCTCCACCGTTTCAAGCTCTTTCAGGAGGGCTCCCACACTCTGACCTCCCGCGCCCGCGTTGCCCGCAATCGCGCCGCCCACCGTTCCGGGAATCCCAACGGAGAACTCCAGACCTCCCAGCCCGCGCCGGACCGCCTCGTTCACCAGAGAGGCAAGAGGGTGCCCTGTCTGACACTCCACAGTCACAGTCCCCGCCTCCGGCTCACTCCAGAAGCTGTCCTTCCATTCCCGGGTCGACAGGAAAACACCGGGGATAAGTCCGTCCGCAAAAACGGTGTTGCTGCCTCCTCCCAGAATATAGAGAGGGAAACCCTTTTCCGCACGCATCGAAAAGAGGGTCTGAAAATCATCTGCACAGGACGGCTCAAGAAAATACTCCGCTATCCCTCCCACGCCCAGCGTGGAGAGCGGGGCCAGAGGCACCTCCCGGCCAACCCTGCATATAAGATTCCTCTCCAGCTCATCCGCCAGCATCCTCTAGCTCCCTCTTAACACACCATATCTATTGTACATTATATCCTGAAAATCAGGATACCCTCTGGTTCTCAGAAAGAAAAGACATCCCCACACGGAAAACATTTCCTGCCCCCATTGTCAGGACAAGGTCTCCCTCATGGGCCATGCTCCGCAGTTTCCCGGCAGCTTCTTCCATGTCAGTACAGACGGCACAACATCCCCCGCCTTCGCAAACCCTCCGGGCAATGTCCTCTGAGGACACGGAGGGCAACGCCTCCTCTCCGGCGCTGTAGATAGGCAACAACAGGACGGAGTCCGCCCTTATCAGGACGGAAGCAAGGGCCTCGCTGAATGCGGCCGTCCGAGTGTAGCGGTGCGGCTGAAACACCAGGAGGATGCGCCGCTCCGGATAAATGCTCCTCACAGCGGACAGCGTCGCCGCCATCTCCGCGGGGTGGTGAGCGTAATCGTCAATCACAAGAACACCGTCACGTTTTCCCATGGTCTGAAGGCGGCGGGCAGCTCCGTGAAAGTTCGACAGCGTCACGGCTGCGGACTCAAAGGGAACCCCAAGGGCACAGACGGCTGCCAGAGCCGCCAGAGCATTCAGCACGTTGTGCTCCCCGGACACAGCAAGTTCCAGTGACCCCACTTCTTTTCCCTCATGACACACGCGGCAGACACTTCCCCCGCCGGGCTTGTGGTGAAGGTCAAAGGCTCCCCACTCCCAGGAGGCACCCCAGCCATAGCGCAGAACAGGGCGCGTATCCCCGCATTCCTTAAGGGCCTGAAGCATTTTCTGAACACCGTCATCCTCGGCGCACGCCACCAGAGGCGCTCCAGCCTTCCGTCCCCCGGCAAAGCGGACAAAAGCCGCCACGACCTCCTCTCTGGAGGCAAAGTGGTCCACGTGATCCCAGTCCACATTGGTAATCACCGTGAGAGCCGGGTGAAAGAACTCGAAGGAGCCATCGCTCTCGTCCAGTTCAGATACAAAGAGGTTTCGCGGCCCCGTCCCCAGGACGGCATTCGTCCCCAGGTCCCGCATCTCCCCTCCAACGTATAAAGTGGGAGAAAGCCCCGCTCGTGAGAGAATCAGGCCTATCATGGAGGAGGTGGTGGTCTTGCCGTGGGTACCGGCGACACCAATGCCCTCCGAGGCGTTGAAAAGCCAGCTCAGCGCCTCACCCCGGCGCACCGTGCGGACACCCTTCTTCCGCGCGGCGGTCATTTCCTCGCAGTCGGGACTGACGGCGCTGCTGTAAATCAAAAGGTCTGGGGCAAACCGGCCGATGTGCTCACGGGAGTGACCGGACTGGCAGACAACCCCCAGAGCTTCAACTTCCTCAAGGTAGTGTCCCCTTTCCAAATCACAGCCGCTGACCTCATACCCAAGCCCAGAGAGCAACTTCGCGAGGGAGCTCATCCCTGCGCCGTTGATCCCCATAAGATGGATACGTTTTACACCCGACAGTTCTGCCATCAGTTTCCTACGCCTTTCTCTGCCGGCCAGACTGCCTTCGTCCTCAGATAAAGAAAGCCGGACGGCGCTCCGAATAATGTATATTGTATCAAATAAAAATCGATTTGCTCACCCTCATGTTACAGTTCCGCGGCATCGGCCAGTTTTTGAGAGGCGCAAACCTCCCCTGCAGCGTCTCCGCATCCGGGGAAAGGACGTTCCAGCAAGGCTCCGATCGCTTTTTCAAGGGACGAGCCGCTGGTCTCCCGCCACACTTCTCCACCGCCCTCCGCGGCAAAACAAAGGGCGTTTCTCACCTGATGCCCCTCCGCGGCTCCCTCCCAGGGGACAGCCAGCGACGGAATCCCCCACCGCAACGCCTCTGCCAGAGTGGAACCTCCCGCGCGGCACACCAAAACATCACAGAGGGAGTAAAAGGCGTCCATATTCCACTGACGCCCCACAAAGCGGACGTTCTCCCCTACTCCGGACACGGGAGGGCCCAGCAGGACAAAAACAACATCATCCCGTCCTCTCAGGGACTCCGCCGCAGCCATCAGCTTCTCCACGAGAGGGCGGCTTCCCAGGGACCCGCCGGCAACCCCCACAATGCGGACACCCTCAGGAAGCAACAGCCCCAACCGCTTCAGGGCCTCTTCCCGGGAAAGACGCTCCGGTTCCCTCACAGGGATACCCACCGGAGTATAGGGGCCCGAAAGCCCGCCGCACTCCTTCCAGCCGGTCGTGATTACGGCGCCGAGGCGCGAGGCCAGCCTCGTCACCCGCCCCGCCACGGCGTTCTGCTCGTGCAGCACCACCGGAATTTTTCGCCGGAGGCTAATCAGAAGGGGCGCGAAGGAAATATAGCCGCCAAAGAGGAACACCTTCTCCGGGCAGACCTCGTCCAAACAGCGCCGTGTTTCTCCAAACGCGGAGAACAAAGCCACGGAGCGGCGCAATACCCGAACCGGGGACCGGACACCCAGGGGCGAGCCCTCAAGGGAGAGCTGCCAAGGCTCCACACCGGCCGAAGCGTAAATCTCCTTCTCCAGGGGCCGGGAACCCGAAAGCCATGAGACAGAGGTCCCACGGTTCCGTTCAAGCCACCGGCCGAAGACCACAGCGGGAAAGATGTGACCACCGGTCCCGCCGGCGACAATCAGGACTTTCTTCATCTTCACCGCCCCTGTTCCATCATATTCTTGTAGTACACCGCTCGGTTGACGGCAATGAGGAGTCCCACCTTCATCCACATAAAAACCATTGAGCTCCCGCCGGCGCTGATAAAGGGGAGAGGGACCCCCGACAGGGGCATGAGCTTCGTGACTCCGCCGATGTTTACAAACATCGGACAAATCACGGAGGCCGTCAGCCCCATTGTCAGCGAGGCAAGAAAAGGGTCCCGCGCCCGGCAGTAAATCTGATAGACACGGAAGGTCCAGATCCCGTAGAGCGACAGGAGAAACAGGGTCCCCACCAGGCCAAACTCCTCTCCGATGGCCGGAAAAATGTAATCCGTCTCCGCCTCTGGCAGGTATCGCTCCTCCTGAAGCCCCTTGCCGATCCCCACCCCCGTGGCACCTCCGTTGGAGAAGGCCACAAGCCCCTGAATAATCTGATACCCCTTGTCTCTGGGATCCTCCCAGGGATCCCAGAAAGCCTCAAAGCGCCTTAAGCGGTAGGGGGCAATGGCAATAAGCCCCATTACCGCCACAACAGCAAGAAGCCCTCCAATAACCGGGAACTTCCAGCCGCGTCTCTCGGCATGCATCAGGAAACAGATGGCCGACACCAGAATCGTCCCCCCAAGGTTTGGCTGGAACAAAAGCGGCCACACCGACACCACCATCATCATCAGCGTGGGACGAAGAAAGGCCCGGTAACCCTGCCGTCTGACAGCGGCAAGACGGTCTGCCATAAAGATGGGGACCGTGAACAGAAGGAACTCAAGAGGCTGAAAACGGGCGCCGAACACGTTCAGCCAGCGGCGCGCCCCCCCCACTCTCACCCCCAGCGGGGTAAGCGTTCCAAACAGCAGAAGCACGGAAATCACCCAGAGTATCGCGCCGTGACGGCGAAAGAAACCAGGGGAGGAGAGGGCGCAACAAACCATCAGGGTGAGCCCAATCCCCAGAAACTGGAACTGCCGCAGGGGGGGGCCGTAGGGCTCCCCCCCCTCCATGCTGTTGCGCAGTGACAGAGAGGCAATCATCACCAATCCACAAAGACTCAGGATCAGCGGTATCGTCCAGATCAGCAGCGTCCCGGGTATCCCCGATGGATGTTTTTCCTCCTTGCGCGACGCTGCAGGACTCATTGAAGCTCCCGGACAAGCGAACAGAAATGGTCGCCCCTCTGCCCATAGTTATCATACATATCCCAGCTTGTGCAGGCCGGCGACAGAAGCACCGTCATACCGGGACGCGCGAGGTCGTGAGCAATTTTCACAGCCTCCTCCATATCCTTTGCCCGGCGGACAGCCGTGAATCCTGCCCGGGCCAGGGCCAAACCGATGGCCTCCGCCTCCTCGCCCAGAAGGACCGCCGCATCCGCCTCCCGCAGAACCCCCTCTGCCAGAGGCGCATAGTCCTCTCCCTTGCCGCGGCCCCCGAGGATGACGACCTTTCGTCCCTGAATGCAGGTCATGGCCGTCACGGAAGCGGCAACGTTGGTTCCTTTGGAGTCATCCACGTAAAGAACGCCGGCCACCGTCCCGGCGTTCTCACACCGGTGTGGCAGCGGTGAAAAGCCCTCCAGCAGTTCCGATGGCTTTTGACTCCCGTCCCAGGCCCCCAGCAGACGGAGCGCCGTCAGAGACATAGCCACATTCTCCAGATTATGCTCACCCAGCAGTGTGGTGTCTGCGTAGTCAAACAGCGGAAACTCCCTGCCCTTCAGCGTCAGTGATGCCCTTTCCCTGTCCATGAAAATGTGCCCGTCCCTTTTGTGGACAGGCTGCCGCTCCCAGCTCAGGATGACGATATTTTCTGAGTCCTCCACACCCAGAGCCTCCACGTCCCGGTCCTGTACAATGCCCCAGCCTTCCGGGGCCCTCAGCGAAAGGACCTTCGCCTTGGCCGCGACATAATTCTCATAGCTGCCATGCCAGTCAATGTGGTCCGGGGCAAGGTTCGTGACGATGGAGACACAGGCTCCCAGCCGTGTGGCCCAGGCAAGCTGAAAACTGCTCAGCTCCAGCACCACAGCATCAAGCTTCTTTCCCGTGAAGGAGGAGGCCGCTGTGCCCAAATTGCCGCCAACACCCGCATTCCAGCCCAATTTATCCAGCATATGTCCGATGAGGGACGTGACCGTGCTCTTCCCGTTGCTGCCCGTAACCCCCACCAGACGGGCAGAGAGCTGCGGGACGACAAAATCCAGCTCCCCCATCAGGGGAAGGCCGCGTCGCTTCGCCTCCTGAACCACCTCAGAACGGGGTGAAATTCCGGAACTCAGAAGCAGAACATCCGCGCTGAAAGCCCTGTCCGTGTGCCCTCCTGACTCCCAGGCGACGCCATGGGACTCAAAGAGACTGCGGGCCTCCCGCGAAAGCTCCTTTCGCTCCGTCACGAATACCTCTGCCCCAAGGCGGGCCGCCAGCAGGGCGAGCTCCCTTCCGCTCACCCCGGCTCCCACGACTGTGACCCGTTTTCCGCTCCAGGAGACCACACTCATAAACCTTCACCTCTTGAAAATTCCATAAGGAAAAATTAAAACGCCCCCGCGGGGCCGTTCAGCGAGAGCAACGCCAGCGTGAGCAACACAGCCCCCACAGCCTGAACAAGCCAGAACCGCGTCGTGACCTCCGTCTCGTCCCAGCCCTTCCTCTGGAAATGGTGATGCAGCGGGGCCATGAGAAAGACGCGCCGATTCAGCTTCCGGATTGTAAAGATTTGGATGGCGGAGGACAGCGTCTCAATGCCGAAAAGGAAGCCAACCGGCAGCAGGGCCAGTATCCGCCCGTTCACAAGGCAGAGCGCCGCCAGCGCTCCTCCCAGAAAATGGGCCCCTGTGTCCCCCATGAAGGTTCTGGCGGGCCGGAGATTGAAGAACATAAACCCCGCCACCATGAAGAACAGCACCGACACCGTCTCCGCGTTGAAGGCCGAGACAGGGACCAGAAGGGGGACCACCCCCAGCGAAATCAGCGTACAGCCTCCCGCCAGGCCATCCAGACCGTCGGTAATGTTCACCGCGTTCAGCATCCCTGCGCTGCCCAGAAAGGCCAAAGGGATTGTCAGCCACCAGTAGGACGGGAGCCCGGGCCAGAACCCCAGCCGCCCGTCAAGGAACAGGGCCCCTGTCCACAGGGCGCAGACGATAAGCTGCACACGGAGTTTTCCAAGACTGCGGAACCCCTCGCTGGAGTGGCTGAAGAACTTGAGGCCGTCATCCAGCAGGCCGATGGCCCCGCCCGCCAGAGGAAGGCTCCAGAGGATCAGAGAGTCCAGGCTCCGGTCCATGAGCAGGGCCAGACTCCCCAGCACCAGAAACACCACGCCCCCCATCGATGGAGTGGCGGCCTTTATTTCAACATCAATACCCACCCCATAGCTCTTCTGGGCCTGAGTGAGGCTCATGCGGCGCTGGATCCTTATCCAGAAGACCTGAAGCAGCAGACTGAGGACAAAGAAAAGCCCCCCCAGCCAGGCTGCCCGCATCACGACTCTTCCTCCCCGCACAGGGCCCGAACGATGTTCCCGAGCCCGAGGCTGTTGGAGCCCTTTGCCAGAAGTATCCGCCATTCTCCGCGCTTCACGGCCTCCAACGCCTCCCGCCAGTCCCTGGCAAATAAACGTCCGGGACACTCCGGCAGGGTCTCCCGCCACAGCTGTCCCACCAGAATAACGTTCTCCAGTCTGTCCAGCAGGGGCTCCAGATCACGATGAAAACGCGCCTCCTCCGGCCCCAGCTCCCGCATCTCCCCCAAAACGGCCAGCCGTCCCTTCTCAGGCAGTCCCGCGAAGGTCTCCAGGGAGGCCCGCATGGAGAGCGGGTTGGCATTATAGGCATCGTCCACGACAAAACGTCCATCTGCCAGCGTCAGAATCCGGCCGCGGCCCGGAAGGGCCTGAAAGCCCCTCAGTGCTTCGGCACACTCCTCAAGGGACATCCCCAAGAGATTTCCCAGCGCCGCCGCAAAGGCCAGAGGACGGGCCATATGGGTCCCCCAAACCCCGGCGCGGAACTCCACAGGCCGGGACAGCCCCCTCCGCATCAACCGGAAGGCCAGCGCAGGCACGCCGTCCCTCATCTCAAAACGCGGGTCCTGTATCTGGAAATCCGCGTCCCCCATGCCCACAGACCAGCTTCCCTCCGGGGCCGCCCCGCGCAGGAGGCTGTTGTCCCCATTGTAGAGGAAACGGCGCAGCCGGCGGGAGGCCGCAATCTCCATCTTGCCCGCCAGCACACCCTCAAGGGTCCCAAAGCCCTCCAGATGAACACTGGCCACCTCAGTGACCAGCGCGGAGTCCGGCGGAAAAAGTTCCGTCAGCTCCGCAATCTCACCGGGCTTGTTGGCCCCGAACTCCATCAGCAGCAGTTCCGTATTCCGGGGCATGGCCAGAACTGTGGCAGTGCATCCAATCCGGGTGTTCAGGCTCCGTTCCGGTGCGTGCAGGCGGAAACGCCCGTCCAGCAGACAACAGAGGGCCTCCCGGGCGGTGGTCTTGCCCACGCTCCCCGTGACGGCCGCCGCTTCCTTCAGTGTTCCCTCTCCACGTACTCTCTCCAGATAGGCCGAGGCCATCCGCGCCAGGTCCGTCTCCGGCTCGTCCAGCTCAACACAGGGGACCGTCAGGCCGTCGGGACGCTTGCCCCGCCGGAGGATAATCAGCCCCGCGCCGCGCTCCGCCGCCTGGGGGATGTAACGGTGACCGTCCGTCCTCTCGCCCTCAAGGGCCACAAAGGCCCCGCCAGGTTCAACATACCGGCTGTCCGTGGCCACGTGCCCCGGAAAGGGCCGGTTTTCTGCCGTCTCCGGCACAGCCGCCCCAATCAGCCCAAACATTTCCCTAAGCGTCAGACGTTCGTTCATCAGGCCCTCCGGCACCATTCGTCCACGGTCTCCGCGTCGTTGTACGGGTGCTTCACACTGCCAATCTGCAGGTACTTCTCCGGCCCCTTGCCGGAGACCACCAGCACGTCATTCGGCCCCAGAAGGCCCAGCCCCCTGCAGACAGCCTCCTTGCGATCCAGGATTACCTGATATTCTGTGCCGCCGCGCTCTTTGATGCCTTCCACAATCATTCCGGCAATGTCCGCCGGATCCTCGTCCCGGGGGTTGTCCATCGTAACAATCACCCTGTCCGCCAGTTCCGCCGCAATCCTCCCCAGCTCAGGGCGGTTCATGGCGTAGCGCCCTCCGCCGTGGCCGAAGATGGAGACAACCCGCCCCTTTGTCAGCCCCCGCACGGTCGAAAGAACCTTCCGAAGCGCCGATGGGGTGTGGGCAAAGTCAATGAAACAGCAGGCCCCATTGGGCAAAACATGCCGCTCCAGACGGCCAGGCACCTGGGGAATGGACTCCACGCCCCGCTGAACCGTCCCCTCATCCATTCCGGGACGGCCCCACAACGCCGTCACTGCGCAGAGGACATTCCAGACGTTGAACTCCCCCACCAGCGGGCTCTTCAGACGAAGAGGAGCGTCCAGCCCCTTTATCTCAACGGCCATTTCCGTCCCGTTCAGCGCCGTGTGCCACTCCTTCACCCGGGCAAAGGCCTCCTCCTCCAGTGCAAAACCCCGAAGCCCCTCCGGGAACTCCTCAATGAGCCGCCGGCCATAAGGATCCTCCGCGTTGGCCGCACCCCGGAAGCCCGGCTTGACGCAACGGGTGAACAGGAGACGCTTAGCCTGAAAGTAGTTCTCCATGTCTTTGTGAAAGTCCAGATGCTCGGGATAAAGGTTCGTAAAGACAGGGATGTCGCAGCGCATGCCCTTCAGGCGGCCCAGTTCCAGCCCGTGGGAGGAGGTCTCCATGACACACGCCCCGCAGCCGTTCCTCACCATCGCAGCAAGCTGCCCCTGCACAACGCAGCTCTCCGGTGTGGTGCGCTCCGCGTCGCGCTCCGTGAACCCGTCGTTCTCCACGATGGTCCCCAAAAGCCCCGTGCGTATCCCCGCGGCCTGAAGGAGATTCCGCAGGATATAGGTTGTCGTGGTCTTTCCGTTCGTGCCCGTGACGCCAGCCACCAACAGCTTATCCGCCGGGTGTCCGTACACCTCTGAAGCGACATCCGCCATGACCTCCCGCACAGAGGGGACTATCACCATGGGCAGCCTGGACTCCAGCGGCCGCTCGCAGAGCAGGGCACAGGCCTTCCGCTCCTCCGCCGCCCGGGCATAGTCATGACCGTCGCTGGTCTCTCCCTTAATGCAACAGAAAAGAGCCCCGGGCACGACCTTGCGGCTGTCTGAGACAACTTCGCTGATGAGGGCCGCCTTATCGCCGTTCACCGCTTCCGCCCCGGGGACCTGGCGGCGCACAATTTCAAAAAACTCAGAGAATGTTACGCTCATGCGGACTCCTTTCCCGCCGGAGTATAATACTCCACCTCGGACATCTCCTCAACAATATCCTTAAAGGGCGGCGCAGCCAGCTCACCGCCGTAGTAACGGCCGGTGGACGGCTCCCCGATGACGACAAGCATCAGATATTTCGGGGCCTCGAAGGGCCAGAATCCGATGAAGGAGGCGACGTACCGGCTTCGGCTGTACTTTCCCTTCTCCGGGACCTGGGCCGTCCCCGTTTTGCCGGCCAGTTTCGTGACCTTCGTGGCGGCACGCTTTCCCGTACCCTCAACGACGACAGCCCGCATCGCTTTCCTCAGCCACTCAGCGGTCTCCGGCGTCAGAACCTCGCGCATCACTTTGGGTGTTCCCCGATAAACCACCTCACCATAGGAGTTGCTGGCCTGCTTGACAATATAGGGGCTCATCAGCCGCCCTCCGTTGACGATAGCGGCCCCGGCGGTAATAAGCTGAAGCGGCGTCACGGCCAGCCCCTGACCGATGGCGATGTTCGCCGGAACAACGCCGCGCCACTGTTCCGGATAGGGAACAATGCCCCTTGCCACGGCGGGAAGCTCAACGTCCGGCTCCTGACCGAAGCCCCAGGCAAGCAGGCTTTCATAGGTTTTGGTCTTTTCCGCACGAACTCCAATCTGAGCCATCCCCACGTTTGAGGACTTCACCAGCAGGTGCGCCGTGTCGATGTTTCCCATGGCCACGGGATAGGCCTCAGTGATGTAGCCATCAGCCACTTTCAGGCGCGCTGGACAACGAAAAACCTCGTTGGTCCGCACCCAGCCCCTGTCCAGAGCAATACCCATGTAAATGGGCTTGAAGGTCGACCCCGGCTCGTAGCCGCGGCTGATTGCGTTGTTGGTAAAAGCCTCCGGTTTGACCCCCCTGCGGTCCCCCGGATCATAGGACGGCCAGCTCGCCATGGCAAGAATCGCGCCCGTCCAAGGGTCCATACAGATAGCGGAGGCCCACTTTGCCTTGTTGTTCTGCGCGGCCTTGTAGAGATGTTTTTCCACAATGTACTGTATCCGGCTGTCCAGAGTGAGGGTAACGACAGGGGCGGTATGGGGCTGTCTGACAGGTTCATCTGTAATGGATGCCGCCTGCTTGCCAGGGTTTCGGACAACAACGCGGAACCCGGGCGGGTTATAGAGCGTGGAGTCCCAGGCCATCTCGATCCCGGCCTGACCACGGTTGTCAATATTGCAGAAGCCCAGCACATGGGCCATGAGCTGCTGGTTGGTGTACTTTCTGGACGGTTCCTCCCTGCAATCCATCGCCTTCAGATTCAGCCTCAAATAGCGCTCTGCCACATCTGGAGTCGTCTTGCGTTCCACCCACACAAATTTCTTCCCCGTCTCCTGAGCCCTTGCCACCCGCTCCAGGACATCCTGGGAAAGGACCCTCTGAAGCGTTCTCATATCCTCCAGAGTGATAAGGCGGGGATCCAGGGCAAAGCTGGGAAGGGTCTCCGAGATGACCAAAGCAATGCCCCGGGTGTCCTGGATAACACCCCGGGCAGCTTTCACGGGTACCCAACGCCAGTATTGGCGCTGGGACCACTGGACAACCCGAGGGTCCGGATGGAGGTGCCGCTCGGTCAGCATAATCCCCAACACAAGGAACACAACAACAAACAAAAACCACGGGTTAATGGAATAATGTCTTCCCAAATCCCCCGTTCCATTGTCCCTCACAGACAAATTATTGACGTTATTAACACGCTGCACGCAGCATCACTCACCCCAGAGCCAGGCCAGCCTCATACTCCAGCCAGACTCTTTCTCCTCCGGGACACCTTTCTTCCTCTGAGCTTCAGCCAACTGAACCCCACGCATGGGCACGGGCAACACCTCGACGGCCGCCACCTTCTGCATTCCCAGAAATTCCTTGCAGTAGCTGTAAATCTTGATGGGAGCCGCCAGAGCGGATATCTCCTGTTTCAGGGCCATCTCCTCGCTGATGGCCTGCTGTATGGAGATATTGAGAGAATCCAAGTAGTAAGCTTTACTCGCCGCCTGAAAACGGAAAAAACCCAGGCCCGACAGCACAGCCAGAAAAGTCACAAAGGCAAAGATAAGCCCCCATCCACGCCTTAAAAAAAGTCTTCCAGCTGCCCTTCGAATTTTCTATCCCTCCCGTCTCTAATCATTTTAACTTTCATTTTTTTATTTTATCATTTTTACCCTTAAAGCGAAAAGCCCGAAGTTTTGCACTTCTGGACTTATAATTTCTTTCCATCTCTTCTTCCCCGGGCAGAACGGGGTGCCGCGTCAGGACGACGCCCAGCCCCATTTCCTTCTCCCAGGCACGAAAACGATGCTTCACAATCCGGTCCTCCAGCGAATGATAGGAGACAATCACCACCACACAGCCTTCCGCTGCCAGAGCCGGCAACTGATCCATCATGGCTTCCAGTTCCCCCAGCTCGTCGTTGACCCATATCCGCAGCGCCTGAAACACACGCCGTGCCGGGTGCCCCCCCATTTTTCTCTGAACGGGTTCCGGCAGACACCCCCGTATCAGGGACACCAGCTCACCCGTGGTTTCGGGGCTCTCTCCCCGTCGACGGTATTCCTCAATGCGGGCAGCAATCCGTCTGGAATGGCGTTCCTCACCGTACTCCCAGAAAATTCGTGCCAGCTCACGGACATCCGTCCGGGCCAGAACCTCCGCTGCCGTATGGGCATCTCCCTCCGGATCCATCCTCATGTCCAGAGGACCGTCTCTCTGAAAGGAGAAGCCCCGCTCCCCCTCCGAGAGCTGCATATTGGAGACGCCCAAATCAAACACGAAAGCGTCAAAGGACCCCCTTTCAGCCAAAGCTCTCCGCATATCCCCAAAGTTCGAACGTACAGCCCGGAACCTGGAGCCGTCTTCCGCAAGCCGCATCCCGGCGCGCCTCAGTGCCTCCGGGTCCCGGTCAATGCCGATAATCTCCGCCTGGGGAAACTCCTGAAGCATTGCCTCTGAATAACCGCCCAGGCCCAGCGTTCCGTCGACAATCCGGGGCGATGACGTTCCACTGAGGCCCTCCCTCAAAAAAGTGAGGACCTCACTCAGCAGAACCGGCTCATGACCGGACAGCCCAGCCCCTCCCGAATCAGGCTCCGGAGTGGAATTCTTCCTCGCTGACGCTTCAAATCCTTCGTCCACTGGTCCCGCTGGCGGATTCTCCGCCAATATCCTGAATTTAAAGCTCACGCCGCATGGCTGATTCTCCCCCGCCACTCTCATAATCCCCTCCAATACGCAAAATTACTATATCACTAATAAGCCAAACTGCAAACAGAGTTTTTCACCACACCGTTTTTGGGCCTGCGGCCCTTTTCATCCCATCTGCCTTCAGCCTTCCCGATTCTTGCCACGCTCAAACAGCTGATGTCTATGCCTTCTTCACCGTCGGGCTGCTCCGTGAAGTGGAAAAATGGAAGTCGCTGTATCGAGGCTGATAAAACGCTGAAAATCTGCCCCCATCATTCCGTCTCACAGGATGTGGCGGGACTGTCTCCGGCAGATCCCCATTTCATCGGATGCTTCCTGATTGCGCATATCCCCGGAACACAACCGTTCCGTTCCCTTCTCATACTGTAATTCTTTACAGCTCATCTCCCGCTCCTGTTTCATACTCCTGTTATCCATGATGTGACCTTTTCACAAAACACTTGCCGGGCAGCAGGATCACAGAACAGTGACAGCGATGGAGGCGTCTCTTGTAATTGTTCAAAAAATCTGATAATATTTTAAAAATGAAGACAAGAGCGATAGAGGGGGCCTTGGACCCCTGTTCTTCTGAAGTTACGATATCCGGCGCGATTGACGCCTTTATTGAGTATGTACAGCACCGCTCTCCCTCTGACCACACCTGTATCAGCTACGCTTCTGACCTCCACCAGTTCGCAGACTACCTTGAGGCGCAGGGGATCGAAGATGTAGGCAGGGTGGATATGCTGGTTTTGCGTGCTTATCTGCGTACACTTTCAGGCTGGAGTTTCGCAAAGGCTACAGTGGCGCGCAAGTTGTCCTCGCTGCGAAGCTTCTTCGCCTTCCTGAAGAAGCGCGGCCTCCGGGAAGATGACCCTGCTCGGAATCTTCAGGGGCCCGGCACCCGGCGTCCTCTGCCCCGTGCCTTGTCTGAAGAGGCAGTGGGACATCTTTTTGAGGCTGCGGAGGCAGAAACTGAGGAGAGTGTGCGCGTGAGGGCCACGGCAATTCTCGAACTGCTCTACGGCTGTGGCCTGCGCATATCGGAGCTCACGGGTCTGCGCTGGAAGGATACAGACCTTGATGAGCGGTGGCTCATTATTCTGGGAAAGGGAAACAAGGAGCGACGTGTCCCCTTTGGCAACTGCGCCCGACGCGCTCTGCTGGCCCTCAGGGGGCTCTCAGCCGGAACAGCTTTGGAGGGGAACGATTCCCCTTCAGAGCTTCGAGCCGGGGAAGGGCCAGACGAGGGCTACGTTTTTGAGGGGCGGAAGGGCCGGCCGCTGACCGTGCGGACGGTCCACCGCATTGTGACGGGACTGGCAGCTCAGGCAGGGCTGGAGGGGGTCACCCCCCACACTCTGCGCCACAGCTGCGCGACGCACCTTCTGGAGCATGGGGCGTCACTGAAGTTTGTCCAGGAGTTCCTGGGACATGAGAGTCTGTCCACAACGCAGATCTACCTCACGGTCAGTGCATCGTGGATGAAAGACAGCTATGCCGCCGCACACCCACGGGCGAATATAGAATAGGATTTTTATTGGCCGGGACCGGGAATCCGGTTCACCCGGCGCTGAGTCAGGAAAGGATGATTTATTCTGTTCACATCAGGCAGGGAGGCATTGGAGGGGGCTCATCCTCTGACATTTCAGGGTACAACTATTGTGTGCGTCCGATCCGGAACGCGGGTGGCCATGGCCGGCGACGGGCAGGTCACGCTGGGAAGTCAGATCATCAAATCCGGCGCCCGCAAGGTGCGGCCTCTGCTGGGGGGAAAGGTGCTGACGGGGTTTGCCGGCAGCACAGCGGATGCCATGACGCTGCTGGAGCGGTTTGAAAATTGTCTGGAGCAGGAGAAGGGCGACCTGATGAAGGGGGCCGTGAAGCTGGTGCGCGAGTGGCGCATGGACAAGGCGCTGCGGCGACTTGAAGCCATGATGCTGGCTGCAGACAGAGGAATGACGCTGCTTTTGAGCGGCGCAGGGGATATTCTGGAGCCGGAGGGGGACGTGGCCTCTATCGGCTCAGGTTCCGGGTACGCACTGGCTGCGGGCCGGGCTCTGCGGGAGGCAACGGACTGGCCTCCGGAGAAGATTGCACGGCGGGCTATTGAACTAGCCTCAGAGATTTGCATTTACACGGACAACAAGGTGACGCTGGAGGTATTGGGAGAATGAACGAAACAAGCGGAATCAGGCGGGTGGACTCTCCCCTGACGCCTTCTAAGATCATTGAGTATCTGAACCGTTACATCGTCGGGCAGGAGAAGGCAAAGCGGGCCGTGGCCGTAGCGATGCGCAACCGCCTGCGCCGGCGAGCCCTTCCTCCGGAACTGGCCCATGAGGTGGTTCCCAAGAACATTCTGATGGTGGGGCCCACCGGCGTGGGCAAGACGGAGATTGCGAGGCGGCTTGCTACACTGTCCAGCGCTCCCTTCATTAAAGTGGAAGCGACGAAGTTCACGGAGGTCGGCTACGTGGGACGGGACGTGGAGTCCATCATTCGGGACCTGACGGAGTCTGCCGTGTCCATGGTCCGCAGGAGGATGCTGGAGACGGTTCAGGCGCCGGCACTGGAGCGCGCGGAGCAGCGTCTTCTTGACGCTCTGCTGCCCAGACCGGAACGGGAGCGGAAGTTCTCCATGCCAGGTCTGATGCGGGTCCTTGGCGGCACCGACAGCGATGAAGAAGATGAAGAGCCTGATGCCGCGCCGCAGGAGCCTGAAGAGGACAGAAACAGCGGTACCCGAACGCGTCTTCTGACTATGCTCCGGGAGGGACGTCTGGATGGGCGTGAGGTGGATATTGAGGTTGCAGACAGTGCGGCGGCCCTGCCCATTTTCGGAGCCGCCGGCATGGATGCAATGGGCATTAACATGGGGGAAATGCTGAGCGGGGTCTTGCCCAAACGCATGAAAAAACGCCGTATGAAAGTTCAGGAGGCACTGAGGCTCCTTCAGTCCGAGGAGGCTGAGAAGCTGATTGACACCGACGCTCTGGCCCGGGAAGCGGTGGATACGGTTCAGGAGGATGGCATTGTCTTTCTGGACGAGCTGGACAAGGTGGTGGTCCGGGGCGGAAACAGCAGCGGACCCGACGTAAGCCGCGAGGGGGTGCAGCGGGATCTTCTGCCCATTGTGGAGGGCTCCGTGGTGCAGACACGCTACGGCCCTGTCAGGACAGACCATATCCTCTTCATCGCAGCTGGAGCTTTCAGTGGAGTCAAGCCCTCCGACCTCATCCCGGAGCTTCAGGGACGCTTCCCTATCCGGGTGGAGCTGGAGCCGCTGAGCTGGGAAAATCTTCAGCAGATCCTGACGGAGCCGGAGAACAGCCTCATCCGCCAGTATAAAGCTCTGATCTCCACGGAGGGGGCTGAACTTTGCTTCACGGAGGAAGCCACGGCGGAGATTGCCAAGCTGGCCCACAAGATGAATGCGGAAATGGAGGACATCGGAGCCAGACGGCTGCACACGATGATGGAGCAGCTTCTGGAGGAGATCAGTTTTTCTGTGTGCGACAAGGAGACGGAGAAGATCAGGATCACGCCCGAACTCGTCCGGGAGCGGCTGAGCTCACTTGTTGAGGACAGGGATATCCGGCGCTACCTGCTGTAGACGAATTGTGTGAGTTAGTTAAAGGAGAAAACATATGATGAACAGGGACCAAAAGCGCGAGGGGAGGAAAGGACAGCGGACAGCGGTGGAGACCTGCCCGGAAGTGACGGAGGCGCTGAGGGATCTCCTGGAAAAGACCCGGCAGGTTGCCAGAGCCGTGCAGAACCGGCGGGAGGGGGAACCGCTGGACTATGCCCGGCTGGCGAATCTTCTCTCGGAGTTCCTGACGGCCAATATCTATATTGCGGACAAGAACGGCCGTGTGCTGGGTTATCACTGGCTGCCTGAGTACGACTCCAAGGCGCTGTCTGCCAGCATCAGCAGCGGTGTGATGCCCGACGAGTTTATCATAAGGATGAACCGCTGCCGCGACTCCGAAATACACGACGAGGACGCTTTTCTGTTCGACGATGACTACTCGGGCACACCCCCTGAGAAACACCTGATGTACGTACCCATCACCGGAGCGGCGGGTGAGCGGCTGGGAACAGTGCTTTTAGTCCGGTTTCACGCGTCCTTCCTGATTCGTGATGTCCTTCTGGCCGAGTACCTGGGAAACCTGGTGGGGATTGAGATACTGAACGAGCGCAGCCGCATGATTGAGGAGCGGTCCCGGGAGCATCTGGCAGTGCAGATGGGCATGCGCGCTCTGTCCTACTCGGAGGTGGAGTCCATGAAGCATATCATGGCGGAGATAAAGGGGCTTGAGGGCGTCGCCATTGCCAGTAAGGTGGCGGACCGGGTGGGGGTCACGCGCAGTGTCATCGTCAACGCCCTGCGAAAACTGGAGAGCGCAGGACTCATCGAGAGCCGCAGCCTGGGAATGAAAGGGACATATATCAAGGTGCTCAGCCCGCTGTTCATTGAAGAACTGGGGGTCGCCGCCTCAGATCATATCTCCTACTGACGCCCGGCATTATGTAGTGTTATAATTACTCCGGAAGAGGGTGAGGCCCGTGCTGGGAGATTACACATGGAGCGTTATTGATAAGGAAACAGAATGTCTGGCACAGCGTTTTAAGGCCGTTACGCGGAATATTGCCAACGCCAACACCCCGGGTTATGCCCGTCGCAACGTCTCGTTTGAGGACCAGATGCGCGAGGTGATGGAGCAGGGCAAAAAGCTCCACATGACCGTGACGGACGCGGAGCATATCCCTTCACATCCTTTGCGCATGTCGGACGTCGAGGCGGCTGAAATAAAGATTAAGGATGAACGGTATCGTCTGGACATGAACAACGTCGACCCGGAGCGGGAGATGGCTGCGCTTTCGGAGACGCGCATGATGTACAGTGCTTTCATGCGCATTGCCAGCGGCAAACTCGCCATGCTCAAGTCTGTCATCGCGGGACGTTAACCTGAGGGGGGAAGTTACATGCGGATCTTTGAGAGCATGGAGGTCGCGGGCAGTTCACTGACGGCTCATCGTCTGTGGATGGATACGATTTCCTCGAATCTGGCAAACATCAACACAACACGTACGCTGGACGGCGGACCCTACAAGCGACGTGTGCCTGTTTTTGCCGAGATGCTGGATAAAACCCTTGGCGGCTACCGGGACATCGGCGGTGTGCGCGTTACATCCATTGAGGAGGACCAGACTGCTCCGCGCATGACCTATCAGCCCGACCATCCTGACGCCAACGAGGAAGGTTACGTGGCCTATCCCAACGTCAATCTGGTTCGTGAGATGACGGATATGCTGGTGGCCAGCCGTGCCTACGAGGCAAACCTCTCTGTCGTCACCACGGGGCGCGATATGTGGAACAGCGCGCTCGAGGTTATGAAGGGCTAAAGCTTCAAAAGCTGCCAGGATCCTCAGGGGGTCCTGGTTTTCTATTTTTATAAATATAAATTCAGGAGGTAATAACAATGGATCTGAAACTCAGGCCGGCCGGCGAATGCAAATACGATGCAGTGAGTCTTGGCGAGATTATGCTGCGGCTGGATCCCGGTGAGGGACGTATCCGCACTGCGCGGACCTTCCGTGCGTGGGAGGGCGGCGGAGAGTATAACGTCATTCGCGGGCTGCACAAGTGTTTCGGCATGAATACTGCGGTCATCACGGCCTTTGCGGACAACGAGGTGGGCCGGCTGATGAAGGACTTTATCGAGCAGGGCGGCGTCAGCACGGAACTGATTTTCTGGAAGAAGACCGACGGCATTGGCCGTATCTGCCGCAACGGCATCAACTTCACGGAGCGTGGTTATGGGATTCGCGGGGCGGTGGGCTGCTCTGACAGGGCGAACACGGCTATCTCCCAGGCGACTCCGAAGGACTTTGACTTTGACCACATCTTCGGCGAACTGGGCGTGCGGTGGCTGCACACAGGCGGAATTTATGCCGCCTTGTCTGAGCAGGCGTGCGAGACGGTCATCGCTGCGTGCAAGACTGCAAAGAAGTACGGTACTGTCATCTCCTATGACCTGAACTACCGTCCCTCCATGTGGAGCGCTATCGGCGGCCAGGCCAAGGCTCAGGAGGTCAACAAAGAGGTCGCGAAGTACGTTGACGTGATGATCGGCAATGAGGAGGATTTCACGGCGTGCCTTGGATTCCAGATTGAGGGCAACGACGCAAACCTCAAGGAACTGAACCTTGACGGCTACAAAAAGATGATCGGCGAGGCGGCGAAGGCGTATCCCAACTTCAAGGCTGTGGCCACAACCCTGCGCACGGTGCGGACAGCAACGGTCAACGACTGGAAGGCTATTTGCTGGGCAGACGGCAACATTTATATGTCCAGAGCCTATGACGGGCTGGAAATCATGGACCGTGTAGGCGGCGGTGATTCCTTTGCCTCTGGACTGGTTTACGGGCTGATGACCACGGGGGACCCGGAGAAGGCTGTGAACTACGGCGCGGCTCACGGAGCTCTGGCCATGACGACGCCGGGCGACACCTCCATGGCCAGTGTGAACGAGGTGGAGGCCATTATGGGCGGCGCGGGCGCCCGTGTGAAGCGCTGAAGTCCTTTTTCCTTAACTATAATATTACTAAGCACGGGCTGGAACTTTCCGGCCCGTGCTTAGTTTCTGCCCCGAAGCGGGATATTCACGACCGAAGGAAGGGAACGAATAAAAATGAGTAAACTAGACCTGTCCACTAACCATGTTGAAAATGATAAAGCCCGCAGGCCAAAGAGAAACGAAGTCCAAATTTCTTACGCCTGTTCCTGTATCGTGAAGGAAAGATACGGAACCTTTTAATATAGCGGTTGATATGCTCAATGTAAATTCTGCACTTTGAAACAAGTGAGTTATAAAGTTTTTCAGGAACCGATAGCGACCGACCCTTTTTTACCCTGATCGGAACAACACTGTTGAAATGAAGCTTCTGAATCCCCTGATAACCCTTATCCGCGATAACCTGAGCCCACCGGGTAAAATGTACCTTACTCTCCTGAAAAATACTGAAGTCATGTTCTCTGCCTTTGCCTGTTGAAATTAAATGACATCCCGCGTTGAAACATTGGCAACAACCTGAACCTTTATCGTATGTCTTTTCTTCTTCCCGGAATAGTATTCTTTCTGTTTTTTTTCGGTCGTTCTATTTCGCACTCCGTCGCATCAATAAGGACAACTTGCGCCTCCTGTGCCTTCGCGAGCTCCTTCCTGCCAGGCAAGGCAAATTCCTTTCTGCGAATAAGCACATTCTCAACCCATTGAATGCTCTTATGAACCATGCTTTTTGATACCCCATAGTCAAAAGCAATATGCCTCATGGTCCGATACTCCCTGTAATATCCCAGCGTTATTATCAGCCTGTCCAGCCCGCAAAGCAGGTTTCCTGCCGACACAGACAGCCGACTGACAGAGCCACCCCTCCCCTGGTATGCTGCTGTGGGTAAGCCTCCTCCAAAATTGACAGCATCTTGTCAAATGCAGCCTTTGTTACGCCAAATATCCCCTACTACACTTCGTCCTTTAAGGAATCCAGTCTTTCTATGTTATTCATAAATTAAGCATGTCGCGTTTTCACTGATATGACAAGTTGGTGGACAGGTCTAGTATTAGAGAAAACCATCTGTGAAACTCCCTTCGGGTTTTGTTTCGACGCTTATACTCTATGGGAACATGGATGATTTTTTCAAGTCTTATTTGATACTTGGTTCCTTACCCACCTTTATGCCCGAAGCCTCAAGAAATCGCATGCCCTTATCAAAATGTCCGCATGACCGTACCACAACGGCTGGAAAGACGCGATTAAAAGTTGAGATCTGATTAAAAAAACAGGGGCTGCTGAGAGCCCCCGCTTTCATTTTGTTTTTCTACAGAGTCAGAGGATATAGTTGTTTATTAAAAGCGTCTTACAACAGGTGCACACACTCCTTTTCAAAGGAAATCCATGCCTCCTCCCCCACACGAAACACCCTGTGCCCGATGGGACAGGTGTCTGCCACCTTCACCAGCGTGCTGCCCACGCGCACGTGATAATTCTGATATGATCCCATGAAGCAGCTCAACTCCACCCGACAGGGCAAAAGACCGCTGTCACCGATTCGAACTGCCTCCGGGCGCAGCACAATTTCCCTGGTTTCTCCTGTTACAGGCTCACCGCCGCAGACGACGCTTACTTTTCTGCCGTCCACGTCTACCACGGCCTCGCCCGAACGCTGTTCTGCTATCACGCCCTTCAAAAAACTACATTCGCCGATGAAGTCTGCCACAAATTCGCTGTTGGGATGATAGTAAATATCAAACGGAGACCCAATCTGCACTATCCGGCCTCTATTCAGCAGGATAATCCGGTCCGAGATAGACATGGCCTCACTCTGGTCATGGGTAACGTATATTGCAGTGATACCCAGCTGCTGCTGAATGCGGCGTATCTCGGTGCGCATCTGCACACGCAGTTTCGCGTCCAGATTGGACAGCGGCTCGTCAAACAGAAGCACACCCGGCTCAAGCACCAGTGCGCGGGCCAGGGCCACACGCTGCTGCTGCCCCCCCGACAGCTGGTTGGTATAACGGTTCTCCATGCCTGTCAGCCCCACAAGGTCCATCATGCCGAATACCTTATCGCGGATGACCTGCTTGCTGAACTTGCGCAGCTTAAGTCCATAGGCTATATTGTCAAAGATGTTGATATGAGGGAACAGAGCATAGCTTTGGAACACCATGGCGGTATCTCGCCTGTTGGGCGTCAGTTCGTTGATGGGTTCGTCCCCAAGATAAATTTCGCCGGCATCAGGGCTCTCAAAACCGGCAATCATGCGCAGTGTGGTGGTTTTTCCGCAGCCGGAAGGTCCAAGAAGGGTGACAAATTCACCGGGGGCAATCTCCAGAGAGATATCGTCCACCGCGTTGAATTGTTTTTTTGTCTTCGGATCCAGATATATTTTGGATACGTTTTCCAGGCGCACGCCTTTTTTGACCTTACTCATGCCCAAACCTTCCTTTCTGCACGTTCCTGCCGGCGGCTGGTGCCAAAGACGCTCAGCAGCAGGTTCATCAGCGCTATAGCGCAGTACACGATGGCCATCAGCATCGTGGCCCATGCGCAGGCCTCAGAATACTCGCCCCTGTCTACAACAGTCATGATTTGCGGCGTAATCAGCCTCCACGCCGGGGAGATCAGGAAGATCACTGCGCTGGTAGCCGTTATGGAACGGGCGAACGTCGTCACCAGGCCACTGATAAAGGAGTCCTTGATCAGCGGCAACGTGACGGAGGTGAACACCTTTCCACTGTCCGCCCCCATATCGTAGGCAGATTCCTCAATGGATTTATCAATCTGACGCAGCGCCGCCACACCGGAGCGTGTGCCGACGGGCAGGCTGCGCACTACAAACGCAATAACCAGTATGCTTCCCGTCCCGGCCAGAACCATAGTGCCGCTGTTAAATATCCCCGTGATATAGCCGCGCAGCAGCGCAATGCCCAGCACTGTGCCGGGCACAGCCATGGCAAACATAGTCACAAATTCCATGACGCTGCGGCCTGGGAACCTGCGCTTCACCACCAGGTAGGCAATAATCATGGACATGAAGGCTGTGATGAAGGCCGCAATCAGGGAAAGCAGCATGGAATCCCAGAAGGGCTGAAGCCCACGGTCAAACACCTTCCGAAAGTGCGTTGTGACCAGCGTAAATCGGCGTCCCCACTGCTGGAACAGTGCTCCAAGAGGAATCAGCGCGTACATGCTTATCACGAACACGGAGACCAGCATACAAAATGTCACCAACGGTATCACTACCGACCTGTCGGTGATAGGCTGGCGCACACGGGATGCCTTGCCGCTGAGAGTGGCGACGGACTTCCGCTCCAGCCAGTATTTCTCCATTGTGAACAGGACGATGGTCATCAGCAGCATGAACACGGACATGGCCGCCGGCACACGCGGGTCCCCCTGCAGGGCGTATTCGTTATAAATCATCTCCGCCAGCGTGCGGAAATCCCCGCCAATCATCTGCGGGTTGGCAAAGTCCGCCACCGCCTCTATGAACGTCACAAGGAAAGCGTTGCCGATTCCCGGAAGCAGCAGAGGCAGAGTCACCGTTGTGAACACCTTCCAGCGGGAAGCCCCCATGTCGCGGGCCGATTCCTCCAGGGACGGCTCGATGTTGAGCAGCAACCCCTTGAGCATCAGATAACAGACAGGGAAAAAAGTGAGCACCTGCACCAGCACGATACCGTGCAGGCCATTTATGTTGGCGTCCATGATACCAAGGAGCTGACGCGTGATCAGGCCCCGCCTGCCGAACAGCATGATGGCCGAAAGTGACAGTACAAAGGGCGGCGATACGATGGGCAACACCGAAATGACGCGGAACATAGGACTGAACGCTGTCTTCGTGTACATGTCCACATAGGCAAAGACAAAGCCAATCAGCGTGGCAATGAGGCCTGTGATAAATCCCAGCAGAATTGTGTTGTGTACCGTCTTCTGAAAACTGCCGCGCCGGAACAGCGTCACGTAGGCATCCATGGAGAATGCCGGCCGTCCCAGAGTGACCTCGGCCTCCCGTACGGTTTCCACACGGCTTCGGATCTCCTCAGGGGGGAGCTTTAACGCTGCGGCAAAGGTTTCAACAGCCCCGCCGTCCACCCTCAACAGCGCCTCCTTCAGCGCAGCACGTGCTCTGACCACATCCTCTGCATTGTTTCGCCGATAGCGGTTATAGAGACGGTGAAATTCGCCCGTACTGACGCCCAGCGTGCGGAAGTGTCCGGCGGCGGCCTCCGGAAGTGTTTCCGCAGCATGGACAAACCACTCACCTGCTGCCTTGACTTCATTCAGCGTTTCCGTCTCGCTTTGGGAAAAGCTCTGTGCTGTTACCGTCCACAGCGGATACACGATAAACAGCAGCAGGAACGCCATAATCAACAGTATCCCCATCACCAGGATGGGGTCCCCCATCAGCTTTTTCCGCTCCAGTTTCCTGCCCTGTGACCTGGCCACTTCAATCACCTCGCATATCGCCTGTTACAATCATAAAGGCCGTCTGTCAATTAGGCAGACGGCCTTGTCTTAGCCGGTTACAATGATTATTTCTGCTGAACTTTTTCCTTGGAAATGGCGCTGTTCCACTTCTCGATCAACATATTCTTGTTGGCCCCTGTCCACTCGGAATCGTAGTTGATCAGCTTGATGTTCATCTTGAGAAGCTCCTGAGCAGCCTCCGGATCCTTAGCGCCCTTCACGGTCAGGAACTGAAGGGAGCCGACCGTCTGTCCGATCTGCTGACACTCTGGAGTCAGAGCATACTCGATAAACAGTTTAGCCTCGTCCAGATGCTTGCAGCCCTCAATAATGGCCGCCCCGCCCACTTCATAGCCTGTTCCCTCGGAGGGGCCGGCCAGCACGAAGTTGTCATAGCCCTGATTGGCCTTATAGTCAAGGCCGGTGTGCAGGAACCCGACGCCAATGGCAGCCTCGCCCAGCGCAACCTGATGGGATGTGCCGGAACCAGTCTTCACGTAGGTCGTCACGTTCTTATCCATAGCCGCTATCATCTCGACAGCTTTCTCCGGCCCAAAAATCTGGAACAGGATGGACGTCACCATCACGCCCGTGCCCGTAGCGCCGGGGTTGGCCAGCACCAGCATGTTTTTATACTCCGGCTTTGTCAGATCCACCCAGGATTTGGGAATCTCAAGCCCGCGGGCCTTCAGCTCCTCGCCGTCGCAGATGAAGCCAATCCAGCCAGAGTAGATGCCAAACCAGTTGGGATAGCCGACAGCATACTGCTCGCTGCGATAGTTCGCAACGCCCTTGCACTCCTTATAGGGATGCAGCAGACCCTCTTTCGCTGCGGCGATATAGGGATCCCACGTGCCGCCGTACCAGACATCGGCCTGAGGATTGTCCCGTTCCTCCTTGATACGGGTAAAGCAGTCGTTGCCGCTGAGACGGATGTAGCTGGTCTTAATCCCCGTTTTGACCTCAAACGCTTTGCAGACAGCCGCAACATGGGGTTCGTCAGAACCGCCATACACCATAAGCTCGCTGCCCTCGTATGCGCGCCAGTCAATCCCTTCATCAGCGGACGCAAACGCGGCGCAGAACAAAACCCCACACAACGCCAGGAACAAGAACATGCCTTTCCTCATACCTATAGGACCTCCTCTTTTAATCTGACGCGAGGGGGAAATACCCCCCTGCGCTCCCCGGGGCAGTCAACGCCCCTGATTAAACTATCAATCATAGTGTAAATTTATTATATCATAAAAGTGGCGCAATTAAGCGGCCACACTCTCACGGCCTGCACAGGTGAAAAATTATTAATAATTAGGGCTGGGTTGTCAGGAAGGAGACTCAGCCCCTCCGGGACTAAAGGTACCCAACGAAAGACCCCCTGCTGCTCAGCTCAGAACAGAAGAGGACATGAAAGGGGAGATACATCTCCCCTTTCCCCATGTTCTCCTGAAATCGTGATTTTACCGAAGATTTTTACACAAAAAAGCGGCTACAGCACCTCACATGATTGCATACAGGTTGCCATCCTCACTGCCCAGGTAGAGCACGCCGCCCTCAAAGGCAGGAGTTCCGCTGATGCCTGCACCGGTGGTGAAGCTTGAGAGGAGCTTTCCCGTCGCGGCATTGAGAATGGAAAGGACACCCTGACCACCTCCGGCGAACACCATCCCCTCTCCGACAACGGGCTGTGCCATGACGTTGCCGCCCTGTGTGTTGAACTGCCACAGGATTTTTCCGTTCTTCGCATCCATAGCAGCGATGTTCCCCCTGGCTGTCCCCACAAAAACCTTTCCTCCTGCAACAGTGGGAGAAGTCGTCACGGGATCCTCCACATTAACTTTCCACTGGGGGATGTTGCCCTTGAGCCTGACACGCTGAACGGATCCGTCCCAGCTTGAGAAAAATACGCTGCCCTCACTGATGGACGGAGTGTTGATGGCGCCCCCCGCACCGCCGCCGGTCAGACGATGGCCGTTCTTCGGATCAAGGACGCTGAACACGCCTCCCTGGTCCCCCAGCAGGAGAGATCCTTCGCCGAACGCCGGGGCGCTGCGAAGTTCCTGGCTGGATTCGTAAGTCCAGAGCGGCTTGCCGTCCGTCACGCTCAGAGCATGGAGCCGGCCATCTCCTTTGACGAAGAAAACCCTGCCGCCACCCATAGCTGTCCCATCTGTCAGCGTCTCAGACCCGCTCTCAGCGGCAAGGCTCTGCCACACAACGGAGCCGTCTGAAAGGCGAAGGCACGTCAAAGTTCCGTCCGCCTGGGCAAAAATCACATTGTCCTCCGCAACCGAGGGTGTGCCCACGATGGTATTTGTTCCCTGATAGGCCCAGGCCTGCTGCCCTGACGCCCTCTGCACGGCATAGAGTACTCCGCTCCCATCTCCAACAAGCACCAGTCCGCCAGCAACAGCAATGCCGCTGGTGAGTCCGGACCCCGCCTGAAATGTCCAGCCCACCTCACCTCGCCATGCTCCGGCCTGTCCGGCCAGAAGAACCACACACAGCATTGCGTAAAGAAAACGTTTCATTCCACATAACCTCCTCTGAAAGTGGCCACCGGGCCTCCTTTTTATGTTATGATATCTCAAAAGGATAATTTCGCGCCAGCCATCCGGCGCTTTTTTTACGGAGGTATCTCATGAGGAAAAAATTCTTCGGGATTTTGACGGCAGTCCTTCTGCTGTCCTTCTGCCTGTGTCTGGTTCCGAACGGAACCTGGGCCGACTTCGGCGGGTTCTCGGGCAACAGCGACTACGGCGGAGGCGGAGGCCACAGCGGAGGTGGCGGAGGCGGTTGGAGCGGTGGAGGCAGCGGAGGCGGCTGGAGCGGCGGAGGCAGCAGCCGGAGAAGCTACAGCGGCGGCGGGGATCTCTTTGCGGCAGCCGCTCTGGGTTTGTCTCTCTCATCGGATTTTGAGGACGGGATGATAGCGATCATCGTCATCATCGTTGTTGGAATCATCATCCTGAGTCAGCGCAGGAAAAAACAGGAAGCCTCTCATCAGGGACCTGCATTCAACGAGGCCTTGCCCGCAAACCGCAGCCTGATGCCCATCAGCGGTTACCTCACGCTGGATCCGCAGTTTGACGAGGCGAAACTCAGGGCGCACCTCGCGAACCTCTACGTACGGATGCAGGACGCCTGGCACGACAAAGATATCTCGTCCCTGAGGCCCTACATGACAGACGCCTTCTACAACCAGATGGACCTTCAGCTCGACGGGCTCCGTAAGGCCCGCCGGACAGACTGCACAGAGAACATTGCCGTGCTGGACACAAACATCCTGGGGTACTGGCAGTCCGGCGGGATGGATTATCTCGCCGTGCGGCTGAAAGCCAGAATCGTGAGCTACATTCTGGACGACAGGACAGGCAGTGTGGTCTCCGGAGACAGGAATCGCGAAAAGTTCATGGAGTACGAGTGGGAGCTGGTCCGGAAAACGGGAGTTCAGACTCAGGAAGGCGGCGAAATCCGGACTGTGAACTGCCCGCACTGCGGCGCGCCTCTGACGCTCAACGCCTCCGCCCAGTGTACGTACTGCGGCAGTGTTGTCTCAGCCATGAACGAGGACTGGGCCGTCTCCGGCATGAAGGGTATATCCCAGCGGACGGTATGAGTCGGCAATTTGCACAAATATCATAATTTTTCTATAATAGGAAGAGTCGACTCTGCGTAAAATTGAGTTAAAAATCAGAAGGAGTGACGGAAATGAGAAAGGCAATGGGCAATGGAAAATGGGTTCTTGTAACAGCGTGCGCGCTTGTGATGGCGTTCGCTGCTGCGGCCTGCGCAGCGGATGTTGAGGCGTCCATCAAGGCCGCGCAGGGGATGTCCCTCGCGGAGCTGGAGGCTGCTGCCAAGGCGGAAATGGAGGCTAACTCCGATTTTATCTTCAACGCAGATTCCCTGACCAGCGGGGTTAAGAAGGCTCTGGCAAAGTTTGAGAAGAAGTACCCCTGGGCGGCAGGCCGTACGGCCTACAACAGCAAGAAGGGTAGCGAGTATCAGCCCAAGCTGAGCGCCGCACAGAAGGCTGGCAGCTACATTGCCGACTTCGTCATGCTTCAGGACGCTTCCTTCCTGAAGAACGCCATGCTGGACACCCACTTCCTGCTGAGCTACGTTCCCCAGGGACCGGAGTTCGGCATTGCAGAGGAAGACCAGAATCCCCTGGTCGGCGTCACTTTCAACAAAATCTTCATCTTTGACAGGACGAAGGTTGGCATGGACCAGCTCAGGAACGTCTGGCAGATGACCGGAGCTGACGGCGTAAGCCTGAAGGGACTGCATAATGTTTCCTTCCAGAGCCCCCTGGGAGAGGACGTGAATATGAACTTCCTCATCATGCTTACCAGTGAGAGCTCCTGCGAAAAACTGTCAAAGGCTTATAAGAGCTATTTTGGAAAGGACTGCGATCCCGCCGCGGAGGGCTACCACAACATCGGATTCAAGTTTATCGCGGAGTTCCTCAGGAACGTAGGCTACTGGCACGCCTCCGACACCCGTGAGATCAAATCCCTCAACTCCTATGCTGACGATGGACGGATTATCTTCGCGGGGTTGAACAAGCTGAAGGACTACGAGTACTTCAAAGACGAGTACAAGGGTACGGACAAGTTCTTTGCCGGAACCGTGGCTGCAGCGGGCTGGAATTTTGAGGTTGAAGGCTTCAATGGTTTTGTTTATAACATGTGGACACTGATTCCGAGGACCGCACGTCTGCCCTACACTGCCTGTCTCTTCATCCGTTACCTGCTGACCCAGGAGGGCTTCAATGCAGGCTGGGGCAACATCATGGGATATTACTCCGGCAACCAGAGCGTTCCTACCATGTCCGGCGACCCTGCTAACGGCATTCCCGCTGACCCGGCCCTCTCCCAGTGGAAGGAAAGGTGCATCGTCGAGAACGTGGAGTACCTTGACTCCGCCTACCGTTCCGTGGTGAAATTCATCAATATGCAGATGGCTGGCAGATAATTTCAGCTGCAAGTCTGTTTTTTCGCACCGCCTCCTCCCAGGGGAGGAGGCGGTTTTTCCCCCTTCAGCCACGCGGCGCGGGCTCTGAACTCAGCTGTGCGGCGTGAGCTTTAATTTCAGCCATGCGACGTAAGCTTTGAATTCAGCCATGCGGCGTGAGCTTTAAATTCAGAAGGTGAGTTTATGGAAAAAATCAAATCATACTGTTCAAAGCCGGCAAACCTGATTACGGTCATTTTTCTGACGCTGCTGCTGCTGGCAGTGGTTCTCCCGCTGGGAACCCTGCTGGTGGGCTCGTTCAGGGTCAACGGCAACCAGGAGGCCATCTGGATTGGAGATGATGTTGAGGAGGGAAGCTGGACCTTCCATCACTGGACGGAACTCCTGACGAGCAAGGAGTTCAACTACGCTGAGACGAAATTCTGGATCCCGCTGTGGGAATCCGCCCTCATGGCGATAATCTCCTGCTTTGTGGCGGTGCTGTTCGGCGGGATGGTGGCGTGGTTCATCACGCGCTCCGACCTCCCGGCCAAGCAGTTTATATCCACGGTCTTCGTTTTTCCCTACATCATGCCGAGCTGGTCCATGGCCATGTTCTGGGAAAACTTCTTCAAGAACACAGGCATCAACGCCGGTATGGGCATCCTCCAGTCCACAACAGGCATCTGCGTGCCGGAGTCCATGGTCTACGGGCTGTGGCCCTGCGCCATGAGTCTTGGTCTGCACTACGCGCCCTTTGCCTACATCCTCATCGGAGGCATTCTCCGCAACATGGACGCCAACCTTGAGGAAGCAGCCACCGTGCTGAAGGCAAGCCGGTTCAAGATCCTCCGGAGGATCACACTGCCTATTGTGCTGCCAGCGCTGATCAGCACCATACTTCTGGTGTTCTCCAGTTCCATCAGTTCATTCACCGTGCCTTTCTTCCTGAACAAGAGCAGCATCAACTCCGGCAACAACTTCGTCTCTATCTCTGTGCAGATGCGCAACCTTATCAACACCGGCTTCACCATCGGCCAGGGCTACGTCGTCGCTATCGTGCTGATGATTTTCTCCATCGGAATCCTGACGCTGAACAACTGGTTCACCGGCACACGCAAGAGCTTCACCACCGTCACGGGAAAATCCGGCCAGGTCTCGCTTGTTAATCTGGGCCGGGCACGGATTCCCACTGCCGTGCTCATGATTATTATTGTGGCTTTCTTCGCCATCATGCCGCTTTTATCTTTCGCAATGGAAAGCCTGTTTGAGGTCCCCGGAGACTGGTCAACCTTTACGCTGCGTTACTGGACATCCACTGAGCTCTTTGAAGGCAGCAACAAAGGCGACACTATCGGCATTCTCCGCAGCGCTACGATGTGGCGTGCTATGGGCCGCAGCCTCCTCCTGAGCGTGCTGGTCTCCCTTCTCGCGGGAACAATCGGCATTTTGATTGGCTATGCCGTGGCCCGCAAGCGCGGCAGCCGGGCAGCAACGCTCATGTCCGATCTGGCTTTCCTCCCCTACCTCATTCCGTCCATGAGCTTTGGCGCGGTGTACCTGGCGTTGTCCTACACAAAAGGCTTCACCTGGCTGGACAGCTCTTTCTTCCTGCTGCTGCTGGTGGGTTCCGTGAAGTTTATGCCCTTTGCCTCCCGTGCTGGAACCAGCGCCATGCTTCAGCTCTCCGGAGAGATTGAAGAAGCAGCGATTATGATGGGCGTTCCCTGGTGGAAGCGCATGGCGCGCGTGCTGTTCCCCATTCAGAAGGCCAGCTTTATCAGCGGATATCTGCTGCCGTTTATCTCCTGCATGAGGGAGATGAGCCTGTTTGTCCTTCTGGCCGCGAGCTACACGACGCTGGTCACCACACTGCTTCAGGAGTACAGCCGCACGGGCCTCACTCAGGCCAGCAATGCCATCAACCTGCTCATCATCCTTGTGGTGCTGGTCATCCAGTTCGCCGTCAACAAGCTGACGGGCGCAAGCCTCGACAGGGGCATAGGAGGATAGTTATCAATGCCGAAGATTGTATTGGAACACATCACAAAGCGCTTTGACAAGGCCGGCACGCACAACGCCGTGCAGGACCTCAACATGGTTATTGAGGACCGGGAGTTCATCACGCTTCTGGGCCCATCCGGCTGCGGTAAAACCACGACTCTCCGCATGATCGCCGGGCTGGAGACCCCCACGATGGGCCGCATCACCATAGGGGACACCGTGGTGTTCGACTCCGAGACAGGCGTCAATATCTCCCCGGCGAAGCGCGACATCGGCTTCCTGTTCCAGAACTACGCGCTCTGGCCCCACATGACGGTCTACCAGAATATCTCCTTCGGTCTGGAGAACCTTGGCTGGACCCAGGAACGCATACGTAAACGCGTGGAAGAAATGCTGGCTCTGCTCCAGATTGAGACCTTTGAGAAACGTTATCCCAGCGAACTCTCCGGCGGACAGCAGCAGCGAGTCGCCATTGCGCGCACTCTCGCCCCTGCGCCAAAGGTTCTGTTCATGGACGAACCTCTGTCCAACCTGGACGCCAAACTCCGCCTTGAGATGCGTACAGAGTTGAAGCGCCTCCACGCTGAGACGGACTCTACCTTTGTTTACGTCACCCACGACCAGCTGGAGGCCATGACCTTGGCGACCCGAGTCTGTCTGATGAACAACGGTCTGCTTCAGCAGTACGCTCCTCCGCTGAGGGTCTACAACGATCCCGCTAACCTGTTCGCAGCGGAGTTCGTGGGCAGCCCGACGATAAACTTCATTCCCGTCTCTGCGCGGAAGACTGGCATGCATACCGCTGAATTCTCAACGCTGGGACGGACTTTTCTCTTCGAGGGCGACGACTCCCTTGTAGACCTGAACGATACCCGGAGGGACAATGCTGTCCTGGGAGTGCGGCCGGAGTTCGTCCATCTGGAGGAAGGCGTAATGAAGGGGCAGGTCTACGCGGCGCTTCCCTCTGGTATGGAAACCATCGTTCAGCTCAAGGTTGAGGGGCAGCTCCTCACGAGTGTAAAGTTCGGCGGCGTGGATTACAACGTCAACACCCCGATGTACTTCACCTTCTCAGGCAGCGGATTGCTTCTGTTTGACAAGGAAAGCGGACGGAAGCTCGCCAAAGGCAGCGTGAAGCTCAAGGAGTGACCTGGAGCAGACCTGTGCCATCACAGGTCTGCTCTTTTCCTGTTTATGGGGACAATTCCCAAGCCAGTTTATGGCTAAAACAAACGCGGGGGCCACTCACAGGCTCCCGCGTTTGTCGAAAAATGCGCTATCATATAATATGAAATTGAACACAATATCGGGGGTTTCAGGGGGACTTATCCCTCTGAGATTCAATAAGGAGTTGGCATCTATGGCAGACAAGAATACAAACATAAGGGTGCGGTTCGCCCCGAGCCCCACGGGGGCCCTGCATATCGGAGGCGGACACACAGCCCTGTTCAACTGGCTTTGGGCCCGGCATACGGGTGGAAAGTTCATCCTGCGTATCGAGGATACGGACCTTGTGCGATCAACGAAAGAGTACGAGCAGACCATCATGGACGGCATGACATGGCTTGGACTGGACTGGGATGAGGGCCCGGATAAGGGGGGAGACTACGGCCCCTACCGTCAGTCCGAACGGCTGGACCTCTACCGGAAGTATGCGCAGCAGCTCACAGACGAAGGCAGGGCCTACCGTGACGGCGAAGCTGTGCTGTTTAAGGTGGAGCCGGGACAGGACATATCCTTTGATGACATGGTGTACGGCCGGGTGGAGGTCATGAGCGATGCGCTGAAGGAGCGGGACTCGGACAAACTGAAGGATATTGTCATTATCAAGAGCGACGGGATGCCCACCTACAACTACGCTGTGGTGATTGACGACCACCTGATGGCCATCAGCCATGTCATCCGCGGAGAGGACCACATCTCGAACACCCCCAAGCAGATCCTGCTGTACCGCGCGCTGGGCTGGGACGTGCCCACCTTTGCGCACCTGCCCATGATTCTGGGCAAGGACAAGAAGAAGCTCAGCAAGCGCCACGGAGCCACAAGCGTCTACGAGTACCGTGACATGGGCTATATGCCGGACTCGGTTTTCAACTTTCTGGCTCTCCTCGGCTGGTCAGCCGGGGATGACGAGATTTTCACGCGGGAAAAAGCGGCCAGGCTTTTTGAGCTGTCGCGCGTCACACGCAAGCCAGCGGTTCTGGATCCGGACAAGATGAATTTCATCAACCAGGAGCACCTGAAGCGCCTCGACCCCATGACCCGGCTGGCGATGATACGCCCCTTCTGGGAGGAGATGGGGCTGCCCGTGGACAAGCACGACGATACCTGGCTGGCAGAGGCACTGACACTGATGGCAGGACGCGGCCGCACCGCAAAAGAAATGGCAGAGTTCTCAGACTACTTCGTCTCCTTTGATCCCGTCAAGGCCCGCTGGGATGGAAGCGACATCGCTGAGGACCGAAAACCCGGACTCAGGGACTTCTTCGCGGCGCTGTTTGCCGTGACGGACTGGACGCCCGAGGCGCTGGAAGCACAGGCTCGGAAGTGGACGGAGGAGCGCGGCGTCAGGATGAAGGACTACGCTATGCCGCTACGCTTCGTCCTCACGGGGATGAAGGTCAGCCCCGGCATCTTTGAGGTGGCTGTCCACCTTGGCCGTGACGAGGTGAAACGCCGCCTGGAGCATTACGGGCTGATATAGATCCCCCCGCGCCGGGGACGATCAAATCCCGTTACGCACAGGGGGCAATAAGAGTCAGAAGAGACGGCTCTCACGGGCCGCCTCTTGTTGAAAGGGGCGGCCAGCCATTAATACCTTTTGCGTAAGCACGTGTATGATGTGTATAATGTATATAATGTGTATTATGTATCTTTTCTAAAAAACGGGATATGGACTTTTCCCCGTGAAGGAGGATAACGAAATATGGAAGGTTTAACTGTGACAACTGCGCACGACAATCCGCATACGCTCTTCCTCAGCGGAAGGATTGACACTCTGACTTCGCCTGAACTACGGCGCGCTCTGGCAAACGTGGAAAGCGAGATACAGGGGACAGGACGGCTTATTCTTGATTTCTCCGACGTGAGCTACATCTCATCCAGCGGGCTTCGCGAGCTTCTGATTACAGCCAAGAAACTGGGGGAAAACGGGCTTTTGCTGGACAACATACAGCCTGAAGTGGAAGATGTGCTGAAGGTAACCGGGTTCGCAGATATCTTTCAGTACAGGACAAAGGACGCCGCCTTTGACATCAGGAATATGTCCTTCAAAGACATCCTCGAGTACAAGGTCCGGAAATACGGCGACAGAGTCCTTGTGAAGTCCCGCGGTGTTGAGTATACCTGGCGGGATATAGACAGAGGAGCCTCGGCTGTCGCCTCGGATCTGCACTCTCATGGAGTGAGACAGGGCTCGCACGTAGCCCTCTTTGGTGCGAACTCAGTAAACTGGATACTGACATTCTTCGCTGTCCAGAAGCTGGGCGCGGTGGCCGTGCTGCTCAACCCGCAGCTCACGCCGGAGGAAATTACGAGAATTTCTCGTCTGGGGGACATCACGCATCTCTGCTTTGGGAACACGCCGGCAAAGGACAGGGAACAGTTTTCCGCACAGATAATCAACCTGGAAGATTCACAGATAAAGGCGGTTCTTGACATCGGAGATGACGTGAATTTCCTTGAAAAGCCACTGAAGGGATATCCCAACGTCCGCGTCATGTATAGTGGTCCCCAAGTCAAGGACCAAAAAAACGCGAAAGAGAGATAAAGTCAAAGCTCAAAGGTTAAGGCACGATTCATACATTTCTCGAGGAGTAAGATTCCCCGGCAAAGATGTATGAGGACGCTCCTTATTATAAAACGAAAGCCACCACCTTAATCCCTGCAACAGGTCGGGTACATTTTCATAGTCGTTCAGGTAAACGCACTCGTATTTCAGGCTTCTCCATAAACGCTCAACGAAAATATTGTCCAACGCCCTTCCTCGACCGTCCATGCTGATCCGTATCGAGTTCGTCTCCAATACGCCCGTAAACTCATTGCTCGTAAACTGACTCCCCTGATCCGTATTGAATATCTCAGGCTTGCCATGCCTCAACGCCCGTTCCAATGCCCGGACGCAAAATGTACTTTCCAGCGTGTTCGACAGCTCCCAGGACAGAACATAGCGGCTGTGCCAGTCTATGACCGCTGTCAAATACATAAAACCCCGCTTCATCGGAATGTACGTAATGTCCGTACTCCACACCTGATTGACCCTCGTTATCTTCATATCCCGCAGCAGATAGGGATAAACCTTGTGTTCCGGGTGCGGCTTGCTCGTATTGGGGCTGGGCGCCACTCCCGCCAGCCTCATCTTCCGCATCAGTCTCATAACCCGCTTGCGGTTGATATTGTATCCCTGCCGCTGGAGCCAGATCATCATCCTCCGGCTTCCATAAAAGGGCGTAACAAGATATTGCCGGTCTATCAGCCTCATCAGCTTTTCATTCTCTTCGCTCTCCAGCCTGGGCCTCAACAAGGCATAGTACCCAGACCGGCTCAAACCAAGAAGTTCACATTGACGCCGCAGGCTCATTCCCAGGTCAGATGGGTCTATGAGCCCGCGTTTTTGACATACGCTCAACTCCTCATCGTTTTTTTTTAAGCCACTCGATGTCCATCTTCAGACGTCCAATTTCCTTATACAGCGGATCGGTGATCTTCTCGATGTCCACCGGTTTGCTGGTGTCGAACAACTCAGATGCCCTCTCTATCAGCGTCTTTTTCCAGCGGTTGATTTGAGTCCCGGAAACACCATACTCAGACGATAATTCCGAGATCGTCATATCCTCACGGCAGGCCCTTAACGCAATCTCGGCCTTCGTGTCCGCGCTGTAGCGATTCCCCTTGAAGCCCATCAAACCACCCCTTCTCTATTCTCTCACCTCCTCCACCTTTTCCCTGCGACTTTATCACTCCGGGTGGTCCGTTTTATGGGGACCATTATAATGTCAGACGACGTCTGCGTAATGATCTTCACCTCCGGCTCCACGGGGACACCCAAGGGAGTGTTGCTGTCGGCCTTCAATTTATTCAACTCCTCGAATTACTGCGTGGAAAATATTCACATGACTGAGGACGACAAGATGTGCACCATTCTGCCGCTGTTCCATATTTTTGGTCTGACGGCTGCGCTGCTGGCCAGCATCATCAGCGGAGCGTCTCTGGTTTTGCCTCGCAGCGTGAAGCCCGATGAGCTGATGAGCGTCATCAGCAGTGAGAAGTGTACCATCCTTCATTCGGTACCCACTGTGCTGCTGAGACTGGTCAACGCGCCCGGCTTTTCGACAGAGCTGGTGTCGAGCCTCAGAGCTTCGTATCTCAGCGGAGCACCGGTTTCGGAATCGCAGCTGCAAATGTTGATGGGAAAATTCCCCAACAATCACTTTTTGCGGCGTTATGGCCTCAGCGAGATGACGCCCGTAAGCGCGACGGACTTTGACGACGACATCGATCACACTCTTAAGACCGTAGGGAAACCCCTCGACGGCACGGACGTGAGGATAAAGGACATGGAGAAGGGCCAGTTCTGCCCCACGGGCGTTCAGGGGGAAATTATCGTGCAGGGGCGTAACATGATGTGCAGCTATTACAAACTGCCAGTGGAGAAACAGCCCTTTGACAAAGAGGGATTTCTGCACACAGGCGACCTGGGATTTCTGGACGAGGACGGCTATCTGCATTTTACGGGCAGGGCCAAGGAGCTGATTATACGCGGCGGCGAAAACATCATGCCCAATGAAGTGGCTTCTGCAATCTCCGCACATGAAAACGTCGTTGACGCAAAGGTCATCGGCGTGCCGGACGAGACCTACGGCGAGGCCGTGTCAGCTGCGGTAGTGCTGAAGACCGGGGCGTCCTTTGATGAGAATGAAATGCGTGATTTCCTTATGTCAAAACTGGCGAAGTATAAAATCCCGACGTATTTCTTTGTTTACGACAGGCTGCCGGCTCTTGCCAACGGAAAAATCGACGCTGTCTCCCTGAAGAAGGAAATTATCGACAGGATAGCCCATCAGGGGTAGAAGGCAAGGTAAAGCCCGAAAATGATGGAGTATCCTGGAGCCTTTCGGGCTGACAGAGGTCAGCCCCGCGACGGGAACGATTAAAAACAGCAGAGACGGCCCTCACAGGCCGTCTCTTTTTTGCCGGCTAAACTTTTGCAGAATAGAGGGAGCGTTAATCCTCCGGCTCGATGAGCTTCCAGATGACAGCAGCCACAACAGCCCCTGCAAGAGGAGCAACCACGAACACCCACAGGTCCGTCCACGCAGCGCCCTTGACAAAGAACGCGGGGCCAAAACTGCGGGCGGGATTAACGCTGGTGCCCGTGAAATGGATGCCAAAGATGTGAATCAGCGTCAGGGTCAGGCCAATCACCAGACCGGCAAACTTGTTGTGGCCGGAGCGGGAGGTGACGCCCAGAATCGTCAGGACAAACGCACAGGTCAGAACGCCCTCAATGGCCAGGCTCTTCACCACATCACCCTGATAGAGAGCGTTGGTCCCCAGCCCGCTGCCGGTCCCGACAAACCAGGCCAGAACAGCAGCCCCCGCCAGAGCGCCGGCGCACTGGGCAATGACATAGCAGATCAGGTCAACAATCCCCATGCCGCCGGTCAGGAATACGCCGACGGAGACGGCGGGGTTTACATGGCAGCCGGAGACATTTCCAATGGAATAGGCCATAGCAACAATAGCAAGGCCGAAAGCAAGGGCCGTCATGAGATAAGCAGCATTGGGCTCCGCGCCGTTGCAGCCCACCACTACAGCGGTACCGCAGCCGAAAAGGACAAGAACCAGTGTTCCGATGAACTCCGCAAGATACTTTTTCATCTTAAAAGCGACCTTCTTTTAAATAAAGATTTTAATGCAAAATGAGTTGCCTGTTATAAGTCTGATTCGCTACACATGACGCTCGACGGGGCCCTGCTGCTCCTCCATCTTTGCCTCATAGGTCTCGCGCTTACGGCCGAAGCAGACGTCCATCTGCTCGTAGAAGTCGATATCGTCCACGCTCACGAACCGCTGTTTGATGGCTTCAGAGGTGGGCATATAGCGAATGGTGCCGTCGTGGACCTTGACAACCGTGACGCCGCTGATCCCCTCGTCCAGCAGAATAACTGCCGACGCGCCGATTTCCTTGCCAAAGTTCACGTCATAGGCCGAGGTGGAGCCGCTGCGGACGATATGGCTGGGGACAATCTCGCGAATCTCCGGAATCTCAAACACGCCGGGGACATACATTCCGGAAGCCTTCATGAACTGCTTAATCTCCGGGTCATCCTTCATCATGTCCTCCAGTCTGTCGCGGACGTAGCGCCCCGCGCCGCCCAGATGAACGTGTCCAAAGGAATCCTTGCCCGCGCCGCCCGCGGAGAAGAGATTGCCGTCCTCTCCCTTCACGCCCTCAGCCACCACGATGACGTAGGTGCCCGCGTGAACATCGGAATTCAGGATGCGACGAATATAATAGTGCTTCAAATGCGCATAAACTGCATTGAAATCTACGGGAATCTCCGGGATGAGGATGCAGTCCGCATCGGCCGCAATACCCCCGCGGAACGCAGTGTGGCCCGCATAGCGCCCGAACACTTCAATGACCATGATACGGTTATGCGTGGTGCCCGTGGTCTTGAGGTCGTCCACAATACTGGCAATCTTATTGATGGCGCTGTCGCCACCCACAGAATAGGTCTGGAGGTCCAGGTCCATCGTCTTGGGCGCATGAACGCAGGGAATGCCGTGTTCTGCCAGGTCAACAACGACGCTGCCAGTGTCATCGCCGCCGGAGATGAGCAGGCCGCTGATGTTGAACTTACGGAGCCCCATCAGGATGCGGTCATACTTATCCGGATCCGCAATCTTCGATATCTTCACACGGCTGTGGCCGGCGTCGCTGCCAGCAAAGGACGAGTTCACATGATCCGTGCGCTCCTCGTCCAGAAGAACCAGGTGCTGGAAGTCCACCAGGTTATACAGTCCCGCGTACCCGTTGGGAATGATGTACGTCCCGATGCCGCGTGACATGGCGGTCTTGGCCGCACCCCTCACGACGGCATTCAGTCCGCCGCAGTCGCCGCCAGAGGTGATGATACCGATGTTTGACATTTTCTTACCCATAATAAAACCAATTGCCTCCTTTGGGGACATACCCCATCGCCGAAACCGGCGCTTATCTCTTTCTAATTATATCTTATTGCCATGACAGACGCCACATGCAAACAGAAGCAATGCCGCCCCCTCAGCATGCGTCACGCTGTCCTGCCGGAACAGGGCTTATCTTCCTTATTGTTCCCTGACAGCTTTCACCCTGAGCTATAATAACGAACAGGTTTTCAGCAATTTGGAGGTGTGCTTCCATGAAAGACAAAAACATTGAGCCTCTCCCCGCCCGGGCCTGGGCATGGAGAGCCGGGATGTCCATCTACCGTTTCAGCATCAACACCTTCTTCAGGACCGGCGGCCTGAGGTGGCTGCGGAGAAAATACAAAGAGGGTATTGACGAGCGCATGGGCATTTTTTCCGGTTCCGGCGTCCCCGAGAATGGGATATGGGTTCACGCCGTCTCCGTGGGTGAGGTACAGTCCGCCAGCGCCCTTATCAAAAAAATGAAGGAGGACACCTCCCGCCCCTGTATTCTCTCCACTGTCACCCCAACGGGCCGCAAAATGGCTCAACAGCTTCTTGAGGGCCAGGCAGATAAGATGATCTACAGTCCGTGGGATACCCGACGTTTCATCACCTCCGCCCTGGACACCATTCGCCCTGCGGCCTACATTTCGATGGAGACAGAGTTGTGGCCGGAAATACTTTCCCAGCTCAGGGAGCGGCGAATCCCCACCTTCCTGGCCAACGGGCGTATTTCTGAAGCCAGTTTTAAAAAACTGCGGCGTCAAACCTCGTTCTGGCGGGGAGTCCTTTCCTGCTTCACGCGGGTTTTGGTTCGTTTTGAGGAGGACCGGGAGCACTTTGCCGCCCTGGGCGTCCCCCCGGAGAAGATCACTGTGACGGGGGACTGCAAGGTGGATACACTCCTGGACCGCCGACGTACGGCCTCCCCGGAGACATGGGGATATCTCCGCCGTGATGTGGGTGATCCTCTCTTCGTGGCAGGAAGCACTCACCCAGGCGAAGACGACGCCGTGATTTCGGCTTTCCGTCGGGTTCATCAGGAGCATCCCGGTGCACGGCTGGTGATTGTGCCGCGCCACCCGGAACGGGCTCTGATGGTGGTTGCGGCAGCCCTGCCCTACCCCGAACTTCAGGCGGATCTACTTTCCCGTCTGCCCAACTCTGGGCCGCAATCAAAAACATGGGATATCGCCGTTGTGGACCAAATCGGCGTTCTCTTCGATCTTTACGCGGCAGCAGATGCAGCCTTCGTAGGCGGCAGCCTCGTCCAGAAGGGTGGGCAGAATCCCTTTGAGCCCGCTCTGTTCGGCATCCCCATGACCCACGGGCCCTGCATGACGGATTTCCCCGACACGGAGCGTATGGACCACATGGGGGCAGCCCGCTGCATTCACAATGACATGGAACTGGCTCAGGCCTGGGAGGAGGCTCTGACCCCAGAGGCTCGAAAGAGAGCAAACGCGGCCTGCCAGGCGTACTTTGATACACTGGGCGGTGCAGCAGCCCGAAGCTGGGCAATCATCCGGGAATATGTAAAATAAAATAGTATTTTGCATAAATTGACACAATATTACCATTGAGTTAGTATGTACTCAGCGCTAAGCAAGTTTTTTTTATTTTTTACAGCTTAGCAATGAAAGAGGTGTTGCATAATGAGTGGGAAGACATTGTTTGGCGAACCGCAGATTGAAAATTTCCGTTCGGCGCTGGACGAGCGGTCGCGTGCGACCCTTGCAGAGGCCGTGAAGCGCATCGTTGAGGCCAAAAAGCGCGGCGGAAAGGTTATGGTCGTCACAGGCAGCGGACCCAACATCCATGAAGGGGTGACGACGCTTATCGCGGAGCTTATCCGTGTGGGGCTGGTGGACGCTGTGTCCACCAGTTCAGCGGTTATCTCCCACGAGATGGGCGGCGCACTGGACCGTGTATTCCGGGTGAACGCCGAAGCTCTGGGCATGGACATGAACACTATGCCGCGGGGGGACCTGTTTGAGTTCACACGCATGACGGACGAAGAGTGGGAGTCGCTGAAGCAGGAAATGCCCCTGGACGACGAACTGCTGGCACGGGGAAAGAAACTGCCGGTCCACAGCGACATCATAAAGGCAGCGGGGAACATGGCCTACCCGATGGGACTTCGGGGCGAACGCATTGCGTCAGAGATTCTGGCCCTGGCGCGGATGTATGGTCTGCCTTTTGAGGAGGTAGCGGGCTGGGGCTGCGATCCGCGGACCATGCTGGGGGCAGCGGCTGCGCGTGGAGATGTGTCCGTGCTTGTGACCATTCCACAGCTCGTGGGCGGCGGGGCCGTGGGGATGTCCATCGGCGACAGCCTCCCTGTTTCCGGACGCTCCATGCGTATCTCGCGTATGCTCGCCGCCTGCGACGTCATCATCGAGTCGGCGGTGGCACTGACCCAGGAGATACACGACGGGCCCTTTGAGTGTTACACGGGCCATGGCATCTGGGCCTCGTGGTCAGGTCAGGCCACCTACAACCTGCGGGACAAGACACTGATCCGCATTGACCTGGATGAGAACCTGCGGCGTGCAACGGAACTGAACCAGACAGTACAGGAGGCTATCGACAAGGGCCTGCCGAAGACAAAGGTCGCAAAAATTCCCTTCCGCATGGAAATGTCCGCCTTTGCGCGGCATGAGGGCAGCCTGCCCATCATCGGCGACATTGGCAAAGCGTGGCCGGTGCTGGCGTATGATGCAGCCAGAGAACTGGGGATTAAACTGGAATTCCTGTCCGCCTCTCAGGATACCCCGGAGGGAGCCTCGATGCGCGACTGGATTGTGGAAAACGTCAGGCCCCTCGACCGCAACAGGATGCTGGAACGGGCAAGGCAATACTGCAGATAAGCTCAGGGGGCCCTTCGGCCCCCTTTTTTCGTCCCTGATTTATACCAGACCAATGATTCTGCCGATATAGGGAGCCACGTTGTCATACCAGATCCTGAACTGACGGGCCCAGATAAGCTGCGTCATTGTATAGAAATCGTCCTCCGTGGCGCTCATCGTATCTTCTTTCAGAGCCCTCTTGTAAGAAGCCATGGGGAAGGTATAGACCAGATCCCCTTTATGGCGCGCGGTGGCTGCCCTCGGCTCGCAGCTCAGAGCCATGCGCTCCTTCTCTTTGTTCTCATAAAGGGTGACTCGGTAGGGAACGTCCCCAATGGTCTTTTCCTGAAAATCAAACCGCCGTGTCCGGGCATAGCCAAGTTCTTCCAGCTCTTTGGTGCTGTCCATTGATTCCCAGGACTCTGTCTCGCCTGCTGTGTCAAAGTGCCGGATATAGGCAACCAGCTTATGTCCCAGCTGCATCAGCCCCGGCGCGTGCAATGAGAAAGTTGCCAGCCTCACGGGATGCTTCATCTTAGGCCCTCCCACATTCTGCGATGGAGTCTCGTCTTCACGCTTCATCTCCCACAGGGAATTTCCAAACTCCGAACCGTCTTCCTCACAGAAGGAGAATCCCAGGAGCATCGCCGCCGCCATAAGCCGCACAGGATTGTGCCAGCGTGTCGGATTTGCCTTCTTCAGCAGAGAGACAGCCCCTGTCTTCAGCAATGCATCGGCACTGCGGCCATCCGGTCCGAAAGAAAGACGCTCCTCCGTCACGGCTTCCGCCTCCTGTTCGTTAAAGGGAAAGAAAGGACGGAATACCCCCACCGTCTTATCCTCACCTGTGCAGTCCGCCACCCAGAGAGAGGAACGTTTATCCTCGGAGAGCATGGCCAGCTCCTTCTTATTTGATATCAGCTCCGGAGAGTGAACCACCTTATCGAAGTCAACGACAAACTCCCTGAGCTTTTGAAGGAATTTTCCATTTTCGGACCGGGCGTACTTGATGAAAATCCGCCGTAGGGCGGGGCCAAAATCCTCCACCGAATAGGAGATTGTTTCCCCACGCTTTGCGCCTTTGATGTTAAGTTTGCGGTCTCTTTTCTCCACCCAACTGAAGTGAATCAGCTTTTTCGTGTTCTTGACTTTGTTGAAGATAACCAGACGCGGGGCGTGATCCTTCGTCCAAACCTGAAGAGCCAGGTTTTCATCTACATCGGCGCTCCCGACAATCTGCCCCTTATCATCCATATCATCGTCCCCTTTGATAGTCCGGCCGTCCCTGAATCACACAATGACAGCCTGTCACTTGTATCCGGCCTTCTTATTATTCTCTTAAGGGATTATAACATCAAATTCAGGCAGGGCGCACATGGACATGAGAGTAATCAGGGAGCCTGTTCCGGGCGCCATTGGAAAGAATAATATTCATGGCCGGATCCCATGGAGATGATGAAAGGAGGGTTTTTCAGTGGTCATAATGGGATATTTTTTGCAAAATCTCAGACCTCAATGGTGTAAAATAACAGAAGCGGGGCACCGTTTCTCCGCAGAAGCCGGAGATCACCATTCCCCCAAAGAGTGAATCAATCATTGAAAGGAGCTGTTTGCGATGAAAGTTAAGTTTTTATCCCTTACCATTATTCTTATTCTGGCGAGTCTTCTGGCAGGCTGTCTTCCCGCAGGGGCGGCGAAGGCAAAACTCCCCACTCTCAAGATGCTTTCCACCACCACCTGCCCCGCCTGCGAGATGATGGAACCGGTCCTGAAGAATCTCCGGACCCGCTATAAGGGCAGGATTGCCATCGAGCATATTTACCTGGAAGATCACCCTGACGTCGCACGGCAGTACAACGTCCGCTATGTCCCCACTTTAATATTCAGCGACGCGAAGGGCAAAGAGTTTGCTCAGGAGATCGGCTACAAATCCCTTGATGAAGTCCTCGCTGTCTTCGCAAAGGGTGGGGTAAAGATTAAGTAAAGCCTCTCATCATGTGTTTTAACGAAGAGAGCGTGAATCTGAATCTCCGCTCTCTTCGTTTTTTCCCGCTGGCCCTTTCTTAGAAATGGGCCGTGCTCAGCAGGGCAGCCAGCTGGTCAATTTCCGGGAAGACTTTGCTCCTGGCCTGTCCAACAAGGCGCTCAATTTCCTCAGCCTGCATGGACCCCATCGCGGGAGTCACTGTGGCACGGAGCAGGGCGGCCGCACGGATAACCTCCTCATGCTTCTGGATTACATTGTCATCATTCGTATCAAAATACGTGCGCACCATGACATCCCAGAACTTTTTCGCTTCATCGGGATCGAGGCCGGTCATGTTCTTCACAACCTGCTGGGGTTCATTGACGTAGTACATATAAACTGTCCCCAAATCAAAGACAGGATTTCCACAGCTGATGCCTGCCATATTGATCAGCAGCAGTTCCGCGCCCTGGACAAAAACACTCCGTCCATAGAAATTCCCGTACACTACTGTATCCGCCGGCGGAATTGCCTGAATCAGGCGATTCAATGCCTCCTTTTCCTCGGGCTGCAGCCAGCGCTCCATTTTCTGTGCCCAGCCTTCATACAGAGTCTGGGTCTCCGGCAGTACACCGGGATCCGGCTCGGAGGAATGAACCACCTTCAGCAGTTTCCCCATCTCCACTGCAAACTGCCCCAACTCCTCAGGACTTGAGCTCATAATCGAGGAGACGGTATCCACCTGGACCAATTCATAAAGCATCCCATATTTCCCTTTGTACATCACCACATCATAGGCGATAATGGTGGGAATCCCGCTCATAAACGCAATTTGTGCGTATTTTCGCTCCTGCTCAATGGCTTCAAGACTCTTCTCGCTGGAGTAGACCTTCAGGAGCGTGTCATTATCCATGCGATAAATGGTAAGGCTGCTGGTACCTCCCAGCTTTCGCACATCACGCCCGGAGATATCCTTCATACCGCGTGATACCTCAAAAAGCTGGGAGAATCCCGTCACCTCCAAAATCTCATTGACCTTCGGCGAAACATTAATAAGCTGAATCGGCTCCTTCTCCTTTTTCCTCAGGCTGAGGAGGATACGAAGCCCGGCGCTGGAAATATACTCCAGATCCGCACAGTCAAAGACAATTCCACCCTCGGGATGCGCCGTGCGCTCCCTGGTCACCATATCCTCAAACTCCTTGACGGTCACGGAGTCAACCCGGCCCTCGACCGTAAACACAAGCTGATTGTCATTCACAGCTGCTCTCAGAGTGTACCTTTTCCCCATCTCCCAGTTATTCTCCTTTCTCGTCAAGGCGCTTCCGCATCCTCAAAATATTTTTGCCATCTTTATATTCATAGGTGACGGTATCCATGGTCTTCTTTACTATGTAAATACCAAGGCCACCAATGGGCCGTTCACCAGCAGGAAGAGTTACGTCGGGGTCCGGCTTATCAAGAGGATTGTAAGCAAAGCCGCCATCCGTAAAGGTAATCACAGCCGTGTCCACCTGCCCGCCTGGCGTATCCTCTGTCTCAATCTCCAGGCTGATCTGTGCCGTCCCAATCCTGGGCGTATAGGCATAACTGGCAATATTGACGAAAATTTCCTCCGCCGCCATGTCAATATGCATCTGAGACCTCGGTGAGCATCCATAAGCCTCCAGATATTTGTCTATAAAGGCGAGAGCCTCATCAAGCATTTCCGTCCTTGCTTCGACGGTTAATCTTCCTCCCCTCCCTACAGATTCTTCAATTATTTTTTCCTTCTGCGAATCCTCGTCCAACGGTTTCCCTCCCTCGCCATAATATTGTAACGCCAGCATGGTGATATCATCGAACTGCGGCGCGTTTCCGACGAAATCATCGATCTCTTCCTTCATGGACGCAAGAAGCTTTTCCACAGGTTCTTCACCATGTCGGTTCAGAGCCTTGATCATGCGGTTAATTCCAAAGAGATCGTCCAGTTCCTTGTCTGAATCCGAAGCCGACGTATTCTCCGATGAGGGACAGACTGCATCCGTCACACCGTCCGTGTAGAGGAAAAGGCAGTCCCCCGGCCGGAGGGAAAACTTATCGTCACGGAAACTCAGCCCACCCATCGTCGCGACAGCGGGGTGACTCCCCAGTTTCATCAGCCGGTAGCCTCCCCCCTCACGCTTAAGGACCGGATACTCGTGCCCTGCGTTGGTGGAAATTATCTTCCCCGTGGGCAGATCCAGAATTCCCAGCCAGACCGTCACAAAAAGTTCAGAGCTGTTTTCCCTGCAAAGCTGGTTATTGACGTCGTTCAATATCTCAGATGGGGTCCCTCCCATCTGAGAGCGTGTTTTAATAAGCGTCTTGGCAATGGCCATAAAAAGCGCCGCCGGGACCCCCTTGCCCGACACGTCAGCTATCACCAGAGCCAGCTTGTCATCATCGATGAAGAAGAAATCATAGAAGTCCCCGCCCACCTCCTTAGCCGGGGTCATAGTGGCAAAAATATCAAACTCCCGGCGCTCCGGAAACGGCGGGAAAAGACGCGGCAGCAAATCTGCCTGGATCCGCGTCGCGATGTCCAGCTCAGCCCCGAGACGCTCTCTCTCAGCGGTCACTTCGGAGAGGTTTTTCACATAATCCCTGAGGGAGTCCGCCATGATATTGAACCCCTCCGCCAGGTCGCCAATCTCATCGTTATCATAGACCTCAGCCCGGTAACTCAGGTTGCCTTCACTGATCTTCTCCACATCCTGCCTCAGCGCAGCGATGGGACCCGTCAGACGCTCGGAGAGTGTGCTGCTCCCCCTGGCAATCAGCGCTATAATCCATATTCCTGCCGCAAGGAACAAAAGCATCATGATAATGATGTTGCGCCTTACAGAGCGCACAGGAGCAAGAATTTGCGCCTCTGGAATGCAGATGCAGTACTTCCATTTCGTAATATCAATCAGAGTATAGGCGTAATAGGTTCCCTTTGGCGACAGGGATACTCCCGTCTTGCCCAGGAGAATCCGACCGGCAATGTCGCCAATGTCCTGGGTCTCATTGTAGTACAGATTGCGGATGGTCCTCGTGTCGCTGATGCCCGATGGGCCGATAAGGTTCCCCTGCCGGTCTGCAAGGAAAGCATAGGCCCCACCTTCTATGTCCAGCTGCAAAACAGCGTTATACAAGTCTGAAATCAGGATATCCATAGCAACAACACCTGCAAAGGTCCCTTCCGCATCGTAGAACGGCGCCGCGCAGGTGATCGTCAGCCCCCGGCCGAAGACATCCCGGTAGACTTCGGTAAAGCAAATGGATTGCGTCTCCTTCGCCTTCTGGTACCAGGTGGACTTGCGGTAATCGTAGTAGGTTTCTGTGTCCCCTCTGTCAGGGAGGGCTATCTGGGACTGGGAATCATAGGAGAGCAACAGCCCGGTCTCCGTGCCAAGGTAGATTGTGGTGACGACGCCCTCGTTCTCGGTCATGACGGGCCTCCACATCACCTCCGTGTTGCCCAGCAGAAACATCTGCTCCCTGATATCCTCCAGCGAGATATTCGGGCCGGCCAGACTGCGCTGCATGGCGTAGATGTTTGCATTCTCAATGTGAGGAGGCAGGATATTTCTTTTTTCGATGGCACCGGGATCCGTGTAAAGGTCATGAAGAAAATTGGCCAGTGTGCGGACGCACGCGGCGAACTTGCCAAGCTCCGAATCCACAAGGTTGGCCTTGTGGACTACAATGTCTCTAAGATTCTGTTCCACCTGACGAGTCAGGGCCGCTCCGGTTTCCCGCTGGATGAGCACCATACTGATAAGCGCCCCGACACTGGTCAGGCCCAGAGAGGCCAGGGCGATGAACAGCATCATCTGCTGGACTTTTCTTCGGATTGGACGTCTTTTTTTCATGGTCAGTACCGTGGGGCTCCGTCAAAATCTGGCGCTACTCAAAAGGACGGCCAGATAATCCACCGCAGGGAGAAGGTCTCGCCGGGCCTGGACGATAAACGGCTTCGCTTCCTCGCCGGACATGGGTGTTGCCGCAGGGGAAAGCGCAGAACGCAACAGAGCCACAGCCTGAATGATGTCCTCCTGTTTCTTGATAACGCTGGCATCTGTCGTCCCGAAATAAGCACGGATCATGACATCCCAGAATTTTTTAGCCTGAACGGTCTTGATATCCGGGTGCTGAAACATCTGCTCCATCTCAGAGGCATGGGCCATATAAATGGCCCCCAGATCGAAGATGGGGTTACCGCAGCTGATGCCCGCCATGTTGATGAGCAGAGGTTCGCCATGCTGAATAAAGACGTTGCGGGGATGGAAGTTCCCGTAAACCATGGTATCCATTTCCGGAATAACATGAATCAGACGGCATAACTTATCAATCTCCTGGGGGTAAAGCCAGGTGCTCATTCTCCGTGCCCATCCCTCGTAGATGGCCGATGTTTTCGGCAATATACCGGGCTCTGGCTGGGCCTTGTGAATGGTCCTCAGGAGATTGCCCATATCCACCGCGTACTGCTCCATCTTCCACGGGGTCGCCTCAATCAGCGAAGCAACCGTGGCAGCCTTCACCAGCTCGTAGAGCATTCCGTACTGTCCCTTATAAGTGACGACATCATAGGCAATGAGTGTAGGGACCCCACTCAGGAACGCGGCGTGGGCATATTTTCTTTCCTGCTCGATGGCATCCAGGCTTGTGCCATCAGAGTAGACTTTCAGCAGCGTGTCCTCCCCCATGCGGTAAACAGTGATGTTTCCGGTGTAGCCCATCTTCTGCACGTCCGCTTCAGAAAGGTCCCGCGGGGTTTTAAATACTTCAAGGAGACGGGAAAAGCCCGTGACTTCCAGTGTTTCATGAACTTCCGGCGAGACGTTGATAAGACGGATGGGGTTTCGTTCCTTTTTTTTCAGGGTCAGCAGAACCCGGAGTCCTGCGCTGGAGATGTACTCCAGCTCGCTGCAGTCAAAAACAATCCTTCCATGAGGATATCTCCTGCGTTCCGCCACAACGGTGTCGTTAAAGTCCCTGATGCTCGTGCTGTCGATTCTGCCCTCGATGATAAAACAAAGCTCCCTGTCCCCCACCGAGACGCTCAACGCATATTTTTTCATCTCTGATCCCCCTTTTCCTCAGTCAACTGTCCGCTCGTTTCCGGCCTTTCCTTTCTTCCATAATACTGCAACGCCAGCATGGTGATATCATCGAACTGTGACGAATCACCGACAAAGCCGTCAATTTCACGCTTCATGGATACAATAAACTCCTCCACCGGCTCCGCACCATGACGGTTCAGCGCATCAATCATGCGGTCCCGTCCATAGAGCTTATACTCCGCATTCGTTGCCTCCACCACTCCGTCTGTATAGAGGAAAAGGCTGTCCCCCGGAGACAGGAAAAACTCGCTCTCGTAGAATTTCATTCTCTCCATCGTCGCAACCGCAGGATTATTGACTGCCCGCCTGATCAGCTCAAAGGACCCCTCCTCCGCACGCCGGACAGCAGGGTACTCGTGACCCGCGTTGCAGGAAACAACTCTCCCTGTCGATATCTCCAGAACCCCAAGCCAGACCGTCACGAAGAGTTCCGTCCCGCTCTCCTCGCAGAGCTGGTTGTTGACAGCCTCCAGTATCTCTGAAGTTTTCCCTCCCCACATCTGGGCGCGGTTCTTAATGAGCGTCCTTGCAATGACCATGAAGAGCGCCGCCGGCATCCCCTTGCCCGACACATCGGCTATCACCAGCGCCAGATGGTCTTTATCAATAAAGAAGAAGTCGTAGAAGTCCCCGCCCACCTCTTTGGCCGGGGTCATGGTGGCATAAATATCAAACTCACGGCGATCCGGGAACGGCGGAAATGTGCAGGGCAAAAGATCCGCCTGAATCTGCGCGGCAACGTTCAGCTCCGTCTTAATACGCTCCCGCTCCGCCGTGACAGCGGCAAAGTCCTGAATGTAATTCTTCAGCGATGAGGCCATGGCATTGAACTCATCCGCCAGATCCCCGATTTCATCATTGTCATAGACTCTGGCACGGTAGTTCAGGTCCCCGTCGGTGATCTTCTCCACGTCCTTCTTCAGGGCAATAATGGGATACGCCAGACGGGCAGAAAATCTCTTGCTCTCCAGTGTAACCAGTGCAATGATAAAGACAAACGCCGCGAAGAACAGGAAAAGCGTCATAACAACATTGCGTTTGACGGACTGCATCGGGGCCAGGACTATCGCTTCCGGAATGCGAACGCAGAGTTTCCAGCCCGTGCTGGGGATCGTGGTGTATCCGTAATAGACTCCATTCCCCGCCAGAGAGACCCCTGTCTTGCCGCCAAGAATCCGGCCGGCCACCTTGTAGCCAATCTCCTTGTTATAGTCGTAATACAGGTTGCGAACCCTTGTTCCACCGTTTTTCGTGGGCTCAAGAAGATTCCCCTCTTTGTCCACCATGAAGGCATAGGCCCCCTCCTCCATGTCCATCTCCACAATGGAACTGTACAGGACAGAGACCAGGATGTCCATGCCGACGACACCCGCAAATTCGTTTTTCTCATCGTAGACCGGCGCAGCACAGGTGACAATCAGCCCCCGGCCAAAGGCATCCCGGTAAACGTCCGTGAAGCAAAGTTTCTTCCTTCTCTCCGCCCGGAGGTACCATGGAGACTTTAAAAAATTGTAGTAGGTCTCGGTTTCGCCGTCCTGAGGGACCGCCATCTGAGAATATCGGTCGTAGATGACCGATACCCCGCTCTTCATACCATAGTATATTGAAAGGATGCTGCGGGTATCATGAATCATGACGGGGTACCACAAATGCTCCATATGAGTCATAAGGAGCAAATCGTCCTTCACATCATCCAGAGAGATGTCCCGGCTGCTGAGAAGGCGCTGCATAGAGTAGCGGTTCGCGTTTTCCATGCTGGGCGGAGGAATGAGTTCCAGGACCTCAGGGGCTGGATTGCCCCGATAAAGCTCCTGAAGATAATCCGCAAAGGTTTGGACAGCTATCGCGTACTTCTCCAGCTCCGTCTCCGCCAGATCAGCCCGGCTTGTCACGATGGTGTGGAGATTCTGTTCCATCTGCAGCCTCATGGCGGCCTCGCTGTCGTTGTAAATACGCATCATGCTGATGACTCCCACAGCAATGGCCAAAGCCAGGGAAATCAGGGAGATAACCAGCACCATCCCCCGGACCTTCTTCCGGATAGGATGTCTTTCCCAATGTTTGCGCCCCATCTGCGGTCTCCCCTCCTCCATGCGTATCTCACCGCACCAGCAACATTTTTCTCCGGATTATCCTCCGTATCCATGACTTTCAGCGCATCCCCGGAGCACGACTTTCACCCACGAAATATTATCCGCTTATTCAGGATGTTCGGCGGGGACATGACCCTATCCGGCACACTGGCGCCCAAAAGCACACCGTCCAATATTCCCAGGCGGTCGTACCTGCCGCTTGCCGGAAGTTCCTTCTCTCTAATTATATCCTCCCTCCATAATTATATCAGAGCGAGAATCCGATTCCCCTGTCCGCATAGCCTCATACCCGAAGGGCACAGGGAACACAGCCTTTTTCCCGATATCTGTCAGCGCCGGCATGAATGGCTCAGGAAGCTTCACATCGTGTCAATAAGCGGGAGAGGAACCGATACGCTGAAGGAAGCATCAGACAGAAAATTTATCATCACCACAGCTTTTATGAGGCGACTCACTCACAGCTCCCCAGGCCTTGCGTCCGGGAATTTTAGCGCGGCATATCCGTGCCTTCATTTTTTCTTTAACCGCGTTTTTTCAGCAGCAGTCCGGCTATGGCTTCATCCAGATGTGTGACAGGCATGAGCCCGAGACTGGCATCCAGACGTTCCAGCCTTTCACGGGAGCTGATCACAGCCGACGTGAACCCCAGCCGCGCGGCTTCCCTTAACCGCAGCCCCAGACGCGTAACGGGACGGACCTCTCCGGCCAGCCCCACTTCCCCCATCCAACACGTCCCTGCCGGCAGAGGTGCGTCCCTCAGCGCAGAGGCAATGGCCGCGCAGGCTCCAAGATCTGCGGAGGGATCCTGAATGGAGAGTCCGCCGGCGACGTTCATGTACAGGTCGTGCCCGCCTGTCGGGATACCGCAGCGTTTCTCAATCACAGCGGCCAGAAGCTGAAAGCGGTTCAGCTCAATGCCCCGGGCCGTACGTCTCGGGTAGGGGAACACCGTCGGATTCGCCAGTGTCTGAAGCTCTGCCGCAAGGGGTGTCGTCCCCTCCAGCGCCACCGTCATGGCCACGCCCGGCACGGCGGAGTCCGAACGATTCCAATAGAGCCCGCTCTTATCCTCAACCGGCACAAGACCGTCCTCACGCATTTCGAAGACCCCAAGCTCGTCCGTACTTCCGTATCGGTTCTTCATGGCCCGCAGCATCCTGTAGGAGGAATATCCCTCGCCGCTGAAGTTCAGCACCGTATCCACCATGTGCTCCAGCAGCATGGGGCCCGCCAGCCGCCCGTCCTTCGTGATATGCCCCACCATCACCGCCGGGATGTTCCGTTCGCGCGCCACGTCCACCACGCGCTGCGCCACGGCTCGAACCTGGGTCAGTGTCCCCGGCCAGCCGCTCTCCCCTTCCGCCTTCATGGACTGTACACTGTCCAGCACGAAAAAGGAGATATCTCCGCTGAGGTTTGCCAGCGCACCCTCAAGGTCCGTGCCGCAGGACAGGAGCAGCCGGTCCGACATCCCTCCGGGCACAAGCGCCGCTCCGATACGCGACGCGCGCAGAGCCACCTGAGCCTCCGACTCCTCGCCGGAGATGTAAAGCACAGGCAAACCGGAAGCTGCCACCTGACCTGCCGCCTGGAGCAGCAATGTGGACTTGCCAATGCCCGGCTGTCCGCCGATAAGGACCACCCCCCCGGGGACCAGTCCGCCGCCCAGCACCCGGTCCAGCTCCCCGATTCCGGTAGGTATCCGTCGGGGCGGCCTGACATCCACAGCACAGACCATCCGCGCGGGGACCACGTTCCGCGCCGCCGCAGACGCACTGCTGCCTGACCTGGGCGGCTGTTCTGCCGCCAGCGTCCCCCACGCGCCGCAGGAGGGACAACGTCCTGTCCGGGTCATCGTGATATGCCCGCACTCCCCGCATACGTACCTTACTCCTGCGCTCACGCCTCCGCCTCCTTCATTTTCACCGCCGGACACCCTTTCTTCCACGGGCAGGCGGAACAATGAGCCAAATTCGGAAGCCAGCCGTCCCCTACCGCGCCCCGGCGGGCCACATCAAGGACCCTGGCCTTCAGTCCTTCCCAGTCGCCATCGCCAAGCCGCCTCCGCTCCGTACGGCTGTTCTCCCGGAGAAACACAAGTCCGACATCCACGGCCTCGCAGAGCAGCCCTCTTCTCAGTGCGGCTTCCCGCACGACGAGAGCGTAGAAATCCAGCTGGGCCCCGTAAAGGCCTGGAGGAGCCTTCCGGCTCAGAGTGATCTTATAGTCCATCACATGCCAAAGCCCGCTGTCTCCCTCCTGCCAGACCAGGTCCATCGCCCCCGCCAGCGTCACTCCGGCCTTTTCCCCCGCCAGCCCAACGCGGAAGCCCGCCTCACGGCTCGCCCCCCTCTCCAGAGCCCCGCGGATATTCCTCCCGGCCTCTGAATCCGCAAAGCATTTTAGCCACTTCTCCAGTTCCCCGCGGGATTTTCCATCGCGCCAGACATCCCGGAGACAGGACGGCAGACGGTGAATCAGACGATTGTCAGTCAGATCCAATTCCCCGTCAAGGTCCCAGTGCGCCAGGAGCCAGTGCGCCAGACTGCCCAGCTCCGCGCCTCCACGTCCTTCCTCCGCCAGCAGATCCCTGTCCGGACTCTCCCAACGAAGGTCAAGCCCCTGACGATAACGTCTCCTCCACGCCAGCGGACACCACTCGAACATGGCAAAGGATGTGGCCGAGATCTGGTCCAGCAGAACAGGCTCATTCCCCGGCAGTGAAGCACGGCGGGGAACATGGGAATCCTCCGCGCTCTTCATCGCTGTCTCCCCGGCCGGCGGCATGATATCGGAGGAAATCAGCGTGATATCCGGCCCGACAAGATCTTCGAAGCGCACGCCTCCCTCCATGGGGGGACACTCCCCCCGATCCGCCATGCGAGCCAGGAACAGTGAAGTCCAGGAACCCTTCTGAGGCGTCAGGACCCCCTCCTTCTCCCCCAGCAGTCCGCAGACCAACAGCCCGTCCCCTGCACGCGTGGCGGCGACGTAAAGGAGCCTCATGTCCTCCTCCAGCTCGCCCTGGGCAGCCAGTATCCCATCCCACGCCACCCCCTGAAGGAGCGTCTCAGGCTCCCTGACGTTTGTCATCTCATCCGGCAGATCGGAGAAGACAACCCCCAGCGCTCTGGAGGGACGCAGGCCGTCCCGCTGGCCATGGGCCTTTCGTACGGATGTGTCGAAGAGAGCCACAACGGGATACTCCAATCCCTTTGAAGCGTGGATTGTAGAGAGCAGGACAGCGTCAACGTCCCGTCCGTGCCAGGCAGGCTCGTCCATAACGACGCCCTGACGGAGGGCATGAGCCATCCAGTCTGCGCAGGCGGCAAGACTCGAAGCGCCGTCTCTCTGGAATTCCCGCGCAATGGAAAGAGCCCGGCGGACGTTGCGGAGAGCGCGCAGACGCTCTCCTTCCCTGCAAAAGGCCAGCCAGCGACGGTCACGGTCGAGAATGGCCAGCAGACCTGCCGGCCCCTGCTGCTGCCCTGTGACAGAAAACCTCTGAAGCAGGGACAGAGCACAGGGCATGGACCCGCGAATCACATCGATGAGACGGTTCCCGGCGGAGACCCGTTCCAGAAGGGACACCGCCTCTGCCTCCGACACTCCGGAGAAGGGAGAGAGAAGCCAGCCCGCCACCGCCGCATCGTCCGCCGGGTCCGCCGCGGCGCGCAGCAGGCAAATGACATCCTCCACCTCCCCCCGGGCAAAGTATCCCCGGCTGAGGTCCTGAACAGCGGGGACTCCCTGAGCCGCAAGAGCACGCTCCAGAAGGTCGTGAGTCCCCCGGTTCCGCACCAGCACGGCAAAATCACTGCAGCGGACAGGACGCAGGCTCCCTGCTTCCCTGTCCCACACCGTCCGCCCCCCGGACACCCAGGATGCGATTTTACGCCCCAGCTCCCGGGCAAGCCGTTCCCTTGCCCCCTCCACCGTTCTCTCCTCCTTCACGGACAAAAGGACGGAGAAGGGGGGAACTGTTCCCCTGCCGCGGTCATCTCCTGCCGGAGCCGGTGAAAGGGGTTCAAATCCGAGGCGTGCCAGAGCCCCCGACGAGCCAAGCCCATCCCTCCAGATATGCGCAAACAGGTCATTGATACGCTCCAGCAGGGAGGCCCGCGTGCGGAAGCTGACGTCCAGCTCAACTCTTGTCTCCGCGTGGCCAATGGTTTCGGCAAAGAGGGAGGGTTCCGCGTGGCGGAAGCCGTAAATGGACTGTTTGGGGTCCCCGACAGCAAAGAGGGAAGTTTTGCCGTCCTCTGCCAGAGATTTAATCATATCAAACTGAAGGGGATCCGTGTCCTGAAACTCGTCCACCAGGATATGGCGGAAAGACTGCTCCAGCTGATTGTTCTGCAGCGCCTCCCGCGCGTGAAGAATCATATCGGAAAAGGACAGAAGGCCGCGCCGCCGCTTCATCGCTTCCCACAGCCCCCAGGCCACGGCGCAGAACCGCAGCAGAACCGTGTGCAGACGTCGCTCCGAATCCGATACAGGGGCGTCAAGTGCGGCGGAGACCGCAGCCAGCCCCGCCTCCCCCTTCTGCCATACACCAAGCGTCTTTCCAAGGAAGTCACTGACCTCTCCGAGAAGGCTGCTTCTGCCGCCCCTAAGCTTCGTCTTGTCCGTTACGTCGAGGTAAAATTCCCGAAGCGTCTCCTCCTCCGGCTCCATGTCTGTAAGGCCGGCCCAGCGCGCATAAAAAGCCGCCAGAAATGCATCCACACTATCCGGTCTGCCCGCCTCGCAGTCCTTCCGCCCCTTAGCCTGAATGGACTCCCCCAGCGCTTCGAATATCTCGCCCCACGTGTTCCACGCCCGCCGCCAGGCCCCACTCAGGATAGCTGACACAGAGGGCTTTGCTGCCCGGAACAGCCTCTCCCCGCCCTCTGAGCTCCATTCCATCATTTGCTCCCAGCTGTGTCCCAGCGATGCATGGAGCTCAGCCGCGTTTCTGGCCAGGACGCTCAGCCGGACGCCCCCCCACCGGCCGACGGCCGCGCTGAGGATGGGGTCCATGTCCAGCTCTGACGCCGCCGTCTGAAGGGGAGCATCCCCATACACCAAAGCCAGGGATCTGATATCCGCAAACTCAACAGCCTCCCGCACGCTGTCCCAGAAACGTTCCTCCTGGGAATTGGAAATCACCGCAGCACGGGGATCCACGTCAAGCGCCAGTCCGGACTCCCGAATCAGCCGCGCGGCAAAGGAGTGAATGGTCGATATCCAGGCCTCGCTGAAACCATCCGTTATAGCCGTCTTACGCTTTTCGTCAACGGATGACTGAAACAGCAGGGCCCGAACCCGCTTCTCAATCCGGCTCCTCATCTCGCTGGCGGCTGCTTCAGTGTAGGTTAGCGTCAGGATGTCCCGTGGAAGCAGCTCTCCCCTTCCCGCCGTCGGGGAAGTCTCATTCTGAACGGGGAGAGAAGGCGGGAGGCGCTGGACGGGGCTTTCCTTCTGAGCTTCAAGCAGCAGGCGGGCGTAACGGTTGGAAAGCACCCAGGTCTTGCCTGTTCCCGCTCCCGCTCCGACGGTGATGATTTTCCCCTCCGCGGTGACGGCACGGCGCTGGCCATCGGGCGTTCCCTCCGGCAGAAGGGCCTCAGCTCCTTTGTCCATATCCCCGGAACCTTTCCATCGCTACGCACATATCCTCCCTGGACAGCAGGGCCGGAGTGCCCATCGTCCGGGCATGACAGTAAATCTCACAGACGAATTCCAGTTCCTCCGCAACATTGAAAGCATAGCTGATATCGGGCCCCGCAGCCAGGAGTCCATGGTTTCCCAGCAGCACGGCAAAGCGATCCGCCATCCCATCGCGGGCCGCCTGCCCCAGCAGTTCCGTCCCAAAGGGATAATAGGGGATACACCGGACGGAGGGCCCGGCCATGGCAGTCAGGTAATGAACAGGCGGCAGTCCGTTCTTCTGGGCTTCCCGTGTGCAGGCCAAAGCCGTGGCGAAGGGGGAGTGTGTATGAACAACGGCTGAGATGTCCGGCCGTCCGTTGTAGAGCATACGATGCATATCCGCTTCACTGGACGGCCGGCGTTTTCCTCCGTCCGGATTTGAACCCAAGGGGATGTTTCCCCCCCTGAAACCCTCAACAACGACGCGGCCCTCCAGGTCCATCACAACGACGTCCTCCGGAGAAATCTCAAAGTAGTCCATGCCCGACGGGCTGATGGCGAGGAGTCCCTGTTCCCGGTTCAGGACGCTGACGTTGCCTCCCGTGCCGCGCGTGAGCCCATGTGTCAGCAGCCTCTGGCCATAATTGACCACCGCTCTGCGTTCCTCAAGAAGCAGCATACCCTCAAAAACCGCCATACCCTCGCCCCCTTTAGATTATTTCCCATTATAATATAATACGGGTATTTTTAAAAAAGGAGTGATTCCATTGCAACAGCTTTACGCCACATGGCGAATGTCTTATATCGAGGCCCCCAAGCCGAAGACCGGAGGCTGCATCTTTTGCGATTTCCCCGCGGAGCACAGGGACGAGGAACATTTCATCCTCCACCGGGGCAAGACCTGCTTCGTTATCATGAACCTCTACCCCTACACCGCCGGGCACGTGATGGTCATCCCCTTCCGCCACACCAACATCTACGAGTCTCTGACAGACGAGGAGGCGCTGGAGATGCACCACCTCACGGCCCACACCCTGACAGTGCTGAAGAGGGTGATGCGGCCCGACGGTTTCAACATGGGCATTAACCTTGGCGAGCCGGCAGGGGCAGGAGTGGCCGGGCACCTGCACCGTCACATTGTGCCGCGCTGGGCCGGCGACAACAATTTCATGCCCGTGCTGGCGGACACCCGTGTCCTCGCCGACGCCGTGGAAAACACCTATCACCGCCTCCGCGAGGCATGGAATATGACCAATGAAAAATGACCCCGCTCCCAGGTTAGAGGGGCAAAGTTACATTGAGCTGACGGGACCTGCGGAATATGAGGAGAAGATACAGCGCTCCGTCTTTATCGGACGGACGGAGCCCTGTCACAGCGAGGCGGAGGCGAGGGAGCTCCTGAATTGCGTGCGGGCCGCGCACAGAGACGCGACGCACAACTGCTGGGCCTACCGTCTGGGCCCGGAGCCGACGATTGAATACAGCTCCGACGACGGCGAGCCCTCCGGTACAGCGGGACGGCCTATTTTGGGCGCCATCCAGCGCGTGGGCTGCAGGGGCTCCTCCCCCACTGATCTTCAATCCCGCGGACTGTTCAATGTTATTGTCATCGTGACCCGCTACTTCGGCGGAGTCAAGCTGGGGGTCCGGGGCCTGATAGAAGCCTACGGCGGAGCGGCGGCACGAACGCTCGACGCGGCGGAAATGGTGGAGCGGGTGCCTGTGCGTCTCCTTGCCGTGCGTCTGCCCTGGGCTTCCGTCGGAACGGTGACGCGGCTGCTGGAAGGACATGGGGGCACTGACCTGACATGGGATTACAGCTCCACAGAACAGGTTTCCTGCCGAGGGAACAGAACGGACACCATCCCTGTCATTTCTGTCACGGCCCGCGTACCCTGCGCTTCAATTGAAGCTCTGTCCCAAACACTGGCCAGTCTGAAGGCACAGGAGATTATCGCCGGATGGGAGTCCGACGTGGACATTTAGACCCTGGGAAGAAGGTTCCTGAAATGGATTTTGACGCGTTGCGCTATCGTTATCCCTCGCGCCGATCGGTTGTTTTCGGCACGCGCGGCATGGTCGCCACAGGGCAGCCGCTGGCCGCTCAGGCCGGCCTGGACATCCTCAAACGGGGCGGAAATGCCGTGGACGCAGCAGTAGCCACGGCGGCCTGCCTCACCGTGGTTGAGCCCACCTCAAACGGAATCGGGGGAGACTGTTTCGCCCTGGTTTGGATGGAGAATGAGAAAAAACTGCATGGCCTGAACTCCAGCGGGCCGGCCCCCAGGCTGGCCGACGCGGAGGCGATTCGGGCCGCGGGACACAGCGAAATGCCGCAGCTGGGCTGGGTACCGGTCACAGTTCCCGGCGCCCCGGCAGGCTGGGCGAAGCTCGTGGGGAAATTCGGGAAACTGACGCTGGCTGAGGATCTGGCCCCGGCCATTGACTATGCCCGTGAGGGGACAGCGGTCTCGCCCACAGTGTCTCTCCTGTGGCATCAGGCCTTTGAAAAATATTCCCGGTGTCATGGGGTGGACTGCAGGGAGTGGTTCAGAACCTTCTGCCCTGAGGGCCGGGCCCCAATGCCGGGTGAGATCTGGCGTTCATCCGATCATGCGGAAACCCTGACCCGTATTGCTGAGAGCGAGGCAGAGGACTTCTACTGCGGGGAACTGGCAGACAGGATCGACGCCTTCGCTCAGGCGACCGGCGGACTGCTGCGGAAAGCCGATCTCTCTGCTTTTTCCCCACAGAGTGGACTTCCTGCCGGCCCAAATTGGGTTGAGCCTGTCTCGGTCTCCTATCGCGGGATTGACGTCTGGGAAATTCCGCCCAACGGGCATGGCATCGCCGCGCTCATGGCGCTGAAGATACTGGAAGGCTTGGGGGTTTCAGGGGGGCAAAGCAACCCCCTGAGCTTAAATCCGAGGATTCCCACGGAGCGGGAGACGGAGGAGACGTACCATCTTCAGATTGAGGCGATGAAGCTGGCCTTTGCCGACGTGCGGGCCTACGTAGCCGATCCGCGGTTCATGACCTGCCGGACAGAGGACCTGCTCTCCGATATTTATGCAGACAAGCGACGCGCGCTGATTGGACCTACAGCCCTGGAGCCGGCCCCTGGCCGTCCCGGGCGGGGCGGGACCGTCTATCTCGCGTCGGCGGACGGAGAGGGCAACATGGTCTCGATGATTCAGAGCAACTACATGGGATTCGGCTCCGGTCTGGTTGTGCCAGGCACGGGCATCGCCCTGCACAACAGAGGCGCGAACTTCAGCCTTGACCCCGCGTCACCCAACGTTCTCGCGCCAGGCAAGAAGCCCTATCATACCATCATCCCCGGGTTCCTCACAAAGGGAGGCAGGGCGGTAGGGCCCTTTGGCGTTATGGGGGCTTTTATGCAGCCTCAGGGACATGTGCAGGTTGTTGCGAACCTCGTGGACTTCAACATGAACCCCCAGGAGGCACTGGACGCGCCGCGCTGGCAGTGGACAGGCGGGAAAAAAATCCTGCTGGAAAGGGCCGTATCTCCCCGTATCGCTGAAGGGCTGAGGGCTCGCGGACATGAAGTCGAAGTGCTGGAAGACTCCACGTCGTTTGGGCGCGGAGAAATCATCCTGCGCGTCCCACATAGTGGGCTTCCTGCCGGCCCACATAGCGGGCTTCCCAGCGGCCCGTGTAACGGGTTTCCCAGCGTGGCATCGCTGGCAGGGGCAACGGAACCCAGAACAGACGGATGTGTTGCCGTCTGGTGATCTTTGTTTTATCATTTACCCGTTGAGTATACAAACGATGAAAGGAGTTCAAAGATGTTTCGGCGTTTGTTGTCCATCTACACGAGATTCCTGAGAATCGGGGCCTTCACCATCGGCGGCGGAATCGTTATGCTGGGGGTTATTGAGTCTGAGGTACGTGCCACCGGAGAATTTTCCGACGACGAGATTGCGGACATGATTGTCCTGGCGACAGCCGTCCCGGGGCCTATTGCCACAAACCTTTCTTTCGTGGCCGGCAGGGCCATGGAAGGCTGGGCCGGAGCGCTGGCAGCCATCCTTGGGACGGCCACAGCACCGTTCCTGGTCATTCTCCTCCTCTCATCCATTATCATAGATCATCTGACCAATCCCTGGATGATTTCTTTCTTCCTGGGGGCCTCCGCCGGTGTGGTTGCCGTGGTATGGAACTCCCTTTGGAAGATGATCAAGTCCTCAGTGCTGGTGAGTGACCCCAACACCACCGCCTCCATGACGGTGGCCCTGTCCATCGGCGGCAAAGAGAAAAAAGAAAGCCGTCTCCGCCGCCGCTGCCTGTGCCGCTTCAGCCTGATTCCTGTCGTTGCTTTCGCGGCGACAGCGGTGGCAATGATGGGGTGGGATGTTCATCCCTTCCTGGCGCTTGGGCTTGGAGCCCTTATCTCGGTCCTGGGAGACCGTCTGTTCAGGAAGGAGAAGGCCGTATGACCACAATCTTTATGCTGATGACGGTTTTCTCCAAGGTGGCGCTTGGAGCGTTCGGAGGAGGGCTGGCAACAATCCCCTTCATTCATCATGAGCTCGTCGTCGCGCGCCCGTGGCTGACGGAGGAGATGTTCGGCCAGACCATCGCTCTGGCCCAGATGACCCCCGGCCCCGTGGCACTCAACTCCGCGACGTTCGTGGGATACCGGTTAGGCGGCTTTTGGGGGTCCTGGTGGGCTACCGTCGCCCTGGTGGGAACGCCCGTACTGGTCATTGCGCTTTTACTGTGGCTGATTTCTCGGGCCTCGGAGGGTGCGCAGAAGAAGATCGCCGCCTTCCAGAAGGCCCTTCGACCGGCGGTGGCCGGCCTGCTGCTGGCAGCGTTCTGCACGCTCCTGCGCCCCATTTTGCCGTCTTTTGCCTCATTCCACGCCCTGATCTCCGGGACGGTGCTTGTCGCGCTGGCTGTGGGATGCTGGTATCTTTCCAGATTCCGTCCCTTTAAGACCTACCCTCAGCTCATCATCCTGCTTGCTTCTCTGGCGGGACTGTGTCTGAAGTGGCTGATCGTATAACATGTTTCAGGAGGTTTTTTGACTATGCAACAGAAGAACAGTTTTTGGAGGTCGTATCGTTTTCCCCTGATTCTGCTGACCGCAATTGCCCTTGGCTGCGCTGCCGGGGCAAAGATGGGCGGGGACGCGCTGGTATTCAAGCCATTGGGAGATATTTTCATCAACGCCATGTTCATGATTGTGGTGCCGCTGGTCTTCACCACAGTCTGCGGTGCAGTGGCAAACATGTCCTCAATGAAGCGTCTGAGGAACGTCATGGGCTCTCTGGTGGGAGTTTTTCTTGTGACAGGAGCCATTGCGGCAATCGTCATGATCCTCACCGTGAAGGCCTATCCCCCTGCGGAAGGGGTGCAGATCGCTCTGACCAAACCGGATAGTTTCCAGCCGCTCAGCACTCCGGACCAGATTGTCAAAGCCCTTACTGTCAGCGATTTTCCGGAGCTCATATCGCGCAGCCACATGCTGCCGCTGATCCTCTTCTCCATTCTCTTCGGCATCAGCCTCCAGATGCTGGGCGAGAAGGGGCGCTCTGTCGCCCGGACTATCAACGTTCTGGGAGAGGCTATGCTGAAGCTGGTGGGAATCATCATGTACTACGCTCCCATCGGACTGTTTGCCTACTTCGCAGCGCTCGTGGGAGACTTCGGGCCCAATCTGCTGGGCTCCTACCTGCGGGCCATGATTGCCTACCATGCGGCGACTCTGGGCTACTTCTTCATCGCCTTCACACTGTACTCCGCCTGGGCCACCGGAGGGAAGGGCGTCGGCATATTCTGGAAAAACATACTGTCCCCGTCACTGACAGCGCTCGGCACGGGCAGCAGCGTCGCCACGCTGCCGGTCAATCTGGAAGCCGCGCATAAAATCGGCATCCCCGACGACATCAGTGAAGTCGTTCTGCCCATCGGGGCCACGGCACACATGGAGGGATCCTGCCTCAGCGGGATTCTCAAGATCGCATTCCTGTTCGGCATCTTCAACATGCCCCTTGAGGGTGCGGGGACCATTGCCAGCGCGGTGGCAGTGGCGGTGCTGAGCGGCATTGTCCTGTCCGGCATTCCCGGCGGCGGACTGGTGGGCGAGATGCTCATCGTCAGTCTCTACGGCTTTCCGCCTGAGGCCTTCCCCATTGTGGCAACGATTGGCTTCCTGGTGGATCCGGCAGCCACGATGGTCAATGCCACGGGCGACACCTGCTCTGCCATGATGGTGGCACGCCTTGTCGAGGGCAAGTCGTGGTTTGAGCAGGGACAGCGTGCCCTGGCCGAGGAGTCCGCACAGGCTGAGGCGTAATCCGCACAACGGAAAAGGGGCGGCTCAGCCCGCCCCTTTTCACCCGGGGGTTTCCGGGGGTCTCTTTTCCCGCCGGGGAACCCGCTCTGCGGGCCCCTGAGCTTCAATCTGAGGTATCTGAGGGGCCGCCTGTGTCCTCATCCTCAAGGAGCGATTCGCCGCAGAACTCGCTCCGCCGGCATACGCCTTTCATGCCGCATGTCCGGCAAAGGTCTGAGCCGTAAAACGGCCTGAATTCCCCGGCGCGCAGCAGGGAGGCCGCATGCTGCATGGCATACTCTGCCTCGTCCTCGCGCTCCCGCAGAGGCACAGCCAGTTTCCTGGGAGAATCACACTCCGGGGCAAAGTATGACTGGACCTCCCGGGTAAAGCTCCCGGCCAGCCTGCCGTCTTCCATCCCCAGAAAACTTACCCCGGCGAGGGGAATCTCTGGATATTCATGTTCAAACATAACAGCGTACGCAGAGAGCTGGAGACCAAAGCGAAATTTTTCCCATTCGCTGGTGTTCCATGGGCAGTCCATGACCGACATCCCCTTTTCATACTTCTCCGCTCTGCCTTCTTTGTAGTCCGTGATGAGAGCACAAGGGCATCCCGCCCTGTCCTCAAGAACTTCTATGCGGTCGCACTGGCCCGTGAATGTAATGCCCTCCAGCTCAAGACTCAGCTGAGCCTCCTCCTCCAGGCGTATTTCCCTGTGAGTAAACCCCGCCTGATAAAGCCGCTCCAGAATCTGTCCCTGGATTTTTCCGAGGCGGAGAACCCGAAACCGAAAGTTCTCCAGCCGCCGCTGAAGACGGCGGTCCCCCGTGAAGTGTCTGAAAGGCTCATAGGGGCCCTCCCCGGAGACAAGATGCGTCCATTCCTCCTGAACAATGGGAGGAAATTGCTCCGCGTCACGAATGTCCCTGAATCTTTGCCAGACCTTCTGCCAGAGAACGTGGGTCAGGGTGCCCCAATCCGCTGCAGTGGCAAGCTCCAGCGTGCGTTCGCGAAGCCGTCCCCTGCGCCGGAGCCACCAAAGTGCGGGACAGCTCAGGAGTTCCTTAAGGTCGCTGACTCCCAGCCCCATCGGCCCCTCCACAGCGTCATGAATAACGGGAGGCGTACGTCCGGAAATCGAGGTCTCCGGGTCAATATCCGGGAAGAGATAGTCATCCCCGCCGGTCAGGACATCGATGGGCACTAAGGGCAAAGAGACCAGGCTCCAGCCCTTCATGTCCTTCTGGAAGCGTTCAACAAAAGGCGAGCGTTCCAGAGGGTGATCGTCCTCATCCAGTTCGGAGCGGGACAGCACGGTCAGGCTCTCTCCTGTCTGGACCAGCCGGCGAAAGAGGGCTTCCCTCTGCATGGCCTTGTCGTGGGATGAGGGGAGATGCGCGCCATTCCGGTCGAGCCGCTCCCGCTCAGCTGCGTCCAAAAGCGGGGAGCCGGGGATATGTCCCGGCCATGTCTGCTGTGTGACCCCCAGCATAACCCAGACGGGGTGAGAGGCAAGCACCGGGGGATGTCCCACATAAAGGTGAACTGCCCCCCGCAGAGGAAGGGGAGGCCTTGTGTTGCTCTGACGGCACCAGGTCTCCAGAAAGTCAAAAGCACTCTCCCCCTTAAGCTTTTCCTGACCAACGGGCCCCAGATCCGGCAGAAGCTCCCGCAGGGCCAGAGCCTTCTCTTTAATGGTCTCAATAGCCGAGGCCGTGGTGCGGACGGTCTCATCCAGCTCCGCATAGGGCTGTTCCCCGATGAGGTCCAGCCAGAGGCCGCGTACGGTCAGAAATTTGCAGAAGGCATCCATCAAATCCACCGGGCGCCCTCCCCCGGAGATTTTACGGCAGAACGTTCCTATAGCGCGAATTGCCAGACGCGCCAGCCTGACAGGTTCATCCTGTTTCGCAGCCTCAAGGTATTTTTCCCACTCAGAGAGCCCCGCGGGACCCGCCCTGAGCGCATTGACCGTTGAGAAAGAACCCTGCCCCGGAAGAAACTCTGCAGCAGCCCCGGCAAAACAGGGCTGCGTGAGCAATAAGGCCGTACCATAAACGGGAAAGCCCATGTTTTTCAATGACCGGACGGAGGCAAGAATCTGCCCTGGAAGCGTCTGGGCAATGCTCCTCCCTGCCTCCTGGGTGAAGGGGACGCTGTATCGCTCCAGAGCAGAAATCATCGTCTCTGCCGTGCTGCTGGAGGCCATGAGACCAATATTGGAAAAACCGGGAAACGGCTGAATCGAGGCCAACTCCCCCTGCCCGTCTGACCACAGCGCCAGACTTCGGGCAATGACCTCCGGCTCCAGTCCCGGTTCTGCGGCAGGGAGGTCGGCAACATATCCCCCCGCATCCGGCAGTTCCGGCTGTTCCGCGTATTCCGCAAGCTGGCCGGCCACATCGTAAAGTTTTGGGAGCCGCGTCTCCGGCTTCAGGATAACGACATCCCTGCAGCGCGTGATTAAGCCCCGCACCAGCTCAAGCTGGCTGTGGGTAAAAGAGAGGAACCCCGTAAAAACCGGCGTGAAATCCCGTCCCCAGTCTCCCGCTCCATGCAGGAGCTCTGCCGCGGCCATGCAGATTTGCGCGCTGTCAAGAAGGATGTTTTCCTCCAGGTAGGCCAGGTAGCGGCGATAGACTTCCGGCAGAAGTTTCGCGGGCCCAGCCGGGGAGGTCTCCTCCCCCACCGCCTCCATGTGTCCGGGCCGCACAGCCTCGTTCAAAAGCTCGTGCACGTCGTTGGACAGCACATCCAGAAAACCGGAGCGCTTCAACCCGGGCCAGCGTTCCGACAGCTCCGGGTTCTCCTCAAGAACTTCATCAAGGATGCGGCGCAGAATAAGGAGATGATCGGGAGGAGAGAGGGGACGACGACGACGGACACCCAGGGATGCACAGAGATCATCGTAAAGGTCCTGCCACGTCCAGAGCGTAAAGGATGGTGTCTCCGCCGGCCCGTACTGATCCCTTCCTGCCCGCCTCAGCCACCAGTCCCTGTCCTTGCGCGATGGAACAAGAAACCTCACCTCGTTGCCGCAATTCAGGAATTTGCGGATCAGAGGAGAGAGCTCTGATCCGCGGCAATAGGGAAAAATCCGGACAGCCATCAGAGCCCGGCGGCCGGAAGGAAAATGAACGGACGGAGAATTTCCCTCAGGGTTTTCTTATTCAACATATCAGCCGCGCCTCCTTAAAAAAAGGCTGTTAGCGTTCCAAAACGCCATATATATCGGGATTTAACCGGGGACCGCTCACTTGCCCTGCTGTTCCCTGCGGCGTTCCTTCCAGGCTTTAATCTGATCCAGCCGGTTCTTGTACCGCGACTCCGCCCCCTGCTCCGTGGGGCGGTAATACTCACGCCCTGCCAGGGAGTCCGGCAGACATCGCATGGCCGTCAGTTTATCCTCCGAATCGTGGGCGTACTCGTATCCCCTGCCGTAATCCAGCTCCTTCATCAGCCGCGTTGGTGCATTGCGGATAACCAGCGGCACAGGCTCGGCCATCTGTGTCATGGCATCTTGTTTCGCCTCTCCATAGGCCACATAAAGCGCGTTGGACTTCGGCGCGATCGACAAATGCACCACCGCCTGCGTCAGATGGACAGAGCACTCCGGCATCCCGATAAAGTGACATGCCTGATAGGCTGCAACAGCCATCTCCATCGCTTTGGGCTCAGCCAGCCCCACATCCTCGCTGGCGAAGCGCACCACGCGCCGCGCGATATAAAGCGGATCCTCCCCCGCCTCCAGCATCCGCGCCAGCCAGTAGACCGCCGCGTCGGGGTCGGAATTGCGCATCGACTTGTGCAGCGCGGAGATTAAATTGTAGTGTTCCTCGCCCTTTTTGTCGTAGAGCAGGGATTTTCTCGAGGTGCACTGCTCCAGCGTCTCCGGCGTGATAACAACGGTGTCCCCCTCTGTGTCTCCATTCAGGACCACCATTTCCAGTGTCAGGAGGGCCGTGCGCGCGTCGCCGTTGGCGAAAGACGCAACGGCCTCCAGCATGTCCGGGGAGATCTTCACCACACGGTCTCCAAAGCCCCTCGGGTCCTTCAGGGCATGGTCTAAAAGGGTTGTAAGCTCTTCCGTGGTCAGGGCTTTCATGACAAAGACCTTGCAGCGGGAGAGCAGCGCCCCGTTGACCTCAAAGGAAGGATTCTCCGTTGTGGCGCCAATGAGGATAATGCTGCCCTTTTCCACAAAAGGAAGAAAGGCGTCCTGCTGCGCCCGGTTGAAACGGTGAATCTCATCCACAAAAACGATGGTCCGCGCTCCAAAGCGGCGATTCTCCTCCGCCTGCTGCATCACGGTACGTATTTCCCTGATGCCGCTGGTCACAGCAGAAAAATTGATGAAGGAGGCCTTCGTCCGCGCAGCGATGATGCTGGCAAGGGTGGTTTTGCCCACGCCGGGCGGCCCCCAGAAAATCATGGACGAGATACGGTCTTCCTCAATGAGACGCCGCAACACCTTTCCAGCGCCCAGCAAATGCGTCTGGCCCACGAACTCCTCAAGAGTCCTGGGCCTCAGCCGGGCCGCCAGCGGCTGGTCCGCCTCCCGCTCAAAGAGCGTCCTGTCTTCCATAGTCTGCCCTGTCATGGCCGCCTGCCCGCTGCACAAGGTCCTGAAACAGCCGGTTCATGACGGGCACGGACCCCGTGGGGAGTCCCTCGCGGGGGTACACCAGATCCTCCGGGTGCCACTGAACGGCAACGATAAGTCCGTCCGTGCTTTCAAACCCTTCAACCACTCCATCCTCTGCGTGAGCGGAGACAATCAGCCCCTTGCCTGGCTCCTTCACGGCCTGATGATGCAGTGAATTGATGGGGACTGCATCCGTCCCAAGGATGCGACGCAGTCGGGTCTCCGGCTCAATGCGGGCGGTTCCGACGGTGACATGGCGGTGTTCGCGCTGGTGGTGTCCGGCACTGCCCGGCCGCTCGCTGAGATCCTGGTACAGCGTCCCGCCACAGGCCACATTCAAAAGCTGCATCCCACGACAAATCCCGAGGACAGCCAGACGGTGCTCCTGTGCGAAGCGGGCAGCTGAAAGCCAGAAAGCATCCAACACAGGGTCAACCTTTCCCAGCCCCTCGTGCGGCTCCTCCCCGTAATAACATGGCGACACGTCTGCTCCCCCCGGGAAAAGCAGACCGTCACACAGGGCAAAGGCCTTCGGGTCCGGCTCCGGCAGGAGCGGAAGGATAATCGGGATCCCTCCGTTGTTCGCAACAGCCTGGACACAGGTGTCGTTTACAAAATTTCGCCCCATGGGGGTGATGCCGCTGTTTGTCACCATGATGCTGCCCGGAATGCCGATTACAGGCCTGTACTGCGTGCCGGATGAATCCGTCACGATAACAACCTCCCCTGGATTGAATTTATGGTGCTCAGAATCGTTACTATTGTATCAGAGGCCGGCACATTCAGACGGCCGGCCGATCAGAACAGGAGGTCCGAGATGACGCGGACAAAGAAAATCGCCAGCACAACACACATGATCGGCCTGACAACCTTCGCACCTCCAATCTCGAAGGAACGCGAGCCAAAGTAGCTCCCCGCCAGGTTGAAGAGCCCCGCAATCAGCGCCAGTGGGACAATGACCTTGTCATTAAGCAGAAAAACGGTCATCGCTGAGATATTGGTCGTCAGGTTGATGGCCTTGGATGTGCCATTGGCCTTTTGAAGCGTCAGGTGCGCGCAGCCCATCAGGAGAAGGATGAGAAACGTTCCTGTCCCCGGCCCGTAGAATCCGTCGTAAGCCCCGATGACAAAGGCAATCCCCATGCTGATTGCCGTCGTCCGCAGCGTTCCGTAGGGTTCCTTCTCTTCGGAGAGCCCATTGCCCCGCAGAACGTACACCGCCGTCAGAGGCAGAATGACCAGCATGACAATCTTAAAAATGTAGTCGCTCAGCATCAGGGCCGCCTCCGCTCCCAGCGCAGAGCCTACCAGCGCGCTGACGACGCAGAAAGCCGACAGTTTCCACGGGATGTAGCCCTTCAGCGCATATCGCGCAGTGGCAAGCGTGGTGCCCATCACCGCACTCATTTTGTTCGTCCCAATGGCAAAGTGCACCGGCAGCCCCGCAATCAGATGCGCCGGCAGGGATATCAAACCGCCGCCGCCGGCGATGGCATCCACAAATCCAGCCAGGAAAACCAGCGGACAGATAATCACAAGCTCTTTTATGCCCCACTCCATAGCTACTCCCCCTTATCAGTAAGGCAATGTGTGTGTCTGTCGTACAGTCCCGGCAGACAGGGCTTATTATACAGTGATAAGGCGGCCATGCACTGCCCTCCCGGAACAGCAGGGGAGAAATTGCTCACTTTGTCCAGCGGCGTCCGCACAGGCCCGCCAGAAAAAGGCTGCCGCGAACCCAGAGTTCCAGACACATGCCCAGCCATACGCCCTGAAGCCCCCACTTCCCCGCCAGCCACGCCATAAGAGGCAGACGCACTCCCCACATGCTGAAGAGGGTGAGAAGGCAGGGAAGAAGGGTGCTCCCCGCTCCGCGGAAGACACCTCCCGCAACAATAGCCGCCGCGTAAAGGGGCTCCGAGAATGCCGCAATACGCAGCACGTCCGTCCCCAGCTCACCAATGGCCGCGTCCGGTGTCATCAGCCCCACCAGCTCCGGAGCAAAAACATAGAGAAGGGTTCCGCTCAGGGCCATGACCGCCATGCCAAAACCCGTGACCAGCCACCCCAGCCTTCGCGTCGGATTTGGGCGTCCGGCCGGGAAACCCGTTCTCCGGACAGCTCCTGTGCTTTGACCAATAAGCGTCATGGCCGCCATGCCAATGCCGTACCCCGGCATATAGCAGAATCCTTCCGCCGTGACCGCAAAGGAATTCGCGGCAATGGCCACCGTCCCCAGCGGAGCGACGATAAGCGTGGAGATGACGTAAGCCCCGCCCATCACGCAACTCTCAAGAGCCACCGGGAGCCCAAGCTTCACCGCCTTTACCAGTTCCCTCCCCCAGGCTCCCTTTGTATCCTCTCGGCGCAGGGACAGCGAGGGGACACGTGCCAGCAGGAAGAAAAGCATTAACCCTGCACTGACGGCTTCGGCAAGCGCCGTCCCAAGTGCGGCGCCTGTTACCCCCAGCCCCGCACCGGGAAGCCGCAGGGTCATGCCGGCGACCGGCAGGGTGATGGAGGGGAAAATAAGGAGGGCGTTGAAAACACAGTTCAGGACGCACATCAGGCCATTGATCAGACTGGGCAGGCGCATATTGCCGCTGCATTGAATAATCCCGCCCGCGGTGTGGTTAAGCTGAAAGGCCGGCAGTGCCAGCGCGAAGATAAAGAAATAACGGGACGCGCCGGAGCGTATCACTTCTTCGCCCCCCAGCCACACGGGCAATATGCCGCTCAGCGCGGCACAGAGGGCGGAGAGCAGCAGGCTGAATGCCAGAACCATCACGAGCCCATGACGAACAATACTCCGTGCGCTGCGCTCATCCCCAGCTCCTGTGTGGTGGGCAACCTGCACGGTAAAACCAACGCTGGCAGCCGAACAGAGCCCGTATATCAGCCATGTGGTGGTGGTGACCAGTCCAATGGAGGCGGAGTCCTGTGCCCCCAGCCGCCCCACCATGGAGGCGTCAATGTACCCCATCAGGATGGCGGTGAGCTGAGCCAGCATCGCGGGAACACTGAGACGCACTGTCAGCAGAAGCTGTTCACCCGGGGAAAGGGAATCCCCCTTCCTCAGCCGCGCCAGCATTCTGTCCGCGTTACCCGCTGCCATGATGTTCTCTTAATGCTGCGTTCCAGAGATGTCCGGCACGAGGCCCATGCAGAAATTCTTTACGGAAAGGGTCCGCAGGGAGATCCGGCAGATTATCGCTGAGCATGGTTAGCCCTGTCCTCAATGCCGCTCATTTCTCATACAGCAGCCCCTCCGCGCACCGGGCGGCCAGGGCGAAGGCTGCTTCATATTTTATGAAGGATTCGTTTTTTTCAAACAAATGGGCAACGGCCTCCCCATCCCGCTCCGCGACCTGACGCAGGAGTGTCAGTTCCGCCCCGGAGAAGGACGGCCTCGCTCCCTGCCTATCCCGGACACAGTGCGAACAGAGGAGCCCTTCTTCGGTCCACTCCGCCCCTTCAGGCGCCCCCCCGCAGCGGGAACAGTGAGCCAGGTCCGGGGCAAGTCCCCAATCTTCCAGCCAGCGCCAGAGAAACCGCCACGCCGCCGCCGCCGGGGGAACCGCAGGAACAGACAGCAGGCGCATATTCCAATAGAGATTTGCCAGCAGCACGTCCGCCGGGTATTCAAAGGGCAAAAAACGCTTCACGAGGCGGGACCACCGCACCGCTGTGTAGAGAGCTTCCGGACGCTTCCGGAGCGAAAGCATATCGTCAGCGATGTCCACTCCGCTCAGACAAAGCCCTCCGGCACGCCCCCGGTGCAGTTGGAACGTTCCCCATACAAAGGGCTCCGTTCCTCCGCCGAAACGGACGTGTCCGCTCTCCGCCCCTGGCGCTGTGGCCCGAAGCACCCCCTCTCCCCTGAGGAAGAGCGTCAGCCACAATCCGGATTCTCCCGTCCTCGCGCGGGCCAGGACCACGCCCGAAGCGGCCATGAGCCCCTGACGCAGCATCACTGCATCCCGTAACCCAGACGGCGCAGCACCGGATCCGTCTGCCGCCAGTGGGGAGAGACTTTCACCCACAAATCCAGATAAACCGGCAGCCCCGTGAGCTCCTCAATCTCCGCCCGCGCGCTACGGCCAATCCGCTTTATCATCTTCCCTCCGGCTCCGATCACAATAGCCTTCTGTCCCTCTGTTTCAACGACCAGGGACGCACGGATGTAAAGACGTTTTCTCCCGGGATATTCCTCCGGACTTTTATACTCCTCTATTTCGACGGCCGTGCAGTGGGGAATCTCATCCCTCAGCAGAGACAACACCTTGCCGCGGATTGCCTCGGCAGCCATGAACCGTTCCGTCGAGTCCATCAGCACGTCGGGATCGTACCACGGGTCCCCCTCCGGCAGCAGGGTCAGCAGCAAATCGATGAGAGCATCAAGGCCCCGTCTGAGCTTCGCGGAGACAGCCAGCTGCCCGGTGAAGGCCCTGAGCCCTCCATAGAGCCGAAACGCCTCCGCCGGGTCCGCGGCATCCGCTTTGTTCACCACCAGAACGACAGGGAGTTTCACCTCGCTCAGGACGCGCGCTGCCTCCAAATCCTCCGGGGTGAGTTTTTTGTCTCCCGCTTCCACCAGCCAGCAGACAGCGTCCGCATCCTTCAGCGCCTCCGCGGCAGACCCCACAAGGAAACGCCCCAGCTTGTCCTTTTCCTTCGGCAGGTACAGCCCCGGCGTATCCGTGAAGACAATCTGAGCACGCTCATCGTTGTAAATACAGCGGACTGCGTTGCGTGTCGTCTGAGGCTTTGGGGAGACAATTGCCACACGTGCTTTCAGCAGCGCATTGACCAGAGACGACTTGCCCACATTGGGCCGTCCCAGCAGCGCAACAACACCGCACTTAAATCCGGACACGGTTAAGGCTCCAGGAAGAAGGAATGGGGCAGAAGCTCCTGTATCCCAAAAATCTTCGGCCCCTGGGCCGAGGCCAGCACCACAGCCATATTGGGATTGAACTCCATCAGCGCCTGACGACAGGCGCCGCAGGGCGGGCACGGCACGCTGAAATAATCATCCTGCCCCTCATAAGAGCCCACCACAGCAACAGCCAGAGGGTTCCGCAACCCGCGCGTAACCATGACGGCAATCGCGCTGCGCTCGCCGCACAGGGTGAGGCCATAGGAGGCATTTTCTATGTTGCACCCCTTCACGATGGTCCCGTCTGAGAAGAGCATCGCCGCCCCAACGTGAAAGCGCGAATAAGGCACATAGGCGAGATCCGCCGCCTCCCGGGCCCGCTTCAGCAGTTCCTCCGGCGAGATGGTAATCACCGGCCACAGGCCCTGCCCCGGAAACGGGGCCCCGCCTCCGCTTTTAACTGTTTCCATCCGTCTCCGCCTTTCTGCGGCTCAGGCTCAGGACCTTCACCCGGTGCTCCTCCAGATCCACAACCTTTATCCGCCAGTCGCCGTAAACAAATTCATCGCCTTCCCTGGGGAAACTGCCGGACAGAATCAGAGTCAGCCCTCCCAGTGTCTCCGCATCCTCAGACACAAAATCACTGCACAGGGCCTCACTCAGGTCCTCCAGACTGGTTCCTCCCTGCACAAGGTAGGAACCGTCGTCCATCTTTTGAATGTCCGGGGCCTCCTTGTCGTACTCGTCCTGAATCTCCCCGACAATCTGCTCCAGGATATCCTCCATGGTCACGAGCCCTGCCACTCCTCCGTACTCGTCCACGGCAATGGCAATGTGGATATGGTCGCGCCTCATCACCCCAAGAAGCTCTGCCGTGCGGATTGTCTCCGGCACAAAGATGGGCCTGCGCAGAAGCTGTCCCACCGGGCGCTGAAGGTCCGCCTCCAGCAGCCCCTTCAGGGTGTCTTTCACGTAGAGAATCCCCACAATGTTGTCCAGACTCTCCTCGAAGACCGGGATACGCGAGTGCCCGTGCTCCATGAATTTCTTCACCGCTTCATCCAGAGTATCGCTGGCCTCCAGAGTCAGCATATCCATGCGGGGGACCATGATTTCATGAACGCGCGTCTCATCGAAATCGATGATGCCGTCAATCATCTTGCGCTCCACAGCCTCCAGCGCGCCGCTCTCCTCGCCGATTTTGACCACCTGCTCTATCTCGTCACGGGACACGAAGACCTCCTGGGCGCCAAGATCCAGATGGAGCAGCAGTCCAATAAGCCGGACACAGCGCTTCATCACCCAGACGAAGGGAGTGAGCAGAAAAGCCAGAGCGCGCAGCACCGGCGACGTAAACATCACAAGGGTCTCAGCGTAAACCATCGCGGTATTTTTGGGCAGTATCTCCCCGAAGATGACGATAAGCACCGTCATGATGGGAACCACCCACACCAGCACGCGCGGGCCGAAGAGCTGAAGCGCAATGCTTGATGCCAGAGCACTGGCCGCGATATTCACCACGTTGTTCGCGATGAGGCAGACCATCAGCGCCTCCTGCACGTCATCGATGAGCCACTGGATCGTTGATCCCAGAAATGGCCGCCGTTCCTGAAGGAGCAGAAGTTTCCCCCTGCCTGTCGTCGTGATGGCCGTCTCAGCGCCGCTGAAAAAAGCTGAAAGGAGGAACAGAAGGAGGAACCACAGCCCATCCTCCAGCATCATTTCCCAAGAATAGTTCTCCATCTACCGGGCCTCCGGCGGGCAGGACACCCCGGCATCGGCGGAGGGACAGGATGTCCCGCTCTTCCCGCCGGACTCAATGACCGCAAGCAGACGGGCACAGAGGGCATCCTGACGGGCCCACATGGCCTCCTGATGTTCCTCCGTGTCGTGATCCCAGCCAAGGAGGTGAAGGAACGAATGGGCCAGCATGAGGCACATCGCTTCATCCGGCGGAAGCTCCGGATGGAGCCGCAGCGTCTCCTCCGGGCATATCACAACGTCGCCGAGAGGCAACACCGGAGACGATGGGTCAGGGGCAAAAATCCCATCCTCTTCACACATCGGGAAGGACAGCACATCCGTCGCCTCGTCACAGTCCCGGTATTCTCTGTTCAGCCGGCGTATTTCATCGGGCGTCATCAGGGAGACGGAAATCTCCGCCAGCTCACAGCGCGCCGCGTCAGGATAAAGCTCCAGCAGCTCCCGCTCCAGAACAGGCTCAAAGCCGCCGGGTATCGGGACAGGACTTTGTGGCTCGCCTCCATCTGAGGCGTCGACATTCAAGACTAACTTCAATGAAAAACCCTCCAAAAAAAATATATTCCGCTTTATTTTTTCTCTATTTTTTTGACCCGGCGTGTGTGGTACATCGAGAGCAGAGCCGAGAGAAGCGCAGCCTTGATGGTGGTGAAATCCTTCTGGGTGAAATCCACCTCGCTGAACTGTCCCTCCCCCGCCTTGCTGTCCACAACCTGATCGATGACCTGCTGAAGTGCCTGTATGTATTGGCTGCGGCCGCGGTTCGGGTGAGGCTGAGATACGTTCACAGGCTCATCAGGCTCGTTGTCCGGCTCGTTGTCAGCCTCCACCAGTTCCCGCCCAAGGTTCAGGCTGCGGACAGCCGCCTCCATGGAATCCGCAATCATCAGCAAGGCTGTCTCCCGGGACCGCGGCTTTGGCCCGGGGTAGCAGAAGTCTGACCACTCCGCGTTCTCTCCCATTGCCCGCGCCTTGTTGTAAAAGTAGCGGACACAGGTCGTGCCGTGATGCTCGGCGATGAAGTCCCGGATGCGGCGCGGCAGTTTCGCCTCCCATGCCAGCTGAAGCCCCTCGTTGACGTGGGAGATGATCGTGATGGCCGAAAGCTCCGGGCTCATCTCGTCATGGGTGTTCAGGCCTCCTCCCTGGTTCTCCACAAAGAACTGGGGACGGCGGAGCTTGCCAATATCATGATAATATGCCCCCGCCTTCATCAGGTTCACATCCAGCCCCAGCTCCATCGCCACGGACTCCACCAGCGTGGCAATCGTGAGGCAGTGCTGATACGTTCCGGGGGCCTCCCGCTGAAGCGTGCGCAGAAGATGGTTCGATGGATGGCTGATCTCCCGCAGACGAAGGACAGAGAGTACTCCCAGATACTCCTCCACTGAGGGAAGCAGTATAAGGACGATATGTGTCCCCAAGAGCTCAAAAAGGACATATTTGCCGCAGTCCAGCCAGAATTCACAGGCGTCCACCGCCAGCGGCCACCCCTGAAGCCACTGAAGAACCACACGAATCAGGGCCAGATGAACCGTCAGCCAGAAGGCTCTGTGCGTGGCCTGCCTCCGGGAGTCAAGACGGCAAAGCCGGTAAAAACCCAGGGTTGAGACAAAGACCGCCATCCCCATCAGCAACAGAATGTCTGAGATGGCAAAACCCGTCATGAGGAAAGCCCCCGACACCGTTCCCACCAGCGCGGCGCCAAAGGCAAGGACGCCGGGGACACAGAGACAGGAGATGATGACGGCAGACATAAGTCCTGCCCCGCGTATGTGGAGATAGGCGGCCAGCAATTCTCCAACCCATGCCACAGCAATCACAAAGACGACACACTTCCACGGAGGAGGCGTGCTCCCGTCATCCCGGCTCAGGATTCCAAACCAGAGAGGCAGCAACAACACAATAATGAGGACGACACAGAGCTGCGTAAGAGGGAAAACGTCCTCTGTATAGCCCTGAAGCCGCAGCAGGGAAGCGTGCTGGGCCGTGACCGTCTCTCCACGGGCGATGATGATGTCTCCCATCTCAAAGCGCCGCTCGATAGAATGGATACCCTTCATCACATCCCGTTTCACATTCTCGGTCAAATCCTTGTCAATGCGCAGGTTCAGGTCCCCAAGCTTGGCCAGAATCTGATAAATCAGGTTTGCGTCCTTTACAGACGTCACCCGTTTGTTGATTTCCTCCCACAGCAGAGTGATCTCCGTCGTTCCGTCCGTCAGAACATTCCCGGCACCCAGACGTTCAAGGCAGGCATTTCCCACCTCGGAGGCCAGAGCCAGCAAACGGGTCCGTTCCCCATCGCTCAGCTGCGCGACCGCTTTCAGAAGCGGCTCCGGCACATAGGACAAAAGCCCCTGAGTGTCCTTGCCCGCGGAATTGAGTGAATCCAGACGTCTCTGAAGCCTGGGCTTCGCGGACAGGTCGCGCACGGTGACCCCCACAATACTCTCATTGGCCATTTCCTTCAGCGCCGCCGCCGCCGCACGGTCCTCATAGGTCATGGGCGCAACGACGCGGTAGGTCTGGGGGGCAGGCTCTCCAACAGCAAAACTGTACTGATGGCCAATCAGGACACTCCACTGGATCAGCACAATGGAAAACCCCACCACCAATAAGACAAGGAGTGAAAGAAGATAAGGAGGAACGGCAGGCAGAGGGTTGAGGGCCATCCAGTGAAACTCATGCTTTCTTTTCATCGCCTGACTTCCCCATCCGGGCTTTTCCCCACAGCCTGAGCCTCTTCATAGCGTTCATAGGCCCGGACAATCTTCTGGACAACTTCATGGCGGACAACGTCCGCGTCCGTCAGATCAAAAAATCCTATGCCCTCAATATCCCGGAGGATGACACGTACGCTCTGCAGACCTGAGGGGCAGCCCCTGGGCAGGTCAATCTGAGTGATGTCCCCTGTGACCACCGCCCTGGATCCAAAGCCCAGACGGGTGAGGAACATCTTCATTTGCGGAGGGGTGGTGTTCTGTGCCTCATCCAGAATGATGAAACTGTCATTGAGTGTCCGGCCCCGCATATAGGCCAGAGGGACAATCTCAATGACCCCTTTTTCCACGTACCGGGCAAAACGCTCCGGGGAAAGAAGTTCATAGAAAGCGTCATAGAGGGGGCGAACGTAAGGCTCCACCTTCTCGCGCAGGTCACCGGGAAGATACCCCAGACTCTCCCCCGCCTCGACAGCCGGACGCACAAGCACAACGCGGTTCACCCGGCCCTCCTTCAGCATGGAGACAGCCTCACAGACCGCAAGGTACGTTTTGCCCGTCCCGGCAGGGCCCACAGCAAAGAGAATTTCGTTCTGCCGGATGGCGCGGATGTAGGCCCTCTGCCCCGCTGTTTTGGCACGTACAGGCTTGCCCCGGGCTGTGGTACAGATGACCTCGGAGTAGAGCGCGTCCAGTTTCAGCTCCCGTCCCTCGGCCAGAGCATCCATCGCCCGGCGCACATCAGCGGGCAGAATCTCATGTCCCCGCGCCGCCACCGCCGCCAGCTCACGCAGCAAATGCGCCGCAATCCGGACCGGCTCCTCATCGGGGCCGCTCACACGGACAGCCCCGCCACTGCCTCCGTTCAGCACGGACAGGGAGACGGGATAACGGGCCTCAACTGCCTGAAGGTTATCATCCTGCGCGCCCAAAAGACGCGCAAGAGCATCCGTTCCGGACAACGGCACCTCTTCGGCGTACCCGCCCCCCTGTTTGTGTGCGTTTCCCTCCATAATTGCCTGTCTTTATCCCTCTGCTACACCGGATAGGCAGACTCGTGCTCCTGTTCCTGAAGGCCAACGTCGCGCTTGTTTACCCGCGCATACTTCTTAGGCAGGAAGTCCTTGGCCACCTGCGGGAACATGACCCAGGTCAGCGCGTCCTCAGGCTGCGTGGCCCAGGGCTCAGCGTCCTTGCGGGCCTGCTCCATCTCCGGGGCGATCTTCTCGCCGGGACGGCAGGTGATGGGCTCCTCATCCCCAATGGCGAGCTTCTGAACTTCCTTGTCCACCGGTGCGGGCGGCTGGCCATAGTACCCCAGGAAGTACTGACGAATCTCCTTGGGGATAACCTTCCAGCGCTTGCCCGTCAGAACATTCAGTGCTGCCTGGGTACCCACCATCTGACTGCTGGGGGTCACAAGGGGCGGGAATCCCATAGCCTCGCGCACCACAGGAACCTCTTTAAGCACATCCTCCAGCTTGTTCAGGGCGTTCTGCTCCTTGAGCTGGTTGACAAGGTTGGAGTACATGCCGCCGGGAATCTGGTAGCGCAGAATGTTGATATTGACCCCCGCGATAGCCGGCAGGAGCTTCTTGTACTTCTCGCGCAGTCCCTTGAAGTGCTCGCAAACCGGCAGGAGCTTCTCGATGTCAATGCCCGTGTCCCACTCGCTGCCTGCCAGAGCTGCCACCATGGACTCCGTGGGAGGCTGGCTGGTGCCCAGCGCGAAGGGAGAAATTGCCGTATCGACAATCTCCGCCCCGGCCTCAATGCCGGCAAAGTATGTCATGCTGGCCAGGCCGGTGGTGTAGTGGCTGTGGAGCTCAATGGGCAGATCCACCTTCGCCTTGATGGCCTTGACCAGACTGGCGCAGTCCACCGGGTTCAGCAGTCCGGCCATATCCTTGATGGCGATGGAGTCCGCGCCCATCTCCTTCATCTTCATTGCCATGTCAGCAAAGGAATCCAGGGTATGGACAGGCGACAGCGTGTAGCTCATGCAGAGCTGGAGGTGCGCGCCCTCCTTCTTCACCTGATCCGCGGCAATCTCCACGTTGCGAAGGTCGTTCAGCGCGTCAAACACACGGACGATGTCAATGCCGTTGCCCACGGCCTTCTTCACAAACTCCCGGACGGTATCGTCCGCGTAGTGGCGGTAACCCACAAGGTTCTGGCCGCGAAGAAGCATCTGGAGCTTCGCGTTTTTAATCCGGGCGCGAATAAGACGAAGCCGCTCCCACGGGTCCTCGTCCAGAAAGCGCATGCAGCTGTCGAACGTCGCGCCGCCCCACATCTCCAGGGCCCAATACCCGGCCTCATCCATCTTGTCAAGGATGGGGAGCATATCCTCCGTGCTCATCCTCGTGGCAATCAGGGACTGATGTGCATCCCTGAGTGCTGTCTCTGTAATGCGAACTTTTGGCATAGATCAATAAACCTCCCAGATGATTTTCAAGAACCCATACCTTTATATTATATACGATGTCCAAATGAAAAGGGATCAACCGCGGCATATTGTCTGCCCCTGATTTCGTTTATTGATCCCTCAGCCGCTCCTTGGCCCGGTCCCACAGCGCGTCCAGCTCATCCAGCGAACGGCCGGAGAGGGGTTTTCCTCCGGCCTGTTCCTCGTCCGCGGCCATCTGTTCCATGAGCTGAAAACGGGCCTTGAACTTCCCGCAGACACGCGACAGCGCCGCGTCCGGGTCAATTTTAAAATATCGCGCCAGGTTCACCGCCATAAACAGCACGTCGCCCAGCTCCTCCTCCATGTCCTGAGCGTTCCCCCCTCCGGCTGCCTCCCGGAACTCCCCAATCTCCTCCTCCAGCTTGCTGAACAGCGGCGCGGGGTTGCCCTTTGGCCAGTCAAAACCCACGTGCGCAGCCTTGCCCTGAAGCCGGTTGGCCTTCAGCAGCGGCGGCAGACCGTCGGGGACTCCGGCCAGGACAGAAAGGTTTTCCCGCTTCTCCCGCCGTTCTTCCAGCTTAATGCGCTCCCAGTTGCGGAGAACCTCATCCGCGTCCTTTGCGTCCACATCGCCAAAGACATGGGGATGGCGCCGAATCAGCTTGTCACAGATCGCGCGGACCACATCCTTCATATTAAAAGAGCCCTGTTCGCGGGCAAGGGAGGCCACAAACACAATCTGGAGCAGAAGGTCCCCGGCCTCCTCCTTCACCGCCTCCATTTTTCCCTTTGTGATGGCGTCAGCCAGCTCGTAGGCCTCCTCTGTGATGGGGGTTCGCAGGGTTTCCAGCGTCTGTTTGCGGTCCCAGGGACAGCCCCCCGGCGCCCTCAGACGCTCAATGATGTCCACAATCTCCTCAAAATAATGCTTCCCGGCGGCCGTCTCCGCCTTCATATCCGGTATATCCGACATAGCAGCGCCCCTCCAAATCTGTAAACTCTGTAAATGATGACCGTATATCCTGGTTACGTCTGTGCATTTTTGCCGCCGCAAACCTTTTCAGTTTTAATGGTCGCGGCATAGGCGCTGTTGCAGAGCCCCAGAACCGCGGAAAGAACAAACAGCGTTTCGATGCCCAGCGTCTGCCATATCCAGCCGCCAAACAGCGCAATGAGGATACTGATCAGGTGATTGACAGAAAGTCCTGTTGAAATTGTCGCTTTTACCTCCCCGGCACTGACGGAGATGTCCTGCACATAGACGTTGGACGCCATCGATGCCAGAGAGATGACCGAATCAAGAACATAATTGAGGCAGCAGACAATAAACGCCACACGCATGGGGAATATGTGATGGGCGAAGCCGTAGAAGAAGCACACAACCACCAGAATCAGCGTGTCAGAAATCATCACAATTTTATAGCCCAGCCGGTCAATGATCCTGCCTATGACAGGAGAGGCGATGAAGCAGCTGACCGCGGACACAGCGAAGAGCAGACTGATGGTCATGGCGCCGGCCCCATAGAACAGCACCAGCACGTAAGGTCCAAAGGCGAAGAATATCTGTTTCCTTGCGCCGTAAAAGACCTCCAGCATATAGTACTTGCTGTATTTTCTGCGGAAATGGAAGCGGCTTTGGGTTCTGTCCGCGCCGCTGTGCCCTGTCAGGTTCAGGGACGCGGCAAAGCCAAGCGCAAAAATGACAGCAGCCGTCCGGAAGATGGGACGGAAGAGCTCAGGAGTGCGCCCCGCAAGAAAGAAGACCCCAGCGACCGCAAGGTAACCCATCAGGGTTCCCCCTTCGTACACCGAGGTCTGAAATCCCAGCGCCGAGCCTCCGCGCCCCTCCCGCGCGTACTCCAGAGACAGGGTGCTCCTCATGCCAAACTGCAGATGCTCCCCCAGGGAATAGGTGAAAATCGACAGGGTAACGAGGGCACGGGACGCCGGGACAAGAGCCAGCATCCCCATTCCCAGCACCATGATAAAAGCGCCGGTCTTGTATATTCTCTCCGCGGAAAATGTGTAGAGCACCGCAAGGATGAAGACCAGCATGAGCCCTGGCAGTTCCCTGAAGAATTCCAGCACGCCGCGATCAAACTTCGTCATGGCGACAACCTCGGCCAGATAGTTGTCCATGACCCCCTTATACAGCCCGCAGGCCAGCCCAAAGGTGACGGCAGAGAGAAGCAGCGCCCTGTACTTTGAACCGGGATTAAAGATTCCCTCTGTTTTTTTCATCATATATGAATTCAATAAATCTCTGAATTAAAATCTGCATTGAATAAAAGGGACAGCCGCGCAGGACGGCTATCCCCTCCCGTTAAGCACTGCTGAAAAGCTACGACGCGGCACCGCCGCCGCTGAGTTGGCTCAGAACGCCGGAGATAGAGCTGGCCTGCTGAGACAACTCCGCAATTCGTTCTTCCGCCGCGGCATATTGTGAACGGAGATTTTCCTCCATGCGGTCTATCCGCTCCTGGAACTTCTGGAGGTACTCATCGATGCTGGTGATCTGTGTCTCAAGGTTCGATATCTCCGTCTTCAGTGTCCCGGAGTAGGTGCTGGAGGACTGGAGCATCGACTTAACCTGCGAGTCCATCTGTTTGGCGAAGGACAGCATGAGCTGCTCCGTCTCCTCCGGATTATCCTCCATCGCGTCCAGGAACGCCTGGGAATCGAATTCTATCTCGCCGCTCATGCCATAGTTGTCCGACGTGGTCTCTATCCCGATCTGGTAGAGTCCTCTGTAAGTGGTGTTCATCTTCAGGGCGTTCAGCGCCGTCGTGCCTGACAGGGATATCTCGTCGGTCCCGGCCGTTGACCCCTGCTTGATGACCAGTTTATCGTTCACCACCTCCGCCTTGACGTAGTTCTGGAGGAGTCCGTTTTCATCATGATGGAGATTCCACGCCTCGTTGGAATCCTCATCTCCGGTGTTGTCGTTAATCTTAGCCGCGATGGTCTCCAGGGTGTCCGAGGAGGTGATGGTGATGTTGGCGGAGTGCTCCCCCACCTTGATACTGAGGGTGGCACTGCCGTCCTCTTCCGTGCCGTTGCTGAGCGTTGTGCGTTTAATGCCGTTGTAGGACATATCTCCGTAGACGGCCTCGGCGCTCGTGCGTTCCTTGAATGTGAAAGCGTAGTCCCGTGAGACGATGGAGCGCAGGGCAGACTTGGTGTTGCGGAGGTACGAGTTGCCGTACAGCAGGCCCCAGCTTGTGTGGAAGTCGTCTGAGCTGCTGGAAAGATAGTTGCTGTCGCTGTCCTCCGAGTAGTCCGTGTTGACCTGTTTCTCCGAGGAGCGGGTATTGATCCAGTCCATCAGCGTGTTGTAGCTCTCCACGAAGGTCTCAATGGCCTCGACAGTCTTGTCCGTGTCCTGAGTGACGTCCACGGACACCTTGCCCACACCTTTAAAGTCCAGCCGGACGCCGTTCAGGACTTCGTTGTCATATTCGATGTAGTTGTCGGAGATGGTCACCTCATCGTCATCAATCAGCACAACGGCATCCTGAGCCGCCGTGTAGTGCTCCTCGTCCGTCAGATCCAGCCCAAGCGCGGACAGCAGGCCGGAGTCATCGTCATCCAGGCTGAAGAGATTGTCGCTGTAGGTGTAAGACACC
>JAILIX010000027.1 GCA_024695065.1 Fretibacterium sp. | reverse complement strand
CCCCCCGCCCCCGGGCTGGCGGGCCCCTCCCGCCCTTTGGGGTTTTCCGGCAGCCCCGGATTGAAGCTCAGGGGCCCCCTCTGCCCCCCACTGACGCTCAAAATCGGTTTTGTTTTTCTGTCTTTTGTTCTCTCCGTTTTTCGGGCAGTACTTTCTTTTAGGAGCAGGAACAGGAGTAAGAGCAGGGCTTGCGCACTTAGTGGAAAGCATTTTCAGACGCTTCTCCCATCGTGGTCCCGTAAGGCTGGCGTAAAGTGCCCTGAAGTGCCCTGTTGATGCCCGTCACGCCCTGCGCCCTGAGCCGTTCAAAGGCCGTGTAATTTCTCCGGGCCAGCTGCCCCATGTAAACTGTACCCCATAAAGTGGAACGGCTCGCCGGTGCCGCTCTGCGGCGTCCGGAGGTTGCCTCCCGCGGAGGCCATAAACGAGGCAGAAGAGCCCCGTTTTTTGCCTGCATGCCCGCTTTTTAAATGGCACCGTCGGTGAGGTTATCTATGCAGATGCGGCGGATGACCTTGCCCAAAATAGCAAACTCTTCTGAGTCGTCCTTTATGTTCACCTCAATATCCTCACAGGCGGGGTTCATGGCATGAAGCCTGATGTATCCCTGGTGATTATCCCAGACAGCGCGCACGATGAGGCGGTCTTCGTACTTAACGATGGCAAAATTGCCGTTGTCGCAGGGTGCCCTGGCAAACAGGAGGAGATCCCCGTCATGGATACGCGGCTCCATGCTGCTGTCCTCGACGGACATCGCCCAGAAGCCGTTTATGTACGCCTGCCAGAGATACACGTCCATATTGCGGAAGGGAATATCGATGGTGCCGGCTTCCTCCCATTCCACCTCGTCGGTGTAGGCGTTTTTGCCGCCGCAGCACGCCCTGACAACGCCAGTGATGAGCGGGACACTGATTGTACTGTGGACCAGGACATCGGAGGACGGGAAAACCACCGGAGACTGCCCGAAGTCCCTACGCTCCGGGTTGTCCGTTTCCCCCATCAGATAAGGGATGGAGGTGTCAAGGGCGGCAGCAATGAGACTCATCGTATTTTTATCGGGATTCTCCCCTCTATTCTCCCATTGCCACACGGTGTTTTCCCGAATATTCAGAAACTGGGCAAGCTCTTTCCGCGTCAGCTTTTTCTTACGTCTCAGAGCCCGAACTCTCTCGCCAAACTCCATCCTTTTGCCCCCTCCCAAGGTACTCTTTAAAGTAGCATATATGAAAAAATTTTGCAACTGCGACGCGGCGGGGCAGGCGTATCGTCGATGATGAAGGCAACCTTTCCTGCCTTGCCCGTGAGAGGGGTTAAGTAATCGGTGATTCTACCGGCGATACGGGTCGTGAACCGCAGCCAGTTACTCTGCAGTGAAATCAGAAACGCGGGAGGGCACTGCGGGAGAATCCAAAACCAGCCTGATTCAGGTGTACAGCCATGTGAGATGTCATGTGTATGAACACAAGCCCGAAGAGTTGCCGCAGGATCAGCATAACCGATATCCCCTTCCTGATGAACATTGTCATTACACTGATTTGTCTCCGGCGTCTTCTCTGCCTCTGCTCTTTCTTCCTTCCTGATGAACATTGCCATTACACTGACCTTCGGGACAAATTCATCGAAGAAGAAATTTAAAGCGTCATAACGTGTCTTTTCATCGTGATTGGGCTGTAGCATCAAAAATATGGCATGGGGGCCTGTTAATGTAAGTTGTTGCCTAAACTCATTTTACACTAAATCAGGCAGATTCCCCATGCCATTACTATTTTTTACAGCGATTGTATGGCTTTATATTCAAAATCACTCCCGGGAGACTTCAGGACGATGCTCTTCCGCCGCTGTGATGATATGCCCTGCGCCGGGCGCGGGTCTGTCCGCCAGCAGATCCGGGACAAACTCATGAGCTGCGGCTCCGCCGTGGACGGAGGTTGTTGACAGGCGCAGACAGGTGGGCTATAATTACGACGTGTGGGACGAACGCAGAGCCGAAACCTTTATTCGGTTCCCGTTCAACGGTAAATCTTCAGTCCTGACAACCCTGATTTTCATTAACATTCAGCAAAATAAAGCAAATACCCGTTGACCGCGGTGAAGCAAAAAAACTCATTCAGAGTTTGATGACAGCTTTGACGCGGGAGACGGGCATGAGGGACGCGGGGATTGGACAGCAGCGTCTTTCAAATACGGCAGCAAGCCGCCCGGGGTATTCGGGCGAGTCAAAAAAGGAGGGCTTTGCAGATGACTGCAGACAACGGAGCGAAGGAACGGAGAATTTATCCCATGACCGAGGAAATCTACGAGCGGGGCGAGGAAGTGTTCTGGAAGGGGCTGCAGGAGTACAGGGCGGAGAAAGCAGCCAGACGGGCAGCGGGGCTGCCGGAACTGCTGGGCTTTTAGGGGTGCAGGAGGGGGCTGCCGAAATGAGGGCTATCTGACGGAGGAAGAAGCGAAGCACTGGCTTAAGGATTACACACTGAAAAGGAGGGCATTGCAGATGACTGCAGACAACGGAGCGAAGGAACGGAGAATTTATCCCATGACCGAGGAAATCTATGAGCGGGGCGAGGAAGTGTTCTGGAAGGGGCTGCAGGAGTACAGGGCGGAGAAAGCAGCCCGACGGGCAGCGGGGCTGCCGGAACTGCTGGGCTTTTTTGCTCCGGAGGAAATGGAGCAGAAATAGGCTCTGAAGAAGCGCGGCGTTCCGCACAGGCCGGCCCGGCAGCCGGGCTCATACCCGCAAGGCACAGCCGCGGCGCGTCAGCGCTGCGGCTGTGCCTGAAGTACTAGTGCGGTTAGCTGAACGACAGAACTGAATCTTATCCATGTAAAGCCACTAAAACATCCAGGAACTTGTTGACCTGCGAAGATTCTCTAAACCCTGTCTTGCACCAGACAGCAAAGTGTTCGCAGCTGCTGCAGACCATGCTGTACCCTTCTTTGCCCAACTCCCCCGCGCCCCGGCAGGAAACCCGCTCTGCGGGAAAGTTTTTCGGGTTTTATTTCAACGCTTATACTCTACGGGAACACGGATGGTTTTTCAAATCTTATTTGATACTTGGTTCCTTACCCGCCTTTATGCCTGAAGCCTCAACTTACTTTTTTCTGTCCTGACAGATGAATACACTGCGGACTATCCAAAATCTCCCGGTGCAGATTCAGGCAGCGCGGATTCATCATGCAGGGAAAGCAGACCAGAGTTCAGGAAGCGGGTGTATTGTTTTGATGAGCGCCTGCCCCTCACAAGGCAGGCGGGAACGTCGCGGCACCGCATTCACAGGGAAAGGGGAAAAACGGCGGCCCTGATTGCCAGCCAGACGCTCTGTCATCCTCAATCCTCAGAGAATCCGGCCGGACACTGCGTCCCGGAAAAATCACCCGGACTCCGGCGGTCTTTGCGCCCGGAGCTTCACCCAACTCCGGGCGCGCCGGGAAAGCAGCCTGTGTCGTCCATTGCCGGCGTACAGCCCCTGACCTCTGAGGAGGCGCTGAACAGGTTTTGTATTCCCGCCATGAAGATGAACTGCCGCCGATGGAAGAATCCTCTATATATTTTCCCCGCGCCGGGGTAAAATATTTCTCAAATGAATTTGTGCGGGAGGGATGCTCATGTCATGGATATGGTCGGCGCTTATGCCTCACCCCCCCATCCTCGTGCCTGAGGTGGGGCAGGGACGTGAGCGGGAAGCGGCAGAGACGCTGCGCGGCGGCGCTGAGCTGACAGACCGGGTGAACGGGCAAAAGCCGGATGTGCTGCTCATTCTCTCGCCCCATCAGCCCTATGTTCCGGGTGCTCTCTTTCTCAACGCTTCCACGCTGTTCAAGGGGTCCTTCGCCCCCTTTGGGGCCCTGGGGGTCGTCCTCTCCCCCGCCTCGAAGCAGCGGGATCAGGAGACGCTGAACGCCTGTCTTTCCTCCGCGGGGATTCCCGTTTACACCCGGTCGTCCCCGGACCTGAGGACCGACCAGGGGACCACCGTGCCGCTCTACTTTCTGCGGCGCGCCTGGGAAGGGGATCTCCCCCCGGTGGTGTTGGCCTCGCCCATTGGACTGACACCTGAACAGGCCTTTGAAATGGGCAGGGGTCTGGCGCGCCTGAACGACGGCCGGCGATGGGCGCTGCTGGCAAGCGGCGACCTGTCCCACCGTCTCACCCCGGACGCCCCCGCCGGTTACTCGCCGGAGGACGGCCCCGCGTTCGACGCGGCTGTGGAGGACGCTCTGAGGCAGGGCTCCCCCCAGCCGCTGCTGGATCTGGGGGAGGACCGCATAGAAAACGCCGGGGAGTGCGGTCTGCGTTCCGTCATGGCCATGCTGGGGCTGATTGGGGAGCTGGGCGGAAATATTCAGATACTTTCCCACGAGGGGCCCTTTGGCGTCGGCTACTGCAATGCCCTCTGGCTTGCGCCGGAGGGATTGGAGCTTCCGGCCGCCGCGCAGGTTCCAGCCCCCGTGCGGCTGGCGCGGGAGACGGTGACACGGCTGCTGTCAGGCCGGCCTCTCCCGGAGAGCGGCGATGAGGTCGTTCCCTCGCCCCTGTGGAAGGAACGCCGGGCCTGCTTCGTCTCCATCAAGCAAAAGAGCGGGGCGCTCCGGGGCTGCATCGGGACCCTGTCCCCGACGTGGCCGTCCCTGGACCGGGAGATCATTGAGAACGCTGTTCTGGCCTCGACGCGGGACCCGCGTTTTCCCCCCATGAAGGCGGGAGAGCTGGCCGGCGTGGTGTTCTCGGTGGACGTGCTCTCGGAGCCGGAGCCGGTGGAGGGAATGAGTCAGCTTGACCCCAAAATCTTCGGCGTCATCGTCTCCAGAGGGATGCGGCGCGGGGTCCTGCTTCCGGACCTGGAGGGCGTGGACACCGTGGAACAGCAGGTGGCCATCGCGGCGCAGAAGGCGGGCCTTTACAGTCCGGCGTCGCCCGGGGGCTTTGATCCGGACGGCATGCAGTTTGAGCGGTTCCGGGTGGAACGCCACAGAGAGCCGCCATTCGGGGCTGAGCTTCGGGGATAATTTAATGATTAACTATGGATTAACTATGTGAGGAGACTGCAGCGATGGATCAATTACACGAGAAGGCGCGGATCATGGACGCCAAGGCGGTGGAGCGGGCAATCCAGCGCATTGGCTATGAGATTATCGAGCACAACCGCGGGACGGAGAACATTGTCCTGATCGGCATACAGCGCCGGGGTGTCCCTCTGGCGCAAAGCATCGCGGAGCACATCCGTTCCATGGAAGGGGTAAAGATCCCCATCGGGACGCTGGATGTCACCTTCTACCGCGACGACCTGTCGATCCTGAATGAACGCTCCGGCACGGAGAAGGCAGAGACGGATATTCCCTTCAGCGTCACCGCCAGGGACGTGATTCTGGTGGACGACGTGCTCTTCACGGGGCGCACGGTGCGCGCCGCGATGGAGGCGCTCATCGAGTCCGGCCGGCCGCGGACCATCCAGCTTGCTGTGCTCATCGACCGCGGACACCGGGAGCTTCCCATCCACGCGGATTACGTGGGCAAGAACGTCCCGACCTCCCACGCGGAATTTGTCTCCGTCCGGCTTCCCGGCTTCGACGGCGGCGAAGACGGCGTTGTGCTTCTGGAGAAGACGCGGACAGAAGGCTCAGGAGGAGGTGCCCATGGCGAATGATGCAGATTGACCGGCTCATCCGCGCGATAGAAGAAAAGGAAAACCCCACAGCCCTGGGGCTGGACACCCGCCTTGAATACCTGCCCGCTTCCTGCGTCCGCGCCCACCCCGGGCAGCCTGCCAACGCTGTGCGGGATTTCAATTTCGCGCTGCTGGATGCGCTGAAGGACATTATCCCCAGCGTGAAGGTTCAGGCGGCGTACTACGAGCTGATGGGCCTTGCGGGTCTGGCCTGCATGACGGATACGCTGACGGAGGCCCGCCGGCTGGGGTACGTCGTTATCCTCGACGCCAAGCGCGGAGACATCGGCGCGACGGCCAGCGCCTACTCCGGGGCCTATTTGGCGCCGGACGCGCGGACATCCGTGGACTTCATGACCGTGAATCCCTATCTGGGCAGCGACGGGATGCGGCCCTTCATCGATGACTGCCGGAAGACGGGCCGGGGCATATTTGCCCTGGTCAAGACGTCAAATCCCTCGTCGGGCGAGTTTCAGGACCTGATGACGGAGGGGGGCGTGCCCCTGTTCGCCCGTGTGGGGGACAAGGTGTCGGAGTGGGGAGAGCCCCTTATCGGTGAGGAGGGCTACAGCTCCGTGGGGGCTGTCGTGGGGGCGACGTACCCGGAGCAGGGAGCCATGCTGCGCGGCCGGATGCCGCACACGTTCTTCCTCGTCCCCGGCTACGGGGCACAGGGCGCCTCCGCCAAAGAGCTGGCGGGGTGCTTTGGCAGAGACGGCCGGGGGGCACTCATCAACGCTTCGCGCAGCCTTATCTGCGCCCACAAGAAGGCGGGCACGGACGACTTCGTCTCCGCGGCGCTGGACGAGGCGCTGCGGATGCGCGAGGATCTGCGGCAGGCAAGGATGCGCTAGTGCCGGCAGCCGCGCAGGGAGGCGCTGCTTTTCTGCCGGCCGTCAGGCCATTTTCATCAGAATAATAATTAAGGAGGAACCTATCATGCCGGATACACAGGAGATGACCCGGGAGACCCTGACACGCCTTGGGGCGCTGAAGAGCGGACACTTTCGCCTGACATCAGGTCTGCACAGCGACCGGTATATGCAGTGCGCTGCGCTGTTCCAGTTCCCGGAGGACAGCAGGCGGCTCTGCGCCGCGCTGGCGGAAAAATTTTCGGGGCAGAAGATTGACCTCGTGGCCGGGCCGGCTCTGGGCGGGATTATCATGGCCTACGAGGTGGCACGGGCCCTGGGCGTTCCCAACATCTTCGCAGAGCGTGAAAACGGAACGATGACGTTCCGGCGCGGCTTCCACGTTGAGGCGGGGCAGAGGGTTCTGGCGGTGGAGGACGTGGTGACCACCGGCGGGTCCGTGAAGGAGGTCATCGGCCTCATCCGTCAGGCAGGCGGCGAAGTGGCGGGGGTGGGCGCTGTGGTGGACCGTTCCGGCGGCAAGGCGGACTTTGGCGTCCCCTTCCACGCGCTGATGAAACTGGAGGCGACAACCTGGAAGGAGGAGGACTGCCCGCTGTGCAGGGAGGGCATGCCCATCGTCAAGCCAGGCAGCCGGAAAGTTCCGTAAATCTGAGCTTGCCTGTCCGTGCCTTTGGCGCGTATAATGAATAAGATTGTCGGAAAAAGGAAGTCCGAATGACTTCCACTTTTCTGTGGAACGGAGGATATGGAATTGGCAGGAGCAGCGGCAAAACCCTGGTGGAGAGAGACGATTGAGACCATCGTCTGGGCATTTATTCTGGCGATGATTATACGCACGTTTATCGTGCAGGCTTTTTGGATCCCAAGCGGCTCCATGATCCCAACGCTTGAAGTGGGCGACCGTGTGCTGGTGGCCAAGTTCTGGAACTGGTTCTTCCCTCCGTCGCGAGGTTCGCTCTATGTGTTCCGCTACCCGATGGACCGCGATCGCGACTTTGTCAAGCGCCTCATCGCTGTCCCGGGGGACGTGGTGGACATCCGGGACGGTGTTGTCAGTATCAACGGCGAGCCTCAGGATGAGCCCTACGTAAAGTATCATGATCATTTCACCCTCAGGCCGGGGCGTCCCTACCCGGAGGTCCCCTTCAGGGTGCCGGAGGGCCATTTTTTCATGATGGGCGACAACCGGCCCAACTCTCAGGACGGACGTTTCTGGGGTCTGGTCTCCACTGCCGATCTCCACGGCCCCGTCTTTTTCCGCTACTGGCCCCTCTCCCGCATCGGCATCCCCGGCTGGGGGGACGGGGCCTCCGAGTCCTCAGCCTCCCAGTAAAACAAGGTGGCGCGGACTGTCTGGTACCCCGGGCACATGGCCCGGGGGGGCCGAAAACTTGCGGAACTTGTTGATAAGCTGGATTTGATTGTTGAGGTGCGCGATGCCCGCGCGCCTTTTTCTACTTCAGCTCCCCTCGTGGCCTCTTTCTCAAAACTGCGGCCCGTCTTCCGCGTCCTCTCCAAGCGCGACCTCGCCAGCCCGGAGCGTACCAGGACCTGGCTTGATGAGATGGGACCGGGAAGCTGGGCCATCGACCTCCGCAAAAAGGACGGTCTGGCCCCTCTCCGCCGGGCGCTTCAGGAGCGGAAGCCCGCTCACCGTGAGCTCCGGCTGGCTGTCATGGGGATCCCCAACGTCGGCAAGTCCATGCTCCTCAATGCGCTTGTGGGAAAATCCCAGGCGCACGTCGGCGGCATCCCGGGGGTGACGCGCTCCGTGAGCTGGTACCGGAACGAGGGGCTTCTGGTGGTGGACTCCCCCGGCATTCTGGACCCCCATGCGGAGCCGGGAGTTCATCAGATCCTGTCCTGGCTGGGCTGCGCCAAAGCCGAGGTGCTGGGCGGATTTGAGCCGGCGGCCCTGAGCTTTGTCCGTTTTCTGCGCGCCCGGGGGCTCTTTGGCGCGGTGCTGAAGAAATGGGAGATTGAAGAACAGGACGAGCCCGCTGAGATTACGCTTGAGCGTGTGGGGCGAAGGCTGGGCTGCCTCATGGCCGGAGGGGTGGTGAACACGGAGCTGGCCGCGCGCCGGCTGATGGAGGCGTTTTCCTCCGGAAAACTGGGCCCTGTGACGCTGGAAATGCCGGGGGACACGATTTACACAGAGGAAGGACGGAATGTCCCGGACCCTCTCTGACCCTTCCTTTCCATCCCGCGCCGGCGCGGACGAAGCGGGAAAACGGATGGAGCAGCTCCGGCGGACGGGCTTTGTGGCGGGCACGGACGAGGCGGGACGCGGGCCTCTGGCGGGCCCCGTGATGGCGGCGGCGGTGTGCCTCACCCCGGAGCAGGAGAGGGCCTTGCTGGCCCTGGGTCTCCGGGACTCGAAGCTCATGACGCCCCGCTCCCGCGAGGCAGTCTTTCAGGCAATGAGGGACCTCGGCGTGCTGTGGCGGGCGCAGGCAGGGAGCGTTGCCCGGATTGAGCGGGACAATATCCTCCAGGCTTCGCTGTGGGCCATGAGGCGCAGCGTGCTCCGGCTGGCGGAGCTACTGCCGTCAGAGCTTGCCTGTGTCGTGGTGGACGGCACGATGCCCCTCCCGGAGCTGGAGGTGAAACAGTGGCCTCTCATCTCGGCGGACGCCCTGATTCCCTCCGTCTCTGCCGCGTCGGTTGTTGCCAAGGTGCTGCGGGACCGGCTCATGACGTCGCTGGATGCCCTCTATCCCGGCTATGGACTGGCACAAAACAAGGGCTACCCCACCGCGGCCCATCGCGAGGCCGTGCGGCAGCTGGGTCTCTCCCCCATCCACCGGCGCTCCTTCTGCAAAAAGCTGCTCCTCCGGGGAGAGGATATTGACTCTCTCCCTCTTTTTCCTTAAAATAACTTCAGTATTTTAAATTCATTGTCGGGAAGGAGGAGCCCCTCATGCCTCAGTTTTGGCGCTGCGGAGTTACGTGAACTGTTTTCAGTGATGCACGTGCTGCATCCTGCTGCCGCTCAATTCAGGCATGGAGAGGGTGAGGTAGGTTCCTTCACCGTTTTTTCCCTTTTCCCTTTTCACGCGCCCTGAGCGGGCAAATTTTTTTTGTCTTCTGCTGTGCGGCAATAAATAATACAATGGAAGGGTGAGTTGTTTGTTTCTGGAACGATGTCCCATCCCCATTGCGGGGCTTATTCTGGCTCTGCTGGCACTGGGGGATATTTTGCAGTCCTTTATGTGGGCACGCCTTGCTCTGGGGGCCATTGCAGCTGTTCTCTACGTGTTTTTCCTAATCAGGCTTGCTGTTATGAACACGAAGTTGAAGGAACCCCTTGAGGACCCTGTGGCGGCGAGCCTTCTCCCCGCCATCACCATGGCGACCATGCTGCTGGGCGGCTACGTTCGGCCCTGCTGCCCCGGCGCCGGCGCGGGGCTCTGGTATGCCGGCCTCGCGGGGCACGCGCTTTTAATCTTGTGGTTCAGCTGGAAGTTTTTGAGGGGCTTTTCCATCAAAAAAGTTTTTCCCTCATGGTTTGTTGTGTACGCAGGCATCGCGGCCGCCAGCGTAACCGCGCCCGTCTCAGGTCGGCTGGATATTGGACGCGCGGTCTTCTGGTTTGCCCTTGCCGCGACTCTGTGCCTTCTGCCTTTTATCTGCTGGAGGATGTGGGGAGTAGGGCAGATTCCTGAAAATGCGAAGCCCACGGCGGTCATTTTCGCGATGCCGGCATCCCTGCTGCTGGCGGGCTACATGACCTCCTTTGAGGTGAGGGACCCGGACATGGTTTACGCACTGCTGATGTCGGCCCTGATCTTCTTCCTTGTGGGGCTGTTTTACCTGATCTGGCTGACGTGGAAGCAGCCGGAGTTCAGCCCGGGCCACGCGAATTTCACCTTCCCCATCGTCCTCAGCACCCTGGCCGTGAAGCTGTCGGGGGCATCCATGGGAGGCGTCCTGGAGGTGCATCAGCTTCTGGTCACCCTCCAGACAATCTTAGCGTCCCTGGTGGTTGGGTGGGTGCTGGTCCGTTATCTGTTCTTCCTGTCCGCGAAATCAAAGTAGCCGTTTGCTGCCGCCGGCAGCACGGGAAAGAAAAGAATGAGGAGTGGAAACCGACGGGGTTTAAAACGGTTCCGACGACAAACCGACTTGCTCCTTTCCCGCCTGTTTTCGCTCCTCTCTTATTCTATTATATCAACTATGCCAAAGCTCCGCGCAGTTCAGCGGAGGCCAAGGTGCTTCCTGAAAAACGTCTCCATCTCCCGGTAGAAGTCAAAGCGGTTTTCCTCGTTGTGGAAACCGTGCCCCTCGTTGTCCTTCACCATGTAAACCACATCCTTGCCCGTTTTGCGGACAGCCTCGACAATCTGATCTGACTCCGCCTTGTTCACCCGCGGGTCATTGGCGCCCTGGGCCACGAACAGCGGAATCTTTATCTGGTCCGCGTGGAACACCGGCGACACCGCCGTCAGCAGTTCCTTGTCCTTCTCCGGGTCGCCAATCTCCTCGTACTCCATCTCGCGGAAGGGCTCCCAGTAGGGCGGGATGCTCGCCAGAAGCGTGAAGATGTTGGAGGGGCCTACGTAGCTCACAGCGCAGGCGTACAGGTCCGGCGTGAACGTAGCCCCCGCCAGCGCCGCATACCCGCCGTAGCTGCCGCCATAGATGGCCAGACGGCTGCGGTCCGCGATGCCCTGAGCCACGGCCCACTCCACACCGTCGGTGACGTCGTTCTGCATTCCACGGCCCCACTGCTTGAAGCCAGCCTGCCAGAAGGCCTTGCCGTACCCTGTGGAGCCGCGGAAGTTCACCTGAAGCACCGCCGCCCCCCGGTTGGCCAGAAACTGTGCCTCCGAGTCGAAGCCCCACACATCGCGCGCGCTGGGCCCTCCGTGGGGAATGACCACCAGCGGCAGGTTCCGGGGCTCCACGCCCAGCGGCAGCGTCAGATAGCCGTGGAGCGTCAGGCCGTCCCGGGATTTAAATTCGACAGGCTTCATGGGAGCCATCTGCTCCTCCTTCAGCCAGGGCGACAGATCCGCCAGCTTCGACATGGAGTTGTCCTTGCGGTCGTAGAGGTAGTAGGCCCCACGCGTCCGGTCTCCGTAAACCCGCACGATGACCCGGCGCTCGTCGTCATCCATATCCGTCACAGCCACCTCGTGCTCAGGGAAGAAGGACGTGAGCGTCTTCTGCAGCTCCGCGCGGTTCTCATCAAAGAAATGGTAGTGCCCCCGGTCCGTCACAAAGGTCACACCGGTGATAATTTTGCGCTTCTTTGAATGGAGGAGCCCCCCCACGTCCACCTCCGGATGCTCAAACACAAGGTCCAGCGTCTTCTTGGTCTCGGGGTCAAAGGTGTAGATGGCAGCCTTGTCGCGGTCCAGGTTCGACTCCACGTAAAGCAGCTTGTTGTCATAAGCAAAGAGCAGCGGGACAAAGGTCTCGCGGAAGTTCGTCGTGATGAGCGTGCGGAACTCCTGATCCTCCGTGGTGCGGTAGAGCAGGCTGGTGTTCACGCCGTCCGTGGCGTAGGCGGCGCGGAGTTTCCCGTTGTGGTCGGTCATCCAGCCCGCGATGTTCCCCGGGTTCTCCGCCACCTGAGTCAGCCCGCCCGTGGCGATGTCGCAGCGGAACACGTCGAACACCTCCGGGTTGCGCCGGTTCATCTCAATGAGCATGTGGTCCGGGTCTTCCTCAAGGTCATCCAGCACTCCGGCGCGAACGCCCTCAAATGGCGTCAGGTCCCGCGCCGCCCCCACAGGAAGGGGGGCTTCCTTGTCTGCGATATCCACGACGTAGATATGGAAGTTCTCGTCGCCGCCGGTGTCCTGAACATAGACGATGCGGTCATTGCCCTTCCAGAAGAACCCCGCGATGTCCCGCTCTCTGGCGGAAGTGACGCGCCGCTCCGCCCCCGTCGCCAAATCGCGCACCGTGACGTTCATGCGGTGTTCCCAAGGTTTTGCGAAAGCCAGCTTTGTCCCGTCCGGCGAGATGGCATAAGACGCTGTGTCCGGGTTGCGGAAGAAGTTCTCCATCGGCAACAGCGGGGGCAGATGCCCCCACTCCGGCGCGCCGGACAAGGCTTTCTCCGCCGTTTTCTCCGCGGCACCCGCCACCGGCGCTGCTATTGAAAGGAAACAGCTCAGGGACAGCATAAAAAGCAGAAGTTCGACCCTCATGAAAAGACCTCCTGATGAAAAGATGAAAAGGAATTTCCTGTCTATATAAAATAATTTAGCGCATGGAAGCCGCTTTCGCCATTCGCCGTTATGCGGAGTTTCCCCATGAGAAAATGGCCGTCCTTCTGAGCTCGGCGGAATCAGGCAGACTGCACCGCCAAAGTTCTGCAGGACAGGGCACGAAGCATCGGCAAAACAGCGGCCTCACCTCAGGATTTAAATATGGTAAAATAGTTTTGTAATTTATGGACAGGAAGGACACTTTCCCTTGAGGTCCTGTTCAGGGAGGTCCTGTTGGCGAGGAAGGATAATGACAGGGAAATCCGGCATTGTCCCCCGCCTGAGTGTGAGAGGACGAAGAAGCCGGGCTGTGCCGTGCGGTTTGTTCGCCGTCTCTTCGGGAAAAACAAAGGAGAGGGATAAAAATGTGGGGCATTCTATGGATTGTTCTCACCGCTATTTTTGTTCTGGGGCTCATCCAGTGGGCGCGCAGCGGGGCAGGACTGTGGACAATTTCCTCCATGCGCCGCAAGGAGGAATCCCTTACAAAACTTGAGCGGAAGCAGGCGGAGGAGGAAGTCCGGCGGATTGAGCGGGCCACGGACCGCACTCTGATGCTCAGTTTCAAGATTATTGGCATTCTGGCGATTCTTATGTGGCTGGTGCTGGGTGTGTCCGTGCTGATTGACGCTTTTGGACTCAACGACTGGCTGAACGACATGTCGATACGTGCGCACCAGTACTGGTCCAGCGGCGTGCCCGACCGTGGGCCGCACAGCAGCAAAGTGCGTCAGAATATGCTGCGGAACATCGGCGCGGGCCTGAGAAAGTAACAAGCCGGGCCTGTGTCCCGCAGCCGGAGCACATCAGTCCTTCTGTCTCAGGGGCGCAGCGGCAAAGCGGTCAATCAGACGGCGGGAGATACTGGCCCTGTCGGGAATATCAGCGGGGAGAGCATTGGGTGCGTACCACCCGGCCTCCCCGATTTCTATGCCGTCCGGCTTCAGTTCCCCGGCTTTCCACAGGGCTGTGAACCCCAGCATCAGGGAATGGGGGAAGGGCCATGGCTGGCTTTTGAAGTATCGGATGTCCTGAACCTCAATCGAGACTTCCTCCCGCACCTCGCGGGCCACTGCCTCCTCAAGGGTCTCCCCCGGCTCCACAAACCCCGCCAGAACGCTGAAGCGCCCCCGCGGCATTGCCGTGTTGTGCGCCAGAAGAAGTTTTCGCTCCCCCTCAAACTCGCGCTCAATCGCCACAATGACTGCCGGTGAGATGGGAGTGTAGAAGACCCGGCCGCACTTTGGGCAGCGCCGCCCGTGGTCCGTTTCGCTGGGAAGCAGCCCCTCCCCGCAGAAGGAGCAGATCCGGACGTTCCGCCACCAGCTGGCGAACTGCCAGGCGCCGCCCGCCCGGACAAAAGTCTCCTCACCCCAGCGGTGCCACACCTGACGCAGGCCGATGAACTCCTCTCCTTCGCGGGGGGCGTAGTCCTCCCCCACTTCGCACCAGGACGGCAAATCCTGCCAGACACTGGGAAAGTCCAGCGAACAGCGCACAACTTCCTCCGGGAGCCCGTCACACTCCGGAAGGCCGCCGCGAATCAGCAAGTTATTCCCCTGAAAGACGAACATACGCACACCTCCGAAAGTCCAGATACGAAAAAGGAGGCCATAACTTGACCTCCTCAGTTTCCTTAATGGTCGGGGCGAGAGGATTCGAACCTCCGACCTCTTGGTCCCGATCCAAGCGCGCTAGCCAGGCTGCGCTACGCCCCGAACAACGTGGGATATCTTACCATTTTCTTCCTCTGGCGTCAATTCCTCTGGCCTCAAATGGAGAAACAAAACTAAGCCGCCACGACGGAGAGCACTTTATACCCCTCGTCCACGACCGCCTGGGTCAGGACCTCGTCCGCCACGTCAGCGGAGAGAGACACAGCCGCCGTTTTTTCCGCAAGCTGAACGTCCACTGAGGCGACCCCGGCAACCTTTTCCAGCGCCTCCCTGACGTGCTTCGCGCAGTTCGGGCACATCATGCCCTCCACATGCAGGACCTTTTTCATGGTCATCCCTCCTTTCCCCAAAGGATGTCATTCTACAAAAAAACCGCCTTACAGGCGGCTGTTCTGAACTTTTTTAAATGGCGGAGACGTAGAGATTCGAACTCTAGGAGCATTGCTGCTCAGACGCTCTCCAAGCGCCCGCCTTCGACCACTCGGCCACGTCTCCGCAAGAAGAACACGAGGGATATTATACACGACCCCCCGTCTTTTGCCAAGCTATGAGGCGAGGCAAAAATAAAATTTTTCAGGGGCGCCGGCCCTGTCATCCCTGAGAAAGGAAGCCAGGCCCGACGCCTGTGGCTCCGCAGCCCCCTCACAGCTGCATATTTTTTACCATCAGCCAGGCGCTGCCCCGGTAATCCACCCGGACAATCTCGGGACATCCGCCCGTGAAGTGCATATCGGAGCGGATGTAGAGCGTCATTCCGTCCTGCTCCGCCTTCTCAAAGCGAAAACCGCCGTGAGAGGAACCGTCAATATTTCTTGGCAGGCCATTCTCCACGAGAATGGAATCCAGGCCTCCTCAACAGTTCTTGTAGGACCCCCAGTAGAGGTATCCCACCCCTCCACGCTGGCGAAAGAGCGCCTCGGCCTCCGGCGTCATGGAAAAGAGCGTCTCCGCCCGCGCCGCCGCACATCCCAGGAACAGCAGGCACAGGGCGATAAATTTCTTCAGCACCATCTTTCACCTCCTCATTGGCGATGGGCGGCCGGACTTCATCGTCATCATTCCGGCCCACAGTTTCCCTGCCAATATTAAGTTTACTCCTGTGTCCCCTGTCCCCGTCAAGCGCTCCGTCGCTCTGGATGACAAGCGCCAGTCCTGCGGCGGACGGTGGGTATCCGGCGTAATATAAAAAGGCCTCCGCCGCTGCGGCGGAGGCTGTGGCTTTCCTGATGAAACGTCCTCTGTTCCTTATTTCTTCGGCTCAGCGTCCTGATCTCCAAAGCCAACGGTCTTGAGCCACTCCGTCGGGTACCCGATGGCATCGAAGCTCTTGTCGGTGATCCGATAGCCGTCGTTGTACCGGCCCACAAGGGTCCAGGCAAGGTTCCACCAGTCCGAATGGACGGTCTTCATGTTGCCGTTGACGTGGTCCGTGATCATCTCAAGGGCCTTTTTGGGGTCTTTGGCGTAAAGCTCGGCAGCCTTCGTCTCAAACTCCTTCTGCTCGCTGAAGAATTTGCCCTCAAGACGGTTCTGCTCCCCGCGGATGTCGCCGATCATTGCCCGGAAGTTCAGGTCCGCCCAGTTCCCCACAAAATTGAAGGCCCACCACGTCGACTTTGTGTCGAACTTTACGCGGTCGCCCTCATAGTAGGATTCCGGGACCTTCTGCGTGCCGGCGTAGATAGGGATGTAGCAGGTCGTGATGGGCTGGTCCAGGCCAAACCACGCCACTGCCGCCAGGGGCTCCGGCAGGTTGTCCCTCACCTGGCCCACAAAGCTGTAGGAGCAGCGGAAAAGGCTGATGGAACGGTTCCAGTCGTTGCCCTTGCGGTCCTCAGGCTTCATACTTCCCGTCACGGCGTAGCGCGTCGGTGTCCCAAAGGGGCCGGCATCCAGTCCCTTTGTCATGTCAAAACGCGTACCCTCCAAGACGTCGCGGCAAAGCGCCATCAGATCCTGCGGACGGATGGGCTTGTCGGGCTTCTGGAAAAGGGGATACTGCTCCGCCGCGTTCTCCGCCAGCTTCACGCTGGGGGAAAGCAGGTTGTAGGCCCGCCACTCACGGCGCTGCTGATAATAGGGGGAACCGTAGGGCTCAGGATTGTAAAGTTTGTGGAAGACGAAGGGCTCGCCCTCCTTCCACCAGCCCATCTCCTGCGCGAAGGATTTGACGTTCGGGGAGTACATGAAGTTCTCCTTGTCGTCAAAATTAATCTCCGCGATGCGGGAGCGGTTGGAGCCCATACCGTAGCTGTCGTCGGGGCAGCGCACAGCGGCCCAGACGGCACCGGGCTTGCCGGACTCAGGCGTCCACAGAGGACCGGGGCCGCAGATCTCAAACAGCCAGATCTCGTCCCTGTCGCCGATGGTCAGGGCCTCACCGCCGTCGCCGTAGCCATACTTCTCAGCCAGTGCGCCCATCACCTGAATGGCCTCGCGGGCCGTGGCGGCACGCTGAAGGCCGAGGACCTGAAGCTGCTCGATCATGAACGCGCCGGCCTGGCATTCGTTCTCCTCGCGGCCGCCCCATGTGTACTCCCCCATCACGACGGACTTCTCGTTCATGATGGGATATCCCACGTGGAAGTACGTGTAGGTCTTCTCCACCTGGGGGATCTCCAGCACCTTTTTCAGCTCACGTCCCGGCCGGGTCTGATAGCAGATGTTGTAGCAGACAGGGACCATCTCGCCTTTCTTGTGCTCGCCGCCGGGAATCACCTTCAGACGGTGGTCATACCAGCCGTCGCAGGTGTAGGAAACCAGCACGGAGCCGTCAGCCGAGGCCTTTTTGCCCACGATCACGGAAGTACACGCCAGCGCCGCCCCCGCCGTCAACACTGTAATCACAACGGCAAAAACAAGGGCTTCTTTGATTTTCCTTTTCATCAAACCTGCCTCCTTAAAAAGTTATTTTAAGAAAGATAAGCGTGAAAAAAACCGTTTCAAAAGGAAAGCCGTTCTGACTTTAAAACCTTTAAAACCTCTTTAAAACCCTTCCGTCCCGACCTGTTCAGGCTCCCTGAGAGGAGCCTGAGCTCAGTCATACTCCACTCTGTCCTTCGCGGCCTTAGAGGGGTCGTGGAAGAAGGCGCCGACGCCCTTCTCCTTAACCTCAGCATAGCGGGGCACACCGGTGATTGTAATGGTGCGCTCCGGGTTCATCATTGAAAAGATGTCCAGGCACTGAAGGAATGTCGAGATGTGGCGTCCCACGCGGACGTCGATATGCCAGCCATTCTCGTCGATAGGGGCGTAGAGGAGCTTGTGCTTCCCTGCCTCGACGACGAAATCATCCTTCCCCTCCAGCACCAGCTTTTGGTCCGTGACGCCGCGGATGCGGTCCAGCAGGGGCTCCGCCACCTCGTAGAGCAGGGACATAGCCGGCGTGTGATCGCCCACCTCCCGGTGGGACAGGCCATGCAGCGCCGTGGGCGAGAACTCCATGCCAATGGGGACCTCAAACTCCGTGCTGGTCAGCATCATTGAAGCCATCGCGGCAATCTCCTGCGCCTTTTCGTGGGCGACGATCGTGTTCTCCACCGCATACTCCAGTTCCGCCTCGTGAAGGTCCACAACCACGTCCACCCCCAGAGAGCGGATCATCTGAGCCATGCCGTAGGTGGTGCGCTCCACCAGAAGGCCGTTGGGGCGCCCGGGCCAGCAGCGGTTCAGGTTGCGGATGTCCATATAGGCCAGGAGCTGGCGGCTGGGGTAGTGAACGTAGACCTCCGGGTCCGGCCAGGAGTCCAGCGGGCTCCCAGCCCTGTCTCCAAGACGCCATTTCTTGCTTCCCCACGAGGTCTTGATCTCATAGAAGCTGGGGTAAGCCTCGCCGTTGCGGGAATAGAGCGAACCGCTGGTGTTGGCGCGGGTGACGACAATGAGGCGGCCTGCCTCCGGCTTTGCGTTCTCCACAAAAATCTGGGCCGTGAGGTTTGTGGCCGGCTCCTCCGGGTGCGTCCCCCCAATCAGCAGCACAGTCCCGCCGGGACGCCCGCTGTCCAGGATGTAAACATTGCAGTCGTTGACGGTCCCCGCAAGGGAGGGCTCGTACGCACTCAGCTTCTGAACCTGCGTCACACCAGGGCCGAGGACGACAGGCTCCTTGTAATGGCGCATTTCATAGAACTCAACCCCGGCCCAGAGAGCCGAGGCCGCACACAAAACGGCGGCTATCCATTTTATCCTGGTAAGTCTGTCCATGATCTCTGGTTTCGCCTCCCGTTATTTGACATGCAGAACACGCAGGATAAAGGGGATGAGAATGACCGCGTAAAGAACGGCCTCCTGCGGGTCCCGCGTCTTCCTGAGATTCCACGCCAGGGCACAGGCGAAAAGCAGCGTCATGGCGTAGTAACCGTAGGTCACAATCTGGTTTATCAAAATCATCAGTGCATCGCTCATTATGAATTCCTCCCGAATCCCTGATCAAACTCAGGGGAAAAGCCCCCTGAAAGCCCCGATTATACAGCCAGGAACGCGAGCTGCTTGCTGTAAATCAGGAAGAGCGTGCAGCAGACCGCGATGAACAGCATGGGGATGAGGCAGGCCCTCACGAAATCGGAGTAGTACCTTCCCTCGTAGTGAAGCTCCATAACCGCGGCCCGGCCGATGACAGCCGTCGGCGGCAGGCAGTCCCCAAGAGGCCAGAGCACCGACATGGCGGAGAGCGCGACGATGGGGTCCATGCCCTTCATGTTGAAAAGCATGATGAGGGGCACGCCCAGCAGGGGCGCCACAGCATACTGAAGAATCCCCTCCGAAACAGGAAGGATGATAAAGAGCGTGGCGAAGAGCGTCGTCAGCGGCAGAATAACCACGTGCAGGGAAATGACCCCCCGCGCGCCGGAGAGCGCCAGGATCTGGATCAGAGCTCCCACAACAACCATAATTCCCACCAGAGGCAGCAGGTTGCGGACGGTGTCCGAGAGGACGCGCCAGACTCTGAGCTTCACGGGCGAGAGAAGCCACACCATGCAGGCGGAGAGCATGAAGATCATGGGAAGGCCGATGATCGGGAAATCGAAGGGCCAGATTCGCCCTGCCGCCAGAAGCCCGCCGAACACGACGAAAGGAAGCAGCACCCGCAGCCAGTTCATCCCCTCTGGGGCTTCGGGGAGACGGGCCAGCGCGTCCTCGCGGGAAATATGCGCGTCAGACGAGGCCCGCCCGGCAAGCCAAAACATTGAGAACAGCGCCCCCAGCAGGGAGAGAACGGCAAGAGGCCCGTTGAAGCCCACGTAGGGCATATTCGCCCCTGCCGCAGCCATCATGGCCCACAGGTTAATGGGAGGCGCCGCCGCGCTCATGGCTGCCGTCATAAATATCGCCGCAGCCTTGCGGGTCTCGTCGACCCCCATCGCGGACAGCACAGAACCCACCAGAGCCCCGACAGTGAGGACGCTGGTGGCCCCCGAACCCGTCAGGGCGCCAGGAATCAGCATCACAAACGTCAAAAGCAGAAGGCAGATGAAACGGTGAGAGTGAAACGCACCGACAATCCGCCTCACGATGAAAGCCACGCCGCCCGATTCCTTGACCAGTGCCATGAAGAAGGTGGCGCTGATGAAGATCAGGCACACGTCGAAATAGGTGAACGTTCCCTCCACGATATGCCGGAGGGGAAACTCACCGGACCACACCACGCCATGATAAACAGCAGCGGCAAACGCCGCCGCCAGCATGGAAAGCTCCGTGGAAAGCCGAAGCACCTTCGCCGCAAGAAACGCCGCGACGACAATTCCCAGAATCATATAAGCATGGGCAAACATAAAATGTCTCCCTTCATCTTATAAAGCATCGTAAAAAAAGCGGGGAGTTTCCCCCCCGCTTCTCTGTTTTACTGAAGTTCCGCCAGTTTTGCTCCGATAGACAGGGCATCTTTGACAACGATGAGTTCCTTTCCAAGTTCCTGTGCGTATTTTGTAAAGAACCCGTCGCTGTTGCTGTCCTCGATGACCAGAATAACATCTGCCAGCGGCATGACCGCCTTGATAGAGGCTTCATCCGAGGCGTCCGTACGCCGGGCCATCCCCTCGATGTGAGCGCCGATGACAAGAATGCCCTTCTCTTTGGCAGCCTTCATCAGGGCCGTGCAGCGGGCAATCTCCTTGTCAACGTCAGTACCGGCTGCGCCCATGCCCTTCATGCTGGTCCCTGCCGTCACGACAAGCGTCCTGCACTTCGCGGGGTCCAGTTCATCGGCAGTGAGCGTCTTGCTGGAGTCCACCGGAGCGACTTTCGCCTGCATGGCGGACATCTTGATCATCATGGCCCCGGGGCTCTGTCCGCAGGTCGTCGCGAGGAGCGGCGTTTCAACCTTCGGCAGGGCCATCGCTGAGGCGGCCATCAGGAGCAGCATCAAAGCAGAAAGAAAACCTTTTCTTTTCATCATCAAACTCCTTTTCTGAGCCCGGCAGTTCTAACGGTTATTGGTGTACTTGGCAATGCTTGTGGCGTTGAGGTTCCAGTACGCCTTCTCCGCCTTGTCCATGCACTCGATGGTGTAGTCGGTGAGGAACTTCGTCGCCTTCGCGGGGTCTTCCTTATAAAGCGCGGAGGCCTTCTTCTCAACCTCGGCCTGATTCTTGAAGAACTCGTCCTCGATGGGGTTGCGGACGGCCTCAAGGTCCTTGATGGCCTCCTGATAACGCCAGTTCACCACGTCATCCTGAAGCATGAAAGCCCACTGAGCGCAGTCCGCGCTGAACTTGTCGCGGTCAAAGTTGGACTTCCAGCTCTCCTTGGTGTCCCGTGTCCCGGTGTAGACCGGCACGTAGAGCGTGTGCGCAGGGTTGTCATACCCAAACCACAGCACGCCGCCCACAGGCTCCGGCAGGTCCTTGCGCATCTGGGAAACCCAGCTGTAGGCACAGGCGTTCGTAGCAATGCTGCGGGAATAGGGGATCTTGAGGAGGTCGCGCTGAAGGCGGGTCGGGAAGGGCGTGGTCAGAGGGCTGAGCTCCGCCGAACCATCCTTGCCGCGCACGGTCCACATCGGGTCCAGCGTCATGTCAAACACGCTGCCCTTGTGGTAGCTGCGGATGAACCCCATGATGTCACGAACGGAAAGTTTCTTCTCCGGCTTGATGGAGAAGGGATAGGAACTGACAGGCGCGTAAGGATCCCACTCGCGGCTGGGGGCAAGGGCCTTGTGGATCGTGTAGAGGCGGTTGCGCACCCACATGGAGCTCAGCGCCCAGTCGTCGTTGCCCGTCGCCGGGGTGTAGGCGGCCTGGAAGTCGAAGGGCTCCCCGCTCTTGGGGTCATAAAGGCCGTTGTCGATGGCATGCTGCATATAGTTGTCGGAGACCATGAAATTCCTGGTATCCTTCGGGTCGATGAAGCGGATGCGGGCAATATTGGGCACCACAACGACTTCATCGTCGGGAACACGCTGCGCAGCCCAGACAGAGCCCGGTTTGCCGCTCTCCGGCGTCCAGGCAAAGCCCGTGCCGAACACATGGAAAATCCAGGCCTCGTCAGGGTCCGTGACAGTCAGGCACTCGCCCTCGGTTCCGCAGGAGGGCATGAACCCATACTTCTGCGAAAGATCACCCATGACACGGATGGCTTCGCGGGCCGTCTTTGCGCGCTGCAGCGCCAGAACCTCCAGCTGCTCGATGGTGAGGAGCGCCTTACCGGCGCCGGGGATAGACTTGAGAATTTCCTTCTGTCCAATGGTGGTCTCGCCGATGGCGACCCGGTGCTCGTTCATCGCGGGATAGCCCACGTGGAAGTAGCCATAGGTCTCCTCGGCCTGCGGAATCTCTCCGGCTTTGATCCACCCCCCCGGTTCTTCCATTGTCATGTTGCGGTAGACGGGAGTCATGCTTCCCGCAGGGAACTTCTGGCCGGGGATGAAGCGAATCTGAGCGTCATAATAGGCTCCATCCGCAGTATGACAGGTCATCACGGACCCGTCTACAGAAGCGTCCTTGCCGACGACGACATCTGTGCAGGCAAGAACCGGTGTGGAGAAAATCGAAAGACAGAGCACAGCAGAAAAAACACGACACAACGCATTACATCTGGTACCTAGCATTACGAAAATCCCCCTTCTGAATATTGAAGCTCAGAGGGATGCCTTCCCCCTGAACCTCCTGAATTTTTTCCGCCCGAAAAACGGCTCCTCTCGCTTCCCGGACAGAATAATTATATCATAAAACTGAATTATACAGCAATAAACAACATTTTAGCGTTTCAGAGAAAACACGGCATGACACTGCATTCAGCGGCTTTCCACCCCGTTTAAGCCCAACAGAAACATCCAGCAGATGAAAAAACGAACGCGGGATCCTCCAAAGAGCTCCGGGACACCGCTTTTTTCCCCGGCCGGGGGGAGCCGAAGCCGGCATAAAGAAGGCCCCCGCCGCGAAACCGCGGCGGGGGCTGGCTGTTGCCCTGAATTCCGTTTCCTATCCCTGAAGCCCGGGGTCAAAGCCCCCGGACCCCTTTTTTTACTTCCTGACCCTGCGGCGCAGCGCCGCCGGGACAAAGGCCAGAGCCAGAAGCCCGGAGATCCCCGCAAAGCCGCCGCTGCAGCCGCCGCCGCCCTTGTTGGAGGTCGGAGTGCCGCTCAGATCGTCCGCCAGCTGCTCCAGCACCTCCTGATCTCTGGGGCTTGCGTCCGCCGTGATGAAGGCGCTGTCGTAGCTCCTGCCGCCCTCAAGGTACACCACCATGGACATGGCCGACGCGTCGCCGCTGACCTTCGTCACGGGCTTGCCCTCAGAATCCAGGAAGAACGCCTCTCCCTCCACGCCCCCGCCGGCCGTCACCACCACCGCGGAGACCTGGGCCTCACCCCGGGCCGACTGCTGCAGGAAATACTCCACAGACGGCCAGAACCTTATTCCGCGCCCCGGCGTCAGGTTCCTCAGGTTCACCTTCAGCGGGAAGAAACCGCTGACACTGGGCGTCATCGCCGGAAGCACCGTCGAGAGGACCACGCCCTTGCCGCCGCTGCCGTTCACAACCTTCGACAGGGCAGACCCCACCTTGTTCAGCATCTCCTCCAGCTTCTCCGCCTGCCTGTCCAGCTCCTTGTCCGCGGAGGCAATCTCAAGCTCACTGGCGGACTTCAGGTTCTCCTTCGCGGCGGTCAGCAGCCCGGCGTTCACTTCGCTGTCCGCAGAGAGGTTGTTCAGACTTTCGGCCAGCTTACTGGCCAGCTCCGTCGTCTCCTCCTCTGTGTACTCCTGGGGCGTCACCACCTTCGGCTTGACCGACAGCTTTTCGTTGGCCGTCTTCAGCGCCGTGGACTCGCTCTTCTCCAGCAGGTCCGTTCCCGCGGGCACTTCCGTGCTGCTGACCTCGCCGGACTCAGCCTCGGCCGCCTCGGCCTTCTTTTCTTCCGTCCTGTTGTGGACGGCGGAATCAATCTCGGCCTTCGACAGCTTCGTGATCTCATCCGGCGTCAGCGTGCCGGTGATCGTCTCCACAACGTCCACCGCCGCGGGCTTTGTGTCCGGATCCGTGCTCTTCAGCGCC
>JAILIX010000022.1 GCA_024695065.1 Fretibacterium sp. | reverse complement strand
ACGGGGCCCTCCAGCCGCGGCACGATATCGATTCCCGCATCGGCCAGAACATTTTCTCTCGCGATGGCGTACTCCGCGTCGGTGATGTAATTTTGGCTCAGAAGCTCGTTCAGATCATCCAGTTTACGCTTAATCTCGCTGGTCATTTTTCTTCACCCTGTTTCCCGCCTTTTATTATAGAAAGATTCGGCGGATTTAATTGTATTATGTTATTATAACAGAGACGGGGCGGCATCCCTGAGCCTGGGCCGTTCGTTAAGGATTGTCGGCAAATGGACGAAACTACAACGGAGAATGGACTCTCAGTCTCGAAAAGTTTATGTTTATAAAGCAGAGAGGTGTCGAAAGTGCAGAACTTCATGTGGTGGAACCCAACGATCGTCTTCTTTGGAAAGGGAACGATCCCGAAGCTGGTGGAGCAGCTGTCGGCCGTGAATGCCAAAAGCGTGCTGCTGCTTTACGGCGGCAAGGCGGTCTTTAAAAACGGGGCCTACGCCCAGCTCACCCAGGCCCTGACCAGGGCGGGCATTGCCTTTCCGGAGATCGGCGGCGTGAAGTCCAACCCGCGTGTCGATAAGGTGCGCGAAGCGATAAGCCGCGTCAAGGCCTCGCCGGTGGATGCCATCGTCCCTATCGGCGGGGGCAGCGTCTTTGACTCGGCCAAGGCCGTTGCGGCCGGTGCGTGCTACGACGGCGACGTGTGGGATTTCTTTGAGGGCAAGGCGGAGGTCCGGAAGGCGCTGCCCATCTTTGGAGTGCTGACGGCATCCGCATCCTCCAGTGAGGTGAACGGCATTGCTGTGGTCTCGAACCCGGAGAAAGAGGCCAAGGTCTCCATGAACAGCCCTCTGATTTATCCCAAGGTCTCAGTCATTGATCCCTCGCTCCAGACGTCCCTGCCGGAGCGGCAGACCGTCAACGGAGGCATCGACATCATCGCACACGTGCTGGAGCGCCTGCTGGACGGCGACGAGGGCACGGAGATGATGGACGAGCAGGGGTACGCCCTTGTGCGCAGCATGATACGCCTGATCCCTGAGCTGATTGAGGATCCGCAGAACTACGAGGCGCGGGCAGAGTACGCCTGGTCGGGGGCCATAGCCCACAGCGGCTTCTTCTCCTGCGGCCGGGCAGCGCGGGGCGACTTCTCGTCCCACAAGCTGGGCCACACCCTCAGCCTGTTGTACGATGTGCCCCACGGGGCGTCTCTGGCGGTGATGATGCCGGCCTGGGCCCGGTACCTCTCTGAGGAGAACCCCGTTCCCTTCGCCCGGCTGGCGGAGAACGTCTTTGACAGCTTCGACGACGTGAGCGATGAGGAAAAGGCCCTCAGCGGCATTGAGGCACTGGAGGACTTCTTCCGGGAGGTCGGCGCGCCCACCACGCTGCGGGAGCTGGATATTCCGGAGGGGGATATCCGGAAACTGGCGGACAACGCGTCCAAAGCCTGCCCGTTTGGCGTCCTGAAGCCGCTGGACGCGGAGGACGTGCTGGAGATATACAAGCTGGCGTATTAGTCCGGCCTGGAGAACCGTGGGATGCGGATACGGGAACTGCTGCGCGCAATAGATGAAATCGCGCCGTTCAGTCTGGCCGAGGAGTGGGATAATATTGGTCTGATGATCGGGGACCTTGAGGCCCCTGTTCAGCGGGTGGCCGTCGCTCTGGATCCCACCGTTCAGGCGGTGACGGCAGCGGCGGGGTGTCAGGCGCTTCTGTGTCATCATCCCCTGCTCTTCCACCCCGTCAAAAAGCTCGACCTGAACGCCGGGCCGGGGCGTGTCGTGAGGGAGGCGGTGAAGCGCGATATCGCCATTCTGGCTGCCCACACGAACTGGGACAAAGTGGGGGTGAACGCGGATCTGGCCCGTCTGCTGGGGCTTCAGGAGACGGAACCCCTGGACCCCGGATCCGGGCTGGGAATTCTGGGGAAACTGCCTGCTCCCGCCGCGCCGGATTCGTTTCTCAGGCAGGTCCGGGCAGCGTGGGGACTGAGTCATATCGACGCTTACGCGCCGGGCGGAGGGCCGGTGTCCCGGGTGGCCCTCTGCGGCGGGTCCGGGGGCAGTCTCTGGCCCGCGGCCAGAGCGCGGCGCGCGGATATCTACATCACGGCGGACATGAAGTATCATGAGCTGATGGACGCGAACGACGCAGGTCTTGCCGTCGCCACGGCGGACCACGGTGAGATGGAACGGGCCTCCCTGCCGGAGCTGGCGCGCCGCCTGAGAGACCTCACGGCGGCGGAGGGGGTCGAGGTCCTTTTGCCGGACACGCGGGGGCTGGGGGCCCCCATCAGAATTTAACAGGATTTTAGGAGTGAAGGTTTGATGAAGAAGCGGGTTTTGAGCTTGATGAGACCGACGGGGCCCTTGCACCTGGGCCACATGGCCGGGGCTCTGAGCAACTTTGTGAGATTGCAGAATGACGAGAATTACGAGTGCTTCTACGGCATCGCGGACTGGCATGCTCTGACTTCGAACTACGCGGAGTCCGCGAACACAGGGGAATACTGTTATGCCGCGTTGCTCGACTGGCTCTCCGTGGGGTTGGACCCCGAGAAAAGCCCGCTCTTTATTCAGTCCCATATTCCGCAGCACGCGGAGCTGGCCCTGGCCCTTGGGATGATCACCCCGCTGGGATGGCTCTACCGCAACCCGACGTACAAGGAGCAGCTTGACAACATCAAGGGAAAGGATCTGAGCACCTTCGGATTCCTGGGCTACCCTGTCCTGATGGCGGCGGATATCCTTCTCTACAAGGCGAGCCTTGTGCCGGTGGGGGAGGACCAGAGCGCGCACCTGGAGCTGAGCCGCGAGATCGTGCGGCGCTTCAATAACTTCTTTGGGGAGGACCTTCTGGTGGAACCGCAGCCGCTGTTCACCAAGACGCCGAAGGTGCCGGGCATTGACGGCCGGAAGATGAGCAAATCCTACGGCAACTCCCTCCAGATATCGGAGTCGGCGGACTCCATCTGGAACAAGCTGCGGACGATGATGACCGACCCGGCCCGGATGCGGAAGACCGACCCCGGCGACCCGGAGAAGTGCCCTGTGTGGGATCTGCACAAGGTCTTCAATCCGGACGAGGCGGAGAAGGCTGAGATTGTTCAGGGCTGCCGCAGCGCGGGCATCGGCTGCATTGACTGCAAGAAGCGGCTGAACGCGCACCTTCAGGCGATGCTGGAGCCTGTCCGCGAGCGCCGGGCGAAGTACGAGGGCAACAAAAAGCTGATGGACGATATTCTGGCGGACGGAGCCCGCCGGGCGGGGGCTGTGGCCCGGGAGACGATGGCAGCGGTTTATCCCGCCATGGGGCTGCTGATGAACCCGGAGCGCTGAGCCGGGGGAGAGCAGAGTTTGGCAGAAGCGTTCAACATCTCCATTGAGGGCTTTTCCGGCCCTCTGGACCTTCTGTGCAGTCTGGTGGAGAGCCGGCAGTTTCAGGCTTCCAGACTCAGGATAACGCAGCTTGTGCGCATCTATGGCGTCTATCTGGCCCGCACCCGGCATGCCTCTGTGGACACTCTGGCGGAGTTTTTCTACATGGTGGCGGGACTGCTGCTGGAAAAGGCCCATGCCCTTCTGCCGAGGACGGATGTTTTTGATGATCCCGTCACGGACGAGGAACTCAAGTCTGTGGATGAGGAGGCCCTGATGCAGTCCATCGAGCGTTACCGTCCCTACCGTGCGGCGTACCGCTGGCTGGCCGGGCGGCTGGAGGAGGAGAGCCGCTGTTTCCGCCGCCTGCCCGGCGATGAGACGGAGGACGCTCAGGCGGACGTGGAGTATGACGTGGGAGGACTCTACTTTATGTGCCGCGTGTGGTGGGGAATTTACGAGCGTTACGAGCAGGAGAGAAAGCTTCGGAGAGCGCAGCTTCTGGAGGAGGACTCTGCGGACTGGGATGGCTTCACCAATGAGCCCGTGCCGGACGAGGAGCAGATTCAGACGCGCATTGCCGAACTGGAGGAGCAGCTTCAGGCGGAGGGGACGCTCTTCCTCAGCGCTCTCTGCCGTGCGGCGCGTTCTTCGGTCCGGGGAATCCGGGCGCTGGTGGTGACTCTGCTGGCGCTTCTGGAGATGTGCCGCATGGGGAAGATATCCATAGAGCAGGAGGCCCTTTTTGCCGATGTCAAAGTCCTCGCACAGCCAGCCTGAAAAAGAGCAGCCGGAACCGCTCAAAACGCAGCCTCCGTTATCCGGCCTCCATGAGGAGAAGGACGCTGAGGAGACGGCGGATTCCCGTGGGGCAGGCGGCCTGTCCGGCCTTGCGGCGCAGATTGAAGCCGTGCTGTTTGTGGCCGTGTCGCCCGTGACGGAGGCGGAGCTTCGGGAGGTCTTCGGGGTGCCGGGCTCCATGCTGTCCGCGGCGCTGAGGGAACTGGACGCGCACCTGAGCGGCGGGCACGGGCTGGTGCTCAGGGCTTTGGCCGGAGGGTGGGTGCTGGAGACGAACCCGCACTTTGCGGAGATCCTTGCACGCTTTCGCGACACAGCGCAGAAAGGGCGTGTGCGGCTCAGCCGGGCGGCGGTGGAGACGGCGGCGATTATCGCCTATAATCAGCCTGTTACGCGCGGTGAGGTGGAGGATCTGCGGGGTGTCCGGTCGGACGGCGTCATTGAGCGGCTGCTGAGCTACGGTCTGGTGCGTCTTGCCGGCCGCAAGAAGGGCAGCGGTTCCCCTCTTCTGTATCGGACGACGCCGCGTTTTCTGGAGCTGTTTGGCCTCAATGCCATCGCTGACCTGCCGAGCCTTGAGGAACTGGAGGAGCTGGGCGAGGGGCCCGTTGTGCAGCGTTTCGGCGACACGGACCCGGAGCCGGATACCGGCGCGGAAAAGGACATCAATGACAGGATTGAAGATATCCCTGAGACGGAGGAGGGAATGCCCGATGAGGCTTAATGCTTACCTTGCGTCCTGCGGGGCGGCCTCGCGGCGGAAGGCGGACGAGCTCATCCGGGCGGGGCAGGTTCAGGTCAACGGCAAGATCATCCTGGCCCCGTTCTTCGATGTGGGGCCGGAAGATGAGGTGCTTTACGGGGGACGGCGGCTGGAACCCTCCCGGCTGGTTTATCTGGTCATGAACAAGCCCGCCGGGCTGGTCTGTGCCGTGAGCGACAAGTATGACCCCGTGGTGGTGGACCTCCTTCCGGCGGAGGTGAGGGCGCTGCGGGTTTATCCGGCGGGACGGCTGGACCGTGAGAGCGAGGGGCTCCTCATCCTCACGAACGACGGGGCGTTCGCCCAGAACATTCTCCACCCCTCAAAGGGGGTTCATAAGGAGTATGAAGCCCTGCTGAACATTGAGATCAATGAACGCCAGCTTGAGCGTTGGCGGGCGGGTTTTGACCTTGAGCTGGAGGAAAGCGGGCATCCCGGCGAAACCCGCCATGTGGCTCCCCTCTCCCTGACCGTTCTGGAACGCGAGCCTCAGGGCCGCTGGATATCCATTGTGATCGGGGAGGGGCTGAAGCGGGAGGTCCGGGTCATGGCGAACCGGGCGGGTTTTTCCGTGCAAAGACTGATTCGGCGGCGTATTGGGAAGCTGACTTTAAAAAAACTTCGTCCTGGAGAATTTGTGGATTTGTCTTTTTCCGAACTCTCTACTAAAATAGTCAATGGAGGAGAAGTCTAAGCCTGTACGGGGCACGTGACGTAATAAGGAGGATGGGGCATGAGTGGAATCGATGAGCACTCGAGAGAACTGATAAAGACTCGTATCCTTAGCAAACTGAAGGATGTCAAGTCCTTCCCTCAGTTCGTTCTGGAAACGATGCGCAAGCTGAACGATCCCACCAGCAGCGTGTCGGATGTCTCCAAGAGTCTGTCGAGGGATGAGGGCCTTGTCCTGCGCGTCCTGAAGCTGGCCAACTCGGCGGCCTATGGCATGAAACGCAATATCTCCAACATCTCCGAGGCCATCGCCCTTCTGGGGTACAAGAGCGTCAGCAACATTGTTCTGGCCGCTCAGGTTTACTCCACCATGGATAAGGGGCTCTCCGGCTACGCCCTTGACAGAGGGGAACTTTGGCGCCACTCGCTGATGGTGGCCTATGCCGCCCGTTATATCGCAAAGATGACGAACAACGTCTCCTCTGAGGATGCCTATGTCGGCGGGCTGCTTCATGATATTGGGAAGATCATCCTGAATGACTACGTCCGCTTTGGCTACGGCATTATCGTCAAAATGGTGGAGGAAGAGCATATTCCCTTTATCGAAGCGGAGAGCAATGTCCTTGGGTTTGACCATGCGATGGTAGGGGCTATCCTGACGGAGAAGTGGGATTTGCCTGAGGCCTATCAGGTTGTGGTGGCTTATCACCACAAGCCGAATGAGCTTCCGGAGGAAAAGGCGGAATATCAGCCGATGCTGGATGTCGTCAGTCTGGCTAACTCTGTCTGCCTGATGATGGGAATAGGCCTTGGCGCTGACGGGCTCCAGAACTATATGTTCCCGGAACCGATGGAGCGGCTGGGGATCAGCAGCATCGAGGAACTGATGGGAGAACTGGTGGACTTCGCAGGAAAGGTTGCTCAGGAGATGGCCGAGATGAGCAATCCCGATTAGGAGGCATTCTTTTGGCCTACGTTATAACGATCGACGGGCCTGCCGGGGCGGGAAAGAGCTCCGTGGCAAAACGGCTGGCTCAGTTATTGGGAATTCATTATCTGGACACGGGGGCGATCTACAGGGCGATCGCCCTTGTCCTTGCTGAGGCGGGTATCCGCCCGGAGGAGTCGGAGTCTCTTAAAAAGGCTCTGCCCGATATCAAAATTGAGCTGCGCGGGGAGACTGTCCTGGCCAACGGGGATGACGTCAGCCGGGAGATACGGACGCCGAAAGCGGACAGGCTGTCCTCCGTCTATTCCGCCCTGCCCTCCGTCCGGCAGGCGCTTCTGGGGCTGCAGAGAGATCAGGAAAAATATGGTTCTCTGGTGGTGGAGGGCCGGGATGAGGGGAGCGTGGTGTTCCCAAAGGCGCCTCTGAAATTTTTCCTGACCGCAACCCCGGAGGCCCGGGCACGCCGGCGGTGCCTTGAGAGGGAGCGCCGGGGGGAGCCCGTTGACTACGGGGAAGTCCTGGCCTCTATCAGGGAACGGGACACCGCCGACAGCAGCCGTGATGTGTCGCCCCTTGTTCAGCCGGAGGGAGCCGTTCGGGTGGATACTTCGGACATGACGGAGGATGAGGTCGTTGAACTTCTTTTGAATCACGTCCGTGAAGCCCTTTCCAGAGGAGAGATCACCGAATGAACCAAAACCGCGTTTTCTACGCGATAGTCCGCACTTTCTTCCGCCTGCTGCTGAGGCTGTGGAACCGCTGTTCCGCCCGCTGGGATGAGCCTCTGCCCGAAGAACGGATGATTGTTGCCTGCAACCACTGCAGCAATCTGGATCCTCTGGTGGTGGGGTGCTTCTTCCCAAGACGGCTGCGTTACTTTGCCAAGGAAGAGCTCTTTCAGTCCTGGTTTCTGGGGACCTCCATCCGCGCCCTGGGGGCAGTTCCCGTCTCACGCATGAGCAGCGTTTCCGCCGCCGGAGCCCTGAAGGGGTTTATGAAGCTTTATCAGGAGGGGAACGATGTCCTGATTTTCCCGGAGGGGGGACGTTCCCCTGACGGAAAGCTCCAGCCCCTGGAGGCCGGGGTGGCTCTTGTCGCTGCCCACGAGCGGGCGCCTATCCTGCCGGCGTTTATTCACGGCTCCTACAAAGCCATGCCCACTGGTGCGCATTTCGTCCGCCCCAGCAAAATCTCCGTGACCTTCGGCAAGCCCCTGCGCTTTTCCGAGGAGGTCTACAAGAGCCGTGAGGGACGGGAAATCATCATGAAGAGGCTGGAGGAGGCCATGAAGGCCCTTGACTCAGAGGGCTCTGAGCCTCAGCCTCAGGGCCATAACACAGCTTCAGAATAGACGGAGGGCGTATTACGAATGTTTCTGAGCATGACGGGCTTCGGCCGGGCCTCCCGGGAGTTCCCGTGGGGGACGGTTACTTTTGAGCTGACCTCTGTTAATCACCGCTATCAGGATTTTTCAGCGCGTCTGCCAAGGGAGCTCTCCCCGATGGAGAGCCGTCTGATTTCCCTGCTGCGGGGGGCGCTGAACCGGGGCAAGGTTCGTCTCTCCGCTGAGATTGCCTGGAACCCCGGGGCCCGAACCCCCACGCTGGATGAAGAGGGGTTGCTCCTTCTCTTCCGGCGGGTGCGTGAGCTGGCCCTTCAGGAGGGGGCGGAGACGCCTTCTCTGTCTTCTTTCCTTTCGCTGCCGGGCATCTGTGAAGCAAGCCGGGCCCTTGAACTGATGAAGGATGAGCCTCAGGTGTGGGACGAACTCCTGAACGCTGCGCTGGAGTCCCTCATGGAGATGAAGCGGGCCGAGGGGGAGAAGCTGAAGGCCGTCATTGAGGCCGACCTGAACGCCTTTGAGGGGATTGTTTCAGACCTGGAGGCGCGCTGGAGGACGGCCTCTGCGGAGGCTCTTGAGGCGCTGCGTGCCCGTATTGAGAAAGTCATGGAGCACTATGAGCTGGAGCTCGATTCGGCACGGATTGCCCAGGAGGTCTCGCTCATGGCCGATAAGTGGGATGTCTCCGAGGAACTGGCCCGGCTGGCGGCGCATATTGAGCGCTTCCGTCAGACGATGGAGGGCGGGGAGACCCGGGGAAAAGACCTGGCCGGCCGGAGACTTGATTTCCTGATTCAGGAGATGAACCGCGAGGTCAATACAATGGGCTCCAAAGTGGGGGACGCGGACTTCCGCTGGGGTGTTGTCGGGGCCAAGTCCTGCCTTGAACGCATCCGCGAACAGATACAGAATGTGGAGTGAGGCGCAATGGCACGGGGACGGCTGTTTATCCTGTCAGGACCCAGCGGCGTGGGAAAGGGGACGCTCCGCAAGCGCGCTCTGAATGACATTGAGGATCTGGTCTACTCCATCTCCTGCACGACGCGCCGCCCCAGGCCGGAGGAACAGGATGGTGTGGATTACCGCTTTATTTCCGGCGAGGACTTCGAGGAGCGGGTGAAACAGGGGGCTTTCCTTGAGTACGCTCATGTTCATGATGCCTGTTACGGCACACTCCGTGAGGATGTGGAAAGAGAACTGAGCGCAGGGCATGACGTTCTTCTGGAGATTGATGTGCAGGGTGCCCTTCAGGTTCGCCGCCGGGTTCCGGGTGCGGTGTCTGTTTTTGTCTCTCCTCCTTCCCTTGAGGAACTGGAGCACCGCCTCCGCGGCCGGGGAACGGAGGATGACGCGGAACTTCAGCTCCGGCTGAAAAACGCGGCCGCGGAACTTCGTCAGGCGGAGGAGTATGACCACATTGTGGTGAACGGCGACCTTGACGAGGCGGCTGCGGCCCTGAGGAGACTTATTTTAAATTATCGAATGAAGCGTGGGGTGGAAGAATGAAGTTTTACGACCTTGAGGCACTTTCCCGGAAAAGCGGGATGGATAACAAGTATGAAATCACGGCGCGTATCGCTGCGCGGGCGCGCTGGCTGGGGGAGCACAAGACGGTGCTTGAGCACGATGTCAATGAGCGCTATCTTTCCATCGCGCTGAAGGAAGCCGATCTGGGGCAGGGCATTCCGGCTCCGGGCGATCCCCTGAGGCTGTCTCAGAACGAGACGGAGTAGCCATTTGGCCCTGACCGCTGCCGGTTTCTGTGAAGGAAGGCGGGTCCTGCTCTGCGTGACCGGCGGCATTGCCGCCTACAAAACGCCGGAGCTGGTCCGCCGCCTCGTGAAGGCAGGGTGTGAGGTCGAGGTTATCCTCACGCGCGCTGCGGAAAAGTTTGTCGCGCCCCTCGCGCTCTCCACACTGTCGGGCCGTCGTGTCTGGCGGGAGGAGGATCTTCTGTCGGAAGAGCACGGCTTTGAAATTCCCCATATCCGTCTGGCGGAGTGGGCGGAGACTGTTGCCGTCGCGCCCTGTACGGCCAACACCGCCGCCGTCCTGGCTCAGGGGCGGGCGGACGGATTGACGGGGGCGGTCTTTCTGGCGGCCCGCGTGCCTGTGGTGATTTTTCCGGCCATGAACACTCATATGCTGGAGCACCCTGCAACGCAGGAGAACCTGAAGACTCTGGCCGGGCGCGGAGCGAGAATTGTGGAGCCTGCCGCAGGGGCCCTGGCCTGCGGGGAGGCGGGCAGGGGCCGTATGCCGGAGCCGGAGGAAATCGCGGAGGAGATTTTTCGCGCGCTGACGCCTCAGGACATGGAGGGGCTTCACGTCCTTGTCACCGCGGGGCCAACCCGTGAATACCTTGACCCCGTGCGCTTCATCTCCAATCCCAGCACGGGACGGATGGGGCTGGCAATGGCCCGCGGGGCCTGGCGGCGCGGAGCGGAGGTCCGTGTGGTTCTGGGGCCTGTTGATCCCCCCTGTTCCCTGTATGGGTTTGAGGTCCTGCCCGCTGTTTCGGCTCTGGAGATGCGGGATGCGGTGATGAGCTCCCTTCCCTGGGCTCAGATTATTGTCAAGGCCGCAGCCGTGGGGGATTATCGTGCAAAGAAGCGGGCGGAGCGCAAGGTGAAGCGCGAGGGGCGGGAGGAAGTTTCCATCGAACTTGTGCAGAACCCCGACATTGCCGCGGAGGTGGGGCGTGCCAAACGTCCGGACCAGATTTTGATCGGCTTTGCCGCTGAGACGGACGACCTGCTGCGCAACGCCCGGAGCAAGCTGGAGCGCAAGGGGCTGGACGCCATCCTTGTCAACGATGTCCTTGCGTCGGGCAGCGGTTTTGCCTCGGAGACCAATACCCTGCGCCTTATCGGCCGCTCCGGAGAGGACGAGAGCTTTTCCGGCCTGAAGGAGGACGTGGCCCGTTCCGTGTGGGATTCCCTGGCCGGACGGGGCCTGTTTCCCCGCTGCTGAGCCCCTATGCCCCTTGTTGACGTTATCGTCCCGGGGCCGTGGTGGAACGCACTGACCTACGAGGCGGACCGTGTTCCGCCCCCCGGCGCGCGTGTTCGTGTTCCTGTGGGCAGAGGACTGCGCGTGGGGTTTGTCCTGCAGCCTGCCCGGACGGAGCCTTCCAATACTATTCGCCGTATCGCCGATATTCTTGATGAGACCTGTGCCCTGAACGCCGGCCTGTGGCCCCTGGCGCTGTGGGTGGGGAGCACTTTCCTCTGCGGGGCGGGGCTGGCCCTTCAGACTTTTTGCCCCCAGCCGTTCCTCAGGGGGGAGGCAGTTCCCCCTGTGCCGGAGGAGACACCGGAGCCGGCTGCTTTCCGTGAACTTCACTGTTTCAATCCCTGGGACGGGGAGCGTCGGGATTTTTACCTCAGCCGTCTCGGGGAGGCGGGGCGGACGCTGCTCCTTTTTCCGGAGGCGTCCGCGGCTAAGGCATTCTTCACGGGGCTCCCGGCCTCCCTGCGTTCCGAAGCGGTGCTGTGGCCCTCCACCGGCGGCAGGAAGCTGTGGGACACCTGGCGTGCCGTGAGGGCGGGGGAGGTAAGAATTGTCGTTGCTCCGCCGGGGGGAGTCTTTGCCCCTCTGAGGGCAGACCGGATTATGGTGGAGGACGAGGCCAACCCCGCTTACGTCTCTCAGCGGCCTCCGCGTATTCCCGCCCGCAGCCTTGCGGGAAAACGGGCGTCCCTGCTGGGGGCGGAGCTTGTCCTGGGAGGCCGGCTCCCCTCCGCCAGGACCTTCCTCCGGGCAAAGCCTGCCTGTGATGTTCTTCCCGACCGCAAAAATTTGATTTTTGCCGACGTGCGCCGGTCTCTCAAAGGAGAGGAGCGCGGCGTGGAGGGGACGCTGCCCCTGACGGTCTCCCTGCTGGAACGGACACGGGCAGAGCTGGACGGAGGACGGCATGTCCTCTGGATTCTCGACCGGCGGGGGGAAGCCGCGGAGGTGTTCTGCGCGGAGTGCGGCCACGCGGTCCGCTGTCCCCGCTGCGGGGGAATCATGCGCAGCGAGGATGCGGGGCGGAGCCTGCGTTGTGTACGCTGCGGGGCCCGAACGGCCCTTCCCTCCTGCTGCCCGGACTGCCGGGGAGGGCTCTGGTCCGGGCGGCGTCCCGGGCTTGAAGCGCTTGCTTCGATGGCGGGACGTCTGGTCCGGGACTTTCCCGTCCTCCTTCATGATGACAGGACATCCCATCGTCCGGGGAAAGGCCGGACAGAGGACAGTGCTTCCCTCATTCTGGGGACGCGGGGAGCGCTGGCGCTCTGCGACGGTCTGGACGTGGGGCTGGCGGCCTGGCTGGATCTGGACGCGGAGCTCCGCAGGGCGGAGTACAGTGCGCGCTTCCAGACCTTCAGCATGGTGTGGGAGTCCTGCTGGCGGGGCTGCGGGACCGGCAAAGGAGGCCGGACCGTATTGGTCCAGAGCCGGCGCCGGGGCCTGGAGTGGCGGGAACTTCTGGCGAGGGGCTGGGGGCGTTTCTGGGAAAAGGAGCTGGCGCTGCGTGAGGAGCTGGATATCCCGCCCTTTGGACTGATGGTCCGGATTGACCCAGTCGGGGACCGAAGGGCCCTGATCCGCCGGCTTGAGGATGAGGGGCTTTTTGTTATGGACCCGGGGGAGCCGGACCCATGCAGCGGGCTTTCTTCCGGTCCGGGCGGCGAAGCACCGGCCCCGGTGCCCCTGTGGGTGAACGTGCGGTCCGTGGGGGCTGTGGAGCGCGCGCTGCTGCCCCGCTTCAGCATCCGGTGCTCCCGCGGGGGCTTCCCCTCCATCACCGTCTGGACGGAGTGAAGGCCGGGGAGAGATTCCCGGTTGGGCCGGTGTCTCCTCCCGGTTCGGGACCAGTGGCGAAGGTTGACGTCAGGGGCGGATTTCTGATAGGATAAATATAATGTTTTTTCCTATTCTCCGGGAGATTCAGGCGGGATTCTGAGTTGCTCCGGAAACGAGCGAAGGTGAAAATTTTAAATGGATACCTTTCTCCAGGCGTGCCTTAACGGTCTCATGATTGGCGGGTTCTACTCCCTCATGGGGATGGGGCAGAACATCATCTTCGGCGTGATGAAGATTATCAACTTCTGTCACGGTGAGATGCTCATGGTCGGGATGTACCTGACCTACGTCTTCCACGCATGGCTCGGCATAGACCCCTATCTTGCCGTGCCCCTCGTAGCCCTGACGATGTTCCTCTTCGGGGCGCTTTTTCAGCACACCCTCATCACTCCGTCGCTGGGAACCCACAGCTTCACCAACCTCCTCTTTCTCACCGTCGGCATGGGCGTCCTTCTCACCAACGTGGCGCAGGTCATCTTCTCGTCCGACTACCGCACTATCACCACGGGATACTCCTCAACGATACTGTCTTTCGGACCGGTTACCGTGGCGCTGCCCAAGGTCGTCAGCTTCGGCGTGCTGATTGTTATCTCCATCGCACTGTTCTTTTTCCTTAAATATACGCCTGTGGGAAAGAAGATACGCGCAGTGTCCCAGAACCCCATCGGCGCCCAGGTCGTGGGCATTGACTCGAAGAAGATTTACATGATCACCTACGGTCTGGGGGCGGCGCTGGCAGGGGTATCCGGCGCGCTGCTCACGCTGTTCTACGTTATCAACCCTACGGCGGGTTCCAACTTTGGCTTCCGTGCGCTTATCGTGGTGGTGGTGGGCGGGCTGGGCAGCATTCCCGGCGCGTTCTTCGCGGGCATCTTCCTTGGCCTGCTTGAGACGCTGGTATCGCTGTTCATCGGTCCCAGCCTGCGGACTCTGGTGGTGTTTGCCACGTTCATCGTCATACTCGTCATCCGCCAGAACATCCTCCTGAGGAGGGCATAACGTTATGTTCAGAACAATCTTCAGCTCAACCTTCCGAAGACGTGCCGCTGCCGCGCTGGCGCTTCTGGTGGCCGTGATGCTGGTGCTGCCGCTGACACTCTCCGGCATGCCGTACATCCAGAACGTCTTTATCCTTGCTTTCTACATGACCACCATGTCCCTGGCGTGGAACCTGCTGGGCGGCATGACCGGACAGAACTCCATCGGGCACGCCTGTTTCATGGGCATCGGGGCCTACACCTCTGTGCTGTGCGTCACGCAGTTTGGCATGAACCCCTGGGTATCCCTGCCCATAGCGGTCCTTGTCACGGCGGTCATCACCGGCCTGGTCTTCTCCCAGTGCTTCATTCTGCGGGGGCCGTACTTCACCCTCGTGACCATCGCCTTTGCCGAGGCCGTCCGCCAGATTATCCTCAACTGGGACTTCGCGGGCAAGGCCATTGGCGTCGGCCTGCCCTATGTCCGCGGCAACAACTGGCTTCTGTTCAGCTTTAAGGACAGGGCCATCTACTATTACATCGCCTTTGCCATGATGGTGGGGGTGTATCTCATCATGAAGCGCATTGATAATTCCAGGCTGGGCTTTGCCCTCAAGACCATCCGCGAGGACGAGGACGTGGCCGCCGCCATCGGCATACGGCCGCTGAAGTACAAGGTCATCGCCGTGGTCATCAGCGCCAGCGTCTCGGCCGTGGCGGGTTTCTTCTACGCCTGCTATTACCGCTACATCGACCCGAACATCATGCTCCAGAGCGCTTCGGTGGAACTGGTGCTTCCCGCCATCATCGGCGGCTCCGCCTTCGTTGAGGGCCCCCTTGTCGGCGGCATTCTCATGGTCTCGCTTTCAGAATACCTCCGCAACACCTTCGGCGGCATCCTGCCCGGCATCAACCTCATCCTCTACGCCGTGGTGCTGATTGTGGTCATCCGCTTCCGTCCCACGGGCATTCTGGGCTGGTACAGCCACAGCGCCTTCCGTGATTTCCTTGAGGGGCGTGTGCTGGGACGGAATATGGATAAAAACGGAAAGGAGGCGCAGTCATGAGCGCTGTCCTTGAGGTCAGGGGGCTCTGCAAGAGCTTCAGGGGGCTGAAGGCCGTCTCGGATGTTTCCCTCACGGCGGAGGAGGGGGCCATTACCGGCATGATTGGCCCCAACGGCGCGGGCAAATCCACCACCTTCAACATGATCTGCGGATTTTATCCCCCCACCAGCGGGCAGATTTTCTACCGCGGGCGGGACATCACCGGACTGCGTGCCTATCAGTTTGCGGACATGGGCATTGCGCGAACGTTTCAAATCATGAAGCCGCTGGGCAACCTCACGGTGCTGGACAACGTGGCTTCCGGGGCGTTCTTTGGCCGGCATAAAGCAAAGAGTCTCAGCCAGGCCCGGGAGATCGCGGAGGGGATTCTGGAGTTCACAGGGCTGACCGCCAGGAGGGATGTGCTGGCGCGCGAGATGGGCACGCCGGACCAGAAACGGCTGGAAGTGGCCCGCGCCCTGGCGACGAAGCCGGATATGCTGTTCCTGGACGAGGCCATGGCGGGACTCAATCCCACGGAGACGGAGGACGCCATCGCGCTCATCCGCCGCATCAACGAGGGCGGCGTCACAATCTTCCTCATCGAGCACATCATGAGGGCCGTTGTGTCGCTGTGCGGGAAGGTCGTTGTGCTGCACCACGGGGAGAAGATCGCCGAGGGCACGCCGGAACAGGTGATGAACGACCCCTATGTGATGGAGGTTTATCTGGGGAAAGGAGCGCCCAATGTTAAGGGTTGAGGGGCTGAACGCGGGTTATGGCGCGGTGCAGGTGCTGTGGGATGTGGGCTTTCATGTGGATGATGGAGAGATCATTGCCGTTCTGGGCAGCAACGGCGCCGGCAAGACCACGACCGTCCGTGCCGTCACAGGGCTTCTCAAACCCATGAGCGGCAGCGTGCAGCTGGACGGGCGGGAGCTTTGCGGCCGGAAGAGCCGGGCTATTCTGGATGCGGGCATTGTGCAGGTGCCGGAGGGCCGCCAGCTCTTCACGGAGATGACAGTGTACGAAAATCTGGAGCTGGGAGCCTTCTCCCCGGAGGCAAAAGCGAAGCTGGCGGAGTCGCTGGAGGTGTGTTACGGCTACTTCCCGCGCCTGAAGGAACGGGAACGGCAGGCGGCGGGAACGCTGTCCGGCGGTGAGCAGCAGATGGTGGCTGTGGCGCGTGCGCTTATCGGTCTGCCGAAGCTCCTCATTCTGGATGAACCCAGCCTGGGGCTGGCGCCCAACGTGGTGGATGATATCCTCACCGTGGCGCACGGCATGGCGAAGCAGCAGGGCCTGTCCGTCATTCTGGTGGAGCAGGATGTGACGAAGGCGCTCTCCACAGCGGACCGCGGCTATGTCATCGAGAACGGGCGGGTGGCTCTGTCCGGAACAGCCTCCGAGCTCAGCGCCGATGAGCACGTGAAGCGCGCGTATCTGGGGATTTAAGAGGACTGGAAGAGGAGACGCAAAACCGGATTTCACCGGCTTGGGCCGTTGAAATAAAATACCTTTTTAAGGGGGAGTTTGTTATGAGCATCAAGAAGTTGTTGGTTGTCATGGCCTGCATCGCCGCGCTGTGCGGAACAGCGTTTGGAGCTGAGCCGCCCATCCGTATCGGCGCAATGTACGCCCTCACCGGCGCCAACGCTGCCATTGGCACCAACATCATGCGCGGAGTTGACTTTGCCGTCAAGATGATCAACGAGGCGGGCGGCGTGAACGGCCGCATGATTGAGGTCGTCCGCGGCGACACCGAGGGCGACGCTGCCAAGGCGCGCTCCGTTGCGGAGAAGCTCGTCACTCAGGACCATGTCGATGCCCTGCTGGGCTGCCACCAGTCCACCCTCACCAACATCGCTGCTCAGGTGGGAGAGGCCAACGAGATCCCCATGATCACCGCTATCTCCACCGTTGACAACCTTTCTGAGAACGGCTACGAGTACTTCTTCCGTATGTGCCCCATGAACTCCGTCTACGTCCGCGGGATGTTCGACTATCTCCGTGACCAGGCGCGCGCCACGGGACATGAGGTGAAGACCATCGCCATCTTTGCCGACAACTCCAACATCGGCCAGGAGATTATCCGCTGCGCCAAGATCTTCGCGCCGGACTACGGCATGGAGATTGTCGCCACGGTTGAGTACCAGGGCGGGCAGCCCGACCTGAGCTCTGAGGTCCTGACCCTCAAGAAGGCCAACGCCGACGCTGTCATCGCCGAGAGCTACATCAACGACGCCACCCTTCTTATGAAGACGCTTCAGGAGCAGAATTACAAGCCCGCTATCCTTGTTGCCAAGGCGAACGGCTACACTGACCCCACCTTCCTCCAGAACAACCAGGGCATTTCCAACGGCGTGGCCTCTGTGGTCGAGTGGAACCCTGACCTGACGAAGGGCCAGGATATCAACGCCGCGTTCAAAAAGGAGTACGGCATCGACATGAACGGCCACTCCGCCGAGTCCTTCACCGCGACGTGGATTCTCAAGACCGCTTTTGAGGCTGCCGGAACCACGAAGGGTTCCGCCGTCAAGGAGGCACTGGAGAAGCTGGACATCCAGGGCAAGTTCCCGAACGGGCCGGAGATCATTCTGCCCTACAACCGCATCAAGTTCGAGGACCACACCTTCGCGGGCAAGCAGCACTACCAGAACAACGTCTATGCCTCCATCGCCATTTCTCAGGTTCAGGACGGCGTGTACAAGACCGTCTGGCCGCTGGAGTACGCCGGGGCCAAGATCCAGTACCCCGCTCAGTACAAGTAGAACACAGGCTGTTCTGTGCAGAAATCAGGCCTCCCCGCATGACGGGGAGGCCTTTTTTATGCTCTTGAACTGGTGCGGAGGAGGGGACTTGAACCCCTACGCCCGAAGGCACCAGATCCTAAGTCTGGCGCGTCTGCCATTTCGCCACCTCCGCATGAATATACATTGTAGCATACCTGCGTGGACAGCCTGAAAGGGTTTTTCCCGTCAGGGTCAGTCAACAGGGACGTAGGGCAGACCTGCTACCGACAGGGACTCCAACAGTACGTAAGCGCCGCCGCGGACCTCGGTGATATAAACCTGACGGACGCGCGGGCGATGAGTTTCCGGAGCGATGTCCAGCGTCTGCGTGCCAAAGGGGATGCCGCGGACAGTCTCAAGGGCCTGGAGCAGTTCGGAACGGTTCAGAGTGTTGATGGGCTGCGGGAGGGAGTCAATACCGATTTTCAGCCATTCAGTCAGTGCCTCTGCCCGCCCGGCGGAAACAGTATCCGCAATCTGCATGGCCCGGGTGGACCACAGTTTGTGCTTGAGCCCCATGAACCCGCCGTGCTCCGTCAAAAAAAGATTCTGGTCTGCAAAGATCATCCCGCGGGACGAGAGGTAGCTTTTATCGGGGAAAGCGCAGTTCCAGAGCTTCCATTTTGTGTTTACCCGCATGAAGCTGCGCCACATCTCACGGGCTCCCATGTTGCCAAGAAAGGAGATCACCACGCCGTCTGTCGCGCTCTCTATCTCCTGAGACACCATATCGAAGGTGTTGCGCGTCGAGGAGTCCACCCAGAAGGGCATCGGCATGAATCCGGCATCATCCAGAAGGCCGGAGATGATTTTCGCCTCCCGCTCCTGATTGACGGTGAACCGGCTTGCCAGCAGCGCGAGGTGAGCTTCCGGGCTGACTGTTTTCGCGGCATAAAGAGCAAAGGCCGCGCAGCGGTAGTCCCGGTACAGATCCAGAGCAAAGACGTTTCGGGCGGGTCTCCTGCCGTTGTCAAAGAGGACATCCTCCCCCCCGCTCAGTAAAAGCGGAACGTCGCTCCCCGCCATGCGCGAGACAAGAACGCGGTCCACCTCCGGCGCGGCGAAACTCATCACTGCGGTTGTCATGGAATCAACGGGCAGAGGGGCAGAGAGGGCGGAGTCCTCATTCATGGGCGGCAGAAGATGGAACTGTATGTCATGCCCTCCTGTCCCCGAGCCGCTGTCCGAAATTTCCGACTCGTGCCATGACAGAGCGGTGGAGATGGCCTTGCCTGCCTCGGTTTCCCAGCCCCCCTGCGGGGGAATCACCAGTACGTTCCAAAGCCAGCTGTGACTGACAGCGCAGAACGCCCCCGTGCCCTCCCCCAGCAGAACGGTGAGCGCAAGGCCCAGACAAAGGAATCTTTTTTTCATGACAGCGTCCTCCTTCGCTAAAAATCTATGACAGGATTGACGAACATTATTATAGAATATTATCGGAGGACGGGGAGAGCAGATTTGCGTTATAATGACTCGGGGGGAAGAGTCCAGGGGACAGGAGAAGCCCCCTGGGGAGGAGGCAGACGGATGTATTCCTGTGAACTCACAATTCAGACAGTGGGCGTGGATTCTGCTGTTGTGGAGCAGATGAAGGCGATACCGCCTCTGGAACGTTTCAGCCATATATTTCAGGTGTTTGACACTTTCGACAGTCTGAACGAAGTAGCCCGGAAGAGTGGGGACCGGATTCTCATTCTTGGTGAGTCTCTGGGGATGGATGCTGTTGTCCGCTTCCTTGAGAGGCAGGTCCCCTCCCGGAAAATCAGGAATATCCTCTGTGTGAAGGATTTCTCCGCTCTGCCGGTTCAGACGCTGAACCGCCTTTTCGACGTGTGGGGAACGCCGCTGACGTCTGCTTCTCTGAATTTTTACTTCCGGCGTCTGCAAAAGCAGCTGAAGGACGAAAAGGATTTCTGGCTTTGCCGGACCTGGCTGGACCAGACCATCGACCCTCTGCCCGACCTTATCTGGTTCAAAGACATGAAGGGAGCGCACCTGAAGGTCAACGACGCTTTCTGCAATATGGTGAACAAGTCGAAGGAAGACATTCAGGGGCGCGGCCATTACTATATCTGGGGCCTGACGAAGGAGGAGTACGAGAAGGGCGAGTTCGTCTGCCTCGAGACAGAGCGGGAGGTCCAGCGCCTGGGAAGGACCTGTGTGTTCGATGAGCAGGTCAAGAGCGCGGACGGAATGCGCCAGCTCAAGACGTACAAGACGCCCATCTTTGACGAGGATGGACGAATCATCGGCACTGTCGGGGTGGCGCACGACGTGACACTGGAGCGGGCCTATGAGCAGCAGATTCTGGAGATGGCCCGTCAGGACTGTCTGACCGGTCTGGCCACCCGGTGGTATCTTCAGGAGTACATTGAGCAGAACAGGGACGAGAAGGATATCACCTGCATTTACTTTGACCTGGACCACTTCAAGGAAGTCAACGATACCTACGGGCATCAGGTGGGGGATGAGGCCCTTGCGGCCACCGCCGAACTGATGCAGCAGGAGTTCTCCGACGGCTTTATCTCGCGGCTGGGCGGCGACGAGTTCATGGTGGTGCTGCTGGGGAAGAGGGGCATTGCGAATACGGAGTCCCGAATCAATGCCTTCCTTGCCCGCCTGATGGACTATTACTGGGAGAAACCGACCATGAGGCACCTCTCCATCAGCGCGGGGATCGCTCAGACGGACCCCACTTCAGCGAAATCCATCGACCAGCTCATTCATGAGAGCGACCGGGCCCTCTACCGCGCCAAGAACGCCGGCCGGGCCTGCTGCAGGATTTACGATCCTTCCATGGAGACCACAGGAAGAGGCCAGCGTTGAAAGATCTGGGAATGATTGTCAACCTCCGGAAACCGGAGGCCGTGGAGATGGCGCGTCGTCTCCTCCAGTGGGGGCAGAACAACGGCTGCCCCTTTCTTTTGCCCTATCAGGAAGCCTCCGCGCTGACCACGGCGGGACTCAGTGATGAGGAATGGCTGAAAACCGTCAGGCTGGCCATCGTCGTCGGCGGGGACGGCACCTTTCTGCGCGCCGCGCGCTATGTCCTCGACGCCGGAATTATCCTTCACGGAATCAACATGGGACACCTGGGGTTCCTTGCCTCCAGCCATCCGGAAGAGGCGGAGCAGGCTCTGCAGGATATTCTTGACGACCGGTTTGATATTCTGAAGCGGCGGCTTCTCCGCTGCGTGCTGTACCGGGATGGGGCTCCCCTGCACACCCTCTATGCGCTCAATGACGTCGTGCTCAGCAAGAACGCTATTGCCCGTCTGCTTCGTATTGAGGTCCGTTTTAACGGGCAGTTTTTCGGTGTGCTTCCGGCGGACGGAGTCATCGTCTCCTCTCCGACGGGTTCCACCGCCTATGCACTCTCCGCCGGCGGTCCCATCATCCCTCCGCATCTTGACAGCATGGTGCTGGCGCCGCTGTGCGCCCACACCCTTTACTCCCGTCCGCTGATGGCAGCTGCCACGGACAGGATATCGCTCATCCCGCGGGGCAGCTCCCGGGATATCACCCTTACCCAGGACGGACAGCTGGGATACGAGGTCTTCCCCGGTGACAGGATTGATCTGGAGTTGTCGCAGGACAAGATCATTCAGACCGTCATGCTGCCTGGCCGCAGTTTTCTTGACCTGGTTCGCGAGAAGCTGGGCTGGGGGCAGAGCATGGGGCAGGAGTAATTCCGGTGCTCAGGGACCTTACCCTCTGGAACGTGGGGGGCATCCGGCGCGCGGAGCTTTCCTTTGGCCCGGGGCTCACGGTCATCACCGGCGAAAGCGGCGCGGGCAAGAGCAGCGTTGTCCGTGCTCTGGAGCTCGTGGCAGGCAAGAGGGGGGCAGGTCAGCTCCTCAGAGCGGGGGAAGAGGAAGGCGGCGCTGAAGCGCGCTTTCTCGTCGCCGAGGAGCATCGTTCCCCTTTCCTTGAGCTTGATGAAGCGCTCCGGCCGGACGGGGAGGGGGAGCTGCTTGTCCGGCGGGTCCTCCGTGAGAACCGCTCCCGCGTATCCCTCCAGGGGGTTCAGATTCCTCTGGCGACCTATGCTCTGGCCGCGGGGGGGCTCATCCATATCCAGAGTCAGTTTGCCCAGATGGAACTTCTGGATGAAGCGCGTCAGCTTGCCATGGTTGACTCCTGCACATCCGTTGCCGTTCAGAACTCCGCTGCGGAGCTGCGCCGCGTTTTTGAACGGGCCCAGGCCAGCGACCGGGAGCTGAGGGCCATGACGGCCCGCCGGACAGAGGTTGAGAGACGTTATGTCAATGCGGGCGAGGTCCTGAGCCTTGTCCGCCGTGTGGGGCCGGAGCCGGGGCTGGAGTCCCGGCTGGAGGGGGAGCTCTCGGAGCTGAACCGGCGCATTGCCCAGCGGGAGAAAGCGCGGATAAACCTCGACCGGCTCGACGGCGGTCTCTCCGAACAGGGACTCCTGAACGGCGTGCGGGGCGCCTTTGACTCCCTTCAGGATATTCTGCCTGAGGAGCAGCGTCCTGAAACCATGCGCGCTGTCGGTGAGGGCCTCCGCCTTCTTGAGGAGGCTGTGGAAACGGCCCGCGAAAGCGTTGAAACCGGAGATGGGGATACTCAGGAACGCGACCGCGTTGAAGCGCACCTTGGGGCACTGCGCCGCCTGAGGCGTCTGTCGGGGACGGCGGATGAAGAGGGGCTGCTGGCCTGGTGCCGTGACGCCGGGGAGAGCCTGGAGTGGCTGGAAAAAAGCTATCATCGGCTTGAGGAGCTGACGCGGGAGTCTCATGGGCTGAGAAAACAGGCCAACGTTCTGGCGATGGAACTGAGACGCGGCAGGAAGGAGGCCGCCTCTGCCCTGGAGTCACGGGTCAACGCACTCCTGGCGGATTTGGCCATGGGGGAAAATACTTTTGAGGTGTGCTTTCGGGACCTGAACAAGCTCCGGCGGAGCGGGGCGGACGAGGTGGAGTTCACCCTGCGCTCCGGGCAGAGGGCCGGGCGGGTGGACAAGGTCGCCTCCGGAGGGGAACTGAGCCGGCTGCTTCTGGCGCTCCAGCTTTCTCTCTCTGACGAATGGCTGCCTCCCACGCTGGTCTTCGACGAGGTGGAGGCCGGGCTGGGAGGGAAGGCTGCCGTCCTTGCCGGGAGAAAGCTCAAGGAACTCTCCCGCCGCTGTCAGGTGCTTTTGGTGACGCACGAGGCATCTATTGCTGCCCTGGGCGACGCCCATATCCTCATTCAGCGCTTTGACGCCCGGAGCGGACTTCCCGGCGGCGAGTCTCAGGTTCGTTTCATTGACGGCGAGGAGCGTGTGCGGGAGATTGCGCGTATGCTGTCGGGCTCTCCTGACCTGGAGGAGGCTCAGAAACACGCCCGGACGCTGCTGGAGGCGCAGCGGCAGGTGGTTTGACAATCCGTAAAAAACTCTGTTAAAATCGCGGAGTTATTTTATTTTAAAGGAGGCTTGGGGTGTTGTCGCCAAAAGGAGTTCACTTCATTGTAGAGGTTTCTGGCTGTGATGATACCATCACCGATGTGGTCCGTCTTCAGGAAATTCTGGTGGAGGCCGCTAAACGCGCCCAATCTCAGGTTCGGGGTGTATATTTTCACCGCTTCCCGCCCAATGGGGTCAGCGGAGTTGTGGTTATCAGCGAGTCTCATCTCTCCGTCCACACGTGGCCGGAGGTGAACTATATGGCACTGGACATCTACACCTGCGGGGTGCAGAGCAAACCCATGGTCGCGGTGGAGTATGTGACGGAGCAGGTCCACGCCCAGCACACTCATATCACGGAGATCTCCCGCGGTCTGGACGACAACGACGAGGTCTACTACCACTCCTTCATCACCTGGGAGGAAGACAGGAGCCCCAACAGCCAGGAGCAGGGTGAGGATTAGGAAAGCCTCTGAAAAAAGACATGAACAGCCTGTTGATTCCCCGGCTTCTCATTGCGGCGGCGGGCAGCGGCTCCGGAAAGACGACGATTGTCGGCGGACTTCTGGCCGCGCTGCGCCGCCGGGGTCTTCATATATGTGCCTATAAAACAGGACCAGACTACATCGACCCCGGCCACCAGCGCCGGGCCGGGCAGTGCGAGGTCTATAATCTGGACACATGGATGATGGACCGCGCGGCGATGGCGGGCCTCTTTGCCCGCACCGCACAGGGAGCGGATATCGCTGTGGTGGAGGGGGTCATGGGGCTGTTTGACGGCCAGACGAGCCCGTGCAGGCGGCCTTGTCAGGGCGTTGTCCGGCGGTGGCTTGGCCGGGCTGGCCATGCCCTGCGGGCATGCCGGAGGGAGCTCTCCGGCCCTGTGGAGGCCGGAGAAGACCGGGGAGGCAGCAGCAGCGCGGAGATTGCAAAACTCCTGGGACTGCCCGTGGTGCTGGTTATTGACGCCCGCTCCATGGGCGAGAGCGCCGCAGCAGTGGCGCTGGGTTTCCGGGAGTACGACCGATCTGTGGACCTTCGCGGCGTCATCCTCAACCGTGTGGGGTCGGATTCCCACAGGGACATTATCGCCTCAGCCCTGGACCGCGTGGGCATTCCTCTCCTGGGGACGCTGAAGCGTGACGGCACGCTTGCCCTGGAGGAGCGTCATCTGGGGCTGACCCCCGTTGAGGAGGCAGAGGACGCCGGGCGTGTGGAGCGTGTCCGGGCTGCGGTGGAAGCAGGACTTGACGTCGACGCGCTGATTGCCCTGGCGCAGTCTGCGCCTCCGCTGAAGATGCCTTCTCCTCTGCCCGGGCCCCGCGTGGTGGTGCAGGGGGTACGTCTTGCGGTGGCAAGGGACGAGGCCTTTTCCTTCTATTACCCTGAAAGTTTGGAGGTCCTGGAGAGGCGCGGAGCGGAACTGGTCTTCTTCAGTCCGCTCAGGGACAGCGCTTTGCCGCCGGCGGATGGAATGATTCTGGGCGGAGGCTTCCCGGAGATGTTCGCGGCCGGGCTGGAGGCCAACGTCTCCATGCGGCGGGACATCGCCGCTAAAGCGGAATCGGGGCTGCCGATTCTGGCAGAGTGCGGCGGGCTGATGTACCTCAGCCGCTCCCTCACGGATTTTGAGGGCCGCTCCTTCAGGATGGCGGGCGTGGTCCCGGCCTCGTGCCAGATGAACAGCCGTCTTCAGAGGGTAGGTTATGTGGAGGCAACGACCCTTTGCGATACCGTGCTGGGTCCCAGAGGTACGGTTCTGCGCGGGCACGAGTTTCACTTCTCCTCCCTCAGAAAGGACGCGGAGGAGCCATTTCCCGATGCCTTTCTGTTCAGGAGAAGGCGCACAGGAGAAACCTACCCCGGCGGCTACGCGCGTGGCGGCGTTCTGGCCTCCTATCTCCACCTCAACCTGCTGGGTTGCCCGGCAGCGGCAGAATATTTTTTGAAAAAATGTGAGGCCTTTGCCTCACCAGCCCTGTAACTTCGCGGCCTTAAGAAGGTTCTTTGCCAGCACGGAGGTCGTCACGGCCCCCACGCCCCCCGGCACGGGAGTGATCATCGAAACAATGGGCTCCACAGCCCCGAAGTCCACGTCGCCGCACAATTTCCCGTCCCTGCCTGTATTGATGCCCACGTCAACGACGATGCTCCGCTCCGTTACGCAGTCTGGGCCGATGACACCGGCCCGGCCCGCCGCAGCCACCACGATATCGGCACCCCGGCAGACCGCTGCGAGGTCCGCTGTGCGGGTGTGGCAGACTGTGACTGTGGCATGGGCGGCCAGCATCAGCATCGCCAGCGGCCGGCCCACCACCAGGCTGCGCCCGGCGATCGCCACGTTCTTCCCCTCCAGGGACACGCCGTAGTGCGACAAAAGCTCTGTCACAGCGCTGGGCGTGCAGGGCGCAAATCCCTCCTTGCCGGAGAAGACCCTCGCGACATTGACGGGGCTCATTCCGTCCACGTCCTTGAGCGGGTCGATGGTCTGCCGCGCGCGTTCGTCGTTCAGGCCCTCCGGCAGCGGCCGGAAAAGAAGCACCCCATTCACCCCGGGGTCCCCGTTCACCCGCTCAAATTCCATATCAAAATCCCTCTGGCCAATCCCCTCCGGCAGTTCCACAATTTGAACGTCAAGCCCCAGAGTTTCAAAGCGTTTTGACAGCCCGCGCTCGTAGGCCAGGTCGTCCTCCCTCGCGCCGACACGCAGGACGGCCAGCCTTGGAGCCGCTCCCTGCAGGGCTCTCCGTTCCGCCAGCAGTGTTTCCTTCATCCCGGCGGCAACCTCTGCCCCCTTCATCAATATGGCCATTTTAGCAGGTTACCCCTTTCAGCAAGTGCGATAGTATAATAACTGAAGTTTATCACAGAATGAGGGGACGAGAGGCATGACGGGAAAAAACAGGATTGACACAGTGGTTTTTGATATTGGAAACGTGCTGGCCGATTTTAACTGGGATTCCTGCATTCACAACATCTTCAGCGATGAGAACATCATTGCAAGAGTGAATGAGGCCATGCGGGGATACGGGCTCTGGGAGGAATTCGACCGCGGCGTGATGACTGACGATGAGATCATCTCGGCTTTCATCAGCCACGCGCCGGATGTTGAACGGGAGATCCGGCTGGCCTGCAGACACATCGGGAACTGCATCAGCCGCATGGACCACTCGATTCCCTGGATTCGTGAGGTGAAGGCTGCTGGCCGCCGCGCGCTTTATCTCTCCAATTATTCGCGCATCATCATGAAGACAAATCCCGGGGTGCTGGACTTCCTTCCCCTGATGGACGGCGGAATCTTCTCCTGCGACGTTCACCTGCTTAAGCCGGATCGTGCCATCTACGACCGCCTCTGCCGGGAATACAGTCTCACGCCCTCCTCCTGCGTCTTTATTGATGACGTAAAAGAAAACGTGGAGGCCGCGCGAAATTTCGGCCTCCACGCCATTCAGTGCCTCAGCCCCAGGCAGGCCCGCGCTGATTTGCAGGCCCTGCTGGAGCCGGAGCGTCCTTAACTCACTTAAAGCTCTGTCGTCCCATGAAGAGGATGATTCCCGTGGCGTCATCCATAATGCAATAGAGGAACGGACGGTCGGCGTGGAACTCCGCCCGGGGCAGTGCCTGCGGCGCTGCGGCGGTTGTCCTGACCATGACGACGCCCGTCGCGGCAGCAGCCTCGGTTTTTTTCTCGTCCACCTCGATAAAGGTCTTGTGGACCACGGAGTCAATGCGGAGCTTTTCGTCGTCCGTCATGCCGGAGAAGTCCGCTTCCTTCGTGAACGCCTGGCGCACGCCAAGGATCTGAAGGATGTCCTTCAGCTCATAGCGCTTCTCCGTCCGGAACTTCGGCAGCCAAAGATCCACCTGATGCCTGGAAAGGGAGCGTGTCCAGCGGTTAAAGAGGCTGTCATCCTCTGCCAGTGCCTTCAGCGTTTTTTCCACGCTGCCCTCCTCCGGCAGAATCAGCAGCATGGACAGCCGGTCCCTGTAGGGCAGCCGCAGCAGTTTTACGTTGTCCACGTTCCCGTACATGAGCTGGCTGTTCTGCTGCATCATGGGAACATCCTTCGTCTCCGAGGCTGAAAGATGGAAAGGCCTGGGGGCGGTCCTCTCCTTGCTGAAGGGCTTCTCCCACCTGGCGTTGAAGTAGATTGCGTTGACAAGGATCATCTGCGTATCGGGGTCTGTCTTCTGAATCAGGCCGCGGATGCGGTTGTGGGTCTGCGCCTCAACCCAGCTGTTGATCTGCTTCTTCGCGCCGTTGGGGTCTGCCATGAAGTCCGCCTCCGCTGCTGTGCTCCCATAGTCGCGCTGAAGGGTTTCAGTGAAGTCCGGGTTAAGGGTCAGCCCCTTGTGAATCCACACGCGGTTGGCCGTGATCAGTGCCTCCGGCTTCTTTTCCAAGTCCTGAGCCAGCATGCCCAAAGAGGCGTGGAGCTCAGGCGTGAACAGCAGTGAGCTCTCCATCTCCCCGGCCGTCTCCCCCTTTGCCCCCGCATAAGTCATGCCAAGGGCGGTGACGGCGCTGTAGGGGGAGAAGAAGAAGTCTCCTCCCTTCGGGGCCAGCAGACTGGCCGCGCGGAGGGCAAAGTGGTTGACACTTTTTACAGCCGCGTCTGGCTGCGCCGTGTCTCCGGCCGCCCACGCGGGAGTCAGGAAGAAGGAGGAAACCAGAGCGCAGACCGCGCTTACCTTGCTGATTCCATTAAGATGACACATTCATAATACCTCCATTCCGGGGGTCGGGGAGTACGCCGGCCGGCTGCCTGTGCTCTGCGGGTATGCCGGAGCAGAACGCGGAACGTTCTGTAAAGGCCCCTCCCGTTGCATTAAAGTTAAAGGCGGAGCCAGGCCCCGCCCTTATACTGCCCTTATCGGCTGCTAATCCTTGCTCTCCTTCTTCAGGGAGACGATGAAGGTGTTGCCGCTGCGCTCGATCATCAGGACGACGGAATCGCTTTTGTCCTGCATGGCCTTGTTCAGGTCGTCAAATGTCCGGACATCGCGGCCATTGACCTGATGCAGAAGATCTCCTTCGCGGATGCCCACCGTGCTGGCCGGGGAATCGGAGTCCACATCGATGATCACCAGGCCTTCCGAGTCAGGGGCAATCTTGAACTGCCGCCGCAGGCCGCTTGTCAGAGGGGTCACTTCTTCAATGCCGAAGTCTTCCAGAGCGTCGCTGGTCACGCTGTCATCGTTCTTCCTGCCGCGCGGACTGCGGGGCGTCTGGCCGGGCCTTGCGTCTGCAGAATCCGGGCGCTCGTCCAGTTTGACCTTCAGCGTCATCTTTCTGCCATTACGCACAACCTGAAGCGTGGCCGTGGAGCCGGGGGTCAGTGTGCGCACCTTCTGGACAAACCAGTTGACGTCCTTAACCTTCTCGCCGTTGAGCTCAATCACGACGTCGCCGCGCCGGACGCCGGCCCTCTCCGCGGCGGAGTCCCCAAACACGTCGCTGACGATGGCTCCGCCTTCACCCTTCACGCCGTAGGCTCTGGCGATTTCCGGAGTCACATTCTGGATGGAGACGCCCAGCCAGCCGCGCTTCACCTTGCCGTAGGAGACGAGGTCGTTCATGACCTCCTTCGCCATGTTGACCGGGATGGCGAACCCAAGACCCTGCGCGTAGGGAATGATGGCTGTGTTGATGCCCACAACCTGTCCGTCCATGTTCAGCAGGGGGCCGCCGCTGTTGCCCGGGTTGATGGCTGCGTCCGTCTGAAGGAAGCCGTCGAAGTTGACATCCTGTGCGTGGATGCTTCGGTCCTTGGCTGAGATGACGCCCGCCGTCACGGAATGCTCAAAACCGTAGGGGTTGCCGATAGCCACAACCCACTCGCCGGGTTCCACTTCGTCCGAGTCTCCCAGCAGCAGCACCGGCAGGTCCCCGTCAGGGTCGATCTTGATGACCGCGAGGTCGTAGGTGGGGTCGCTGCCCAGCACCCGGGCCGGATAGGTCTTTTTGCTGCCGTCCGACATCAGGACGGACACCATGATCTTGTCCACGCCGTCAACAACGTGGTTGTTCGTGAGGATCTGCCCGTCCTTCGTGACGATGAAGCCGGACCCGCGGCCCTTCATGGGCACAGAACGGGTGAAATCCCTGAAAGCGTCGCCGAAAAAGTGGCGGAAGATAGGGTCATCGTCAAAGGGGAAGGGCGATATTGAGCGGCGGGCCTTGGTTTCCACATCAATGTTCACAACGGCCGGCGATGCCTTCTTTACGATGTTGACGATGGGGTTTGACGCGGAGGACGAGACCGCCAGCGCCGCTTCGCTGCCCATCATTCCCAGCACAAGTGCAAGGGCCAGAATCAGCCCCGGGAACTTCCTGTGATTTCTGACGCAATTCCACATTCAAAGCACCTCCAAAAAAAATAAACTGAAAATATAAACTGGCAGAAAACCACATACCCTCAGGGCACGTGCTGCCTCATTTATGATGATGTTATTGTAGTCCCGGAAAGATTTTCCTTCATGCCATTTTTTACGGAAGGGGATATCCGAAAAAAGACGAATCATGTCTGCCGGCGGAGTACAGGACCTGGCAGCGTATAAGCGCGTCAGAACTTGTTATGATAATATATTAAAGTTATTTCCCCGCACAGGGCAGGGATTTGAAGGAGAGGGAAGGGGAGCCATGGAACGGACGGAGGCAGGTCAGGCACGCGCCGGTGATACGCCGGTCTGCAGGGACATCAGAATAATCGCCTTCGATTTGGACGGCACGCTGCTGGATTCCCGCAAGGAACTTTCGCAGAGGAACGCCGCCGCCCTTGCGCGGGCGGCCGCTGCGGGCGTTCACCTCGTCCCGGCCACGGGCCGCGCCCTGATCGCCCTGCCGGAAGTGGTGCGCAGTCTGCCCTTTATTCGCTACGTTATCACGGCCAACGGCGCACAGGTTCTCGACGTGCGGGAGGGAACCTCCGTTGCCCGGGCGGAGATACCGCTTCCCCAGGCTGTGGATATCATGAGATGCTTTGACGCGCTGCCCGTGATTTACGACTGTTTTATGGAGGACAAGGCCTGGATGACGCGTGGGTTCTTTGACAGGATTGATGAATTTGCGCCGGACGCGTACATGGCGAAGATGCTGCGTGAGCTGCGCCGGCCTGTGGACGATCTTAAAACCTTCATTCAGGCTCAGGGCGGCGGCGTGCAGAAGATTCAGTTATTCACATGGGATGAAAGGCTGCGCGCGGACCTGCTGCGGACCCTTGCGGAGCGTTTCCCCGGGACTGTGGTTGCCTCCTCCGCCGTTAACAATGTGGAGATAAACAATGAACATGCCAACAAGGGAGAGGCCCTGAGACGGCTGGCGGCCCATCTTGGTGTGGACATGGCCCAGACCCTTGCCTTTGGCGACGGGCTGAACGACGTCAGTATGCTCCGGGCGGCGGGTGTGGGCATGGCCATGGCCAACGCCCCCCTGGAAGTACGGGAGGCGGCGGATTTTGTCACGCTGAGCTGCGACGAGAGCGGTGTCTCCGCCGGAATGGAGAAAGTGCGGATTTGATGGCTCACGCCGCGTGGCTGGTTGGGATTTCTCATACCCGCAGGGCACGATGCCTGAAAGTCTGAGACGGGAATTTCAGGGGGGCTTTTCCCCTGAGCTTCAATTATAAAAGGAGGTTTTTTGATGGCACGCAACATTACCTCGCGAAGTGCCGATTATTCCCAGTGGTACCTTGACGTGATTAAGGCCGCGGAGCTGGCGGACTACGCGCCGGTGCGCGGCTGCATGGTCATCCGGCCGACGGGCTACGCGCTCTGGGAGATGGTCCAGAAACACTTTGACGAGGAGTTTAAAAAGACGGGGCATGTCAACGCCTACTTCCCGCTCCTCATCCCTTATTCCTTCCTGAACAGGGAGGCGGAGCACGTTGAGGGCTTTGCCCCGGAGGTCGCCACGGTGACGCATGCCGGCGGCGAGGAGCTGGAGGAGCCATACGCCATCCGCCCTACTTCCGAGACGGTCATCGGCCATATGTACAGCAAATGGATTCAGTCCTGGCGCGACCTGCCTGTCCTCATCAACCAGTGGTGCAACGTCATGCGCTGGGAGAAGCGGCCGAGACTGTTCCTGAGGACGTCGGAGTTTTTGTGGCAGGAAGGGCACACGGCCCACGCCACGCCGGAGGAGGCACGGCAGGAGACCCTGCGGATGCTGGAGGTCTACCGCCAGGTCATGGAGGACAAGCTGGCGCTGCCCGTCATCCCCGGCGAGAAGACAGCGGGCGAACGCTTCCCCGGTGCGGTGGATACCTACACCTGCGAGGCCATGATGAGCGACGGCAAGGCCCTTCAGGCGGGGACCAGCCACTTCCTGGGTCAGAACTTTGCCAGGGCCTTTGAGATTCAGTTCCAGAACAAGGAGGGGGAACTGGAGTTCTGCTGGACGACGAGCTGGGGAGTCTCCACCCGTCTGATCGGTGCGCTGATTATGACGCATTCCGACGACGACGGCCTGATTCTGCCGCCGCGCGTCGCTCCGGTCAAGACAGTGCTTCTGCCCATTTCCAAGGACGAGAGCACGGCGGAGAACGTGCTGCTGCCTCGGGCGAAGGAGCTTTCAGGCCAGCTCAACGAGGCGCTGGGCGGTCTCTTCACATCTGTGGACACGCAGTTCCACATGCGTCCCGGCGACCGCTTCTTCACGCACCTTCAGAAGGGGGTGCCTCTGCGGCTGGAACTGGGCGAGAAGGAGATGAAGGCGGGGACGGTGCGGGCTGTGCGCCGTGACACGGGCGAGAAGACGGACATTGCCATCGATGCGCTCATTCCAACGGTGAAGAAGCTTCTGGATGAAATTCAGGACAACCTCTACACCCGTGCAAAGAACTTCCGTCAGGAGCATACCTCTGTCGCCGGAAGCTATGACGAGCTGAAGGCAATTCTTGCGGAGAAGGGCGGCTTTGTCGAGGCGTTCTTTGGCGGCACGCCGGAGGACGAACGCAGAATCAGGGAGGAAACGGGAGCGACTCCGCGCTGCATTCCTCTGAATAATGACAGCCGCGGCAAATGCATTATCACAGGCAATGAGGGACGCCTCACTCTCTTTGCAAAGGCCTACTGATCACTGATTCAGGAACAGAGCCCCCTTTTGGGGGGGCTCTGTTCTTTTCAGGAGGGCCTTGCGGGGAAAGCCGTTTAAATTGTGAACAGCGCGCGGACAGCGTTGAGGACAGCGAGGATCATAACGCCCACGTCCGCGAAGACTGCCAGCCACATATTTGCAATGCCCAGCGCTCCCAGCGCCAGACAGGCCAGCTTCACCCCGATGGAGAAGATGATGTTCTGGCGGACGATGCCCAGACACCGGCGGGAAATCCGGATCGCCTTCGCGATTTTGAGGGGGTCATCGTCCATCAGGACCACGTCGGCGGCCTCGACAGCGGCGTCGGAGCCCATTGCCCCCATCGCGATGCCCACATCGGCACGGGAGAGAACGGGGGCGTCGTTGATGCCGTCGCCCACAAACGCCACCCGGCCGCCCCTGCCTGCGTTCTCCTTCAGAAGCTCTTCCACTTTGGCGACTTTGTCCGCGGGCAGAAGTTCGGCGCAGAATTCTTCAAGACCCAGTTCTTCCGCGGCCTGCGCCGCTGCAGCGGCGGAGTCGCCCGTCAGCATTACGGCGCGTTTCACTCCCGCTTTTTTCAGAGCGGCGATGGCCTCCTTCGCATGGGGCTTCATCACGTCGGAGATCACAATGTGCCCCGCATACTCTCCGTCGATGGCAATATGAATAATCGTTCCTGCCCTGGTGCAGGGATGCCATGCGGCCCCTGCGGAGTCCATAAAAGCGGAGTTCCCCACACAGATGAGTCTGCCGTTTACCCTGGCGCGGACGCCGAGCCCCGCCAGTTCCTCCACGTCCTCCACGATACAGCCGTCTGCCTCATTGGGATAGGCCTTCCGCAGCGAGTTGGCGATGGGGTGCGTGGAGTAACGCTCCACGTGGGCTGCCAGATGGAGCAGAGCGGTTTCGTCAGGCACGCCGGGCCCGCGCAGCGGATTTTTCTCCGGGTGGACAGCCACTACCTCAAAGACCCCCTGAGTCAGTGTTCCCGTCTTGTCGAAGGCCACGCAGTCCGCCTCTGACAGCATCTCAAGGAAATTTGAGCCCTTCACCAGCACTCCCTCGCGGCTGGCCCCGCCGATCCCCGCGAAGAACGTCAGAGGAATGCTGATCACCAGCGCGCAGGGACAGCTTATGACCAGAAAGGTCAGCGCCCGGTAGAGCCAATCGCCCCAATTGGGGGAAAGTCCCATGAACAACGGACGGATCAGCGGAGGCAGAATCGCCAGAGCCAGCGCGCTGCAGCAGACGACAGGCGTGTAGACCCGCGCGAAACGGGAGATGAAGTTTTCGGACCGTGACTTTTGGGAACTGGCGTTCTCCACCAGATCCAGAATTTTTGAGACGGTGGACTCTCCAAACTCGCGGATGGTCCGCATCCTCAGCACATGGGTCAGGTTCACGCAGCCGCTGACCGCCTCATCTCCCACACCGGCGCCCCGGGGCGCGCTTTCACCGGTAAGGGCGCTGGTGTCAAGGCTGGAACTTCCTTCAATAATCACGCTGTCGATAGGAATCTTTTCCCCCGGCCGCACCACGATAATGCTTCCCGCGGGGACCCCGGCCGGATCCACAGACACCAGATTCCCATCCTGCTCCAGATTGGCGGTGTCCGGCCGGATGTCCATCAGTGCGCTGATGTTCCGGCGGCTCCGGCCCACCGCGCAGCTCTGGAACAGCTCGCCCACCTGATAGAACAGCATGACGGCGATGGCCTCAAGGTAATCGCCCTCCCGCCCGGTCAGCTCGTCGCAAACCGCCAGAGCCAGAGCGCCGAGGGTAGCCACCGCCATTAAAAAGTTCTCGTCGAACATCTGCCGGTTGCGGATGCCCTTCGCGGCCCTGATCAGAATGTCGTACCCCACCGTCAGATAGGGAACAAGGTACAGAGCAAACCGCAGCGGGCCCGTGACAGGCAGAAAAAACAGCAGCACCAGCAGCGACGCCGCCAGAACAATGCGGACCAGCATCCGCCTCTGTTTTTTATTCATGATTCAGAGCTCAGCCTAAAGAAATATCTCGCAGTCATCCTCAACCTTTTTGCAGTTCCCGAGCACAGCCTGCATAACGGCCGCCGGGTCCTGGCCGTCCTCGAACTCCACGGTCATCTTCAGCGTCATGAAGTTCACCGCCGCGTCCCGGACGCCGGGCGTCTTTCGGGCGGCCTCTTCCATCTTGTTCGCGCAGTTGGCACAGTCCACATCAATTTTGTAGGTCTTTTTCATTGCCGGAACTCTCCCTGGTCTTTGATTTTTTCAAATGATAAAACAATCATTTGATTATTAGATTATACGCCGGCTTCCTCATGAGTCAAGGGGCTGTGGGGTTGGGCAGGACAAATCGAACAAGGCGTCAATCGTCCGGTGGAGGAGGGCAGCCTCCCGGTTCTCTGTCAGAGAATAATGGATTTCCTGACCCACACGTTCCCCTGTGACAAGGCCGCTCCGCTTGAGAAGCTGGAGATGATGGGACACTGCGGCCTTGCTCATCCCGACGGCTGCGGCGATATTGGAGACGCACTCCCGGCTGTGGCACAGCAGCCACAGGATTTTCAGCCTCGTGCCGTCGCCAAGCTGCTGGAAGAGAGCGGCCGCGTCGGAAAACTTTTCAGAGTCCGGCATTTTTGCCAGGACGGCCTGAATGTTCTGGTTGTGTTCGTGTGGCAGATTGCAGTGTGTCATTGTTCTCTCACGTCCTCCCGGACCAGATATAAATATGAAAATATTTTACAGTGTTCCCGCTGTTCTTCCAAACTCACAAAAGCGCCCCGGCTCTCAGGGCCGTGGCGCTTTGCAGCTGAGAGTCCGTCTGGCGGACGGATGCCTCTTCCATCTGTCTCCGGTCATGAGGGTTACTCTGTCCGCAGTGCGTCGATGGGATCAAGGTTTGACGCCTTCCAGGCTGGCCAGAATCCGAAGAAAACGCCGACTCCCGCGGAGAATCCAACGGCAATGAGGATGGACTGGGTGGAGATGGTGGTGGGCCATGAGAGGAACTTCGTGATGGCCTTTGAGACACCGACACCCCCCATAATCCCGATGGCCCCGCCCAGCAGCGACAGCACAACGGCCTCGGTTAAAAACTGTACACGTACGTTGGAGGGCCGGGCCCCCACTGCCATGCGGATGCCGATTTCCCGTGTGCGTTCGCTGACGGAGACGAGCATAATGTTCATGATTCCGATGCCTCCCACCAGCAGGGAAATGGAAGCCACGGCCCCAAGCAGGATGCTCATGACCTCTGCGGAACTGGCGGCGTTCTCCAGCGCCTCAGCCAGGTCCCGGATGTTGAAGTCGTCCGCCATCCCATCGGTCAGGCGATGACGCTGGCGAAGGATGGCCCGGACCTCGTCCTGAGCGGCGCTCAGAGAGTCCCGGTTTCGGGCCTGGACGTTGATGCGGCGCACGGAGTCCACGCGGGTCCCAAAGCGTACCAGCCGCCGCTGCGCCGTTGTGATGGGGACGAGGATGAAATCATCCTGGTCCTGTCCGAAGGAATTGGCTCCCTTGGGCTTCAGCACGCCCAGCACGCGGAAGGGGATGTTGCGGATGCGGAGGGTGGCGTCAATGGGATCCGCGTAGCCAAAGAGCTCTGTTGCCACGGTCGGCCCCAGCACGCACACCTTCGCCGCGGTCCGCACGTCCGCGTCCGAAAAACAGCTTCCCTGCGCAACCTCAAGGTTTCGCACCGGCAGGATGTCCGGGGTGCTGCCTGTGATGCTGGTGTTCCAGTTGCTGTTGCCGTAGATGACCTGAGCGCTGCTGTTGGCCTCAGGGGCCACCCGGGCGATGGAGAAACTCTCCGAAGCAATGGCGTTGGCGTCCTCCAGCGTCAGGGTAGCGCCGCTGCCCGCCGCTCCGCGTGCCCCTGTCGTGTTCGGCGGGGCAGGGAAAACAAGGATAAGGTTTGCCCCAAAGCCGGCCACGAAGCCCTCCACCTGTTCCGCCGCGCCGCGGCCGATGGCGACCATGGTGATAACAGCCCCAACGCCGATAATGATTCCCAGCATGGTGAGGATGGAACGGGTCCGGTTGCCCAGCAGGGAGCGAAGAGCCGTTTTAATGATTTCGAACAAGAAGATACCCCCCTTCTCTTGCTTAAAGAAGCATAGCAGAGAAGGATGGAAAAAATAAGAAGAAAAGATACGATTTTGACTCCCCCGTTTTCGCTGCCTTTTGCTATAATGAATAAGCATGTTGAGCCTCAAAATTCTTAGAGAGGAAGTTATCGGGATGGAAGAAGTTAAAAAGGAAATCTGCTACAAGCCGGCATGGAGAAGCTTTTACAGGCACATTGGCCTGATGATTCTTATCTGTGCGGTTGCGCTTGCTCTCACCATCTGGGCGCCTCTGGGAGGCAAGGTGAAGGGAATCCTTTGGGCAGTGGCGGTGGCGGCGATGGTTGTCATCTTCCTGTGCATGGCTGTGAAGCGCATCAGCTCTGTCCTCATTGTACGCGAGGATGAAGTTGCCTATGAGAACGGCATCCTGAAGCGCAAGTCCACGGAGATTGGTCTCACGAGTATCCGCACGGTGCTGGTGGACCAGACCCTTGTGCAGCGCATCCTCAACATCGGGGATATCTCCATTGCGTCCTCCGGCACGGAGGCCTATGAGGTGCAGATCAAAAATATGCCCTCGCCTTATGCCATCCGTGACGATATTCAGGCGCGCTCCCGCGCAATCACCCAGGCCAGGCAGAAGACAGAGGCAGCTGCTGCGGCAGGGGAGGAGCAGCCCCAGAACGACTGAGAGTTTTTTGTGTTGAAATTCAGGGAGGGAGACCTCCCTTTTTTCTTGGGAAAGGGGGACCACTGAATGAATGCTAAGGATCTTATCGTCCAGGGACGGACAGCTCTGGGCATTGAGTTGGGCTCAACGCGCCTCAAGGGTGTCCTGATTGATTATGACGGCCATGTGCTGGCCACAGGCGCGCACGAGTGGGAGAACTCTCTGGTGGATGGAGTCTGGACCTACGGTCTTGACGAGGTGAACGCGGGGATGAGGGCCTGCTACACCGCACTGCGCCGCGATGTGGAGACAAAATACGGCGTCACGCCGCGGACCTTTGGGGTAATCGGCATCAGCGCCATGATGCACGGCTATATCGCACTGGACAAGGATGGCCGGCAGCTTGCCCGTTTCCAGACCTGGCGCAACACCAACACCGGCCCGGCGGCGGACGAACTGACGGAGCTTTTCCAGTTCAACATCCCGCTGCGCTGGTCCGTGGCACACTTTTACCAGCGGATGCTGGATAAGGAAGCGCACGTCAGGGACGTGGCCTCGGTCCTCACGCTGGCGGCCTGGGTGCACTGCCGCCTGACCGGCAGAAAAGTGATTGGAATCGGCGACGCGGCGGGGATGTTCCCCATTGACTCCGGCAAGCTGGACTATGACGAGGACATGGTGAAGAAGTTTGACGCGCTCGTGGCGAAGCGGGGCTACTCCCTGAAGCTGCGGGATGTCTTCCCGAAGGTTCTGGTGGCCGGAGAGGACGCGGGAACTCTGACGGCGGAGGGCGCAGCCCTGCTGGACGAGAGCGGGAACCTTCAGCCCGGTGTGCCCCTGTGTCCGCCCGAAGGCGATGCCGGTACCGGCATGACTGCCACGAACTCCGTCGCCCCCCGTACAGGCAACCTCTCGGCCGGGACGAGCACCTTTGCCATGATTGTGCTGGAGAAGCAGCTTTCAAAGCTCTATCGTGAGATTGATATGGTGACAACGCCTTCCGGCTTCCCCTGCGCCATGGCGCACGCCAACAATGGGACGTCGGACCTGAACGCCTGGGTGGGGCTCTTCGGTGAGTTCTGCGATCTGATGGGGATAAAGGCGGACAAGGGGGAGCTGTTTGGAAAGCTCTACACCCACGCATTGACGGGTGACCCGGACTGCGGCGGGCTCATGGCCTACGGCTATTACTCCGGTGAGGGCATCACGGGCGTCAATGAGGGACGGCCCCTTTTTGTCCGTACGCCGGACAGCAGACTTACTCTGGCGAACTTCATGCGCGCCCACCTCTACACTTCTTTGGGTGCGGTGAAGCTGGGCATGGATATTCTGCTGAAGAAGGAAGGCGTGAAGCTGGACCGCATGATGGGCCACGGCGGCCTCTTCAAAACCCCGCTGGTCATGCAGAAAATTCTGGCGGCGGCGGTGAATGCCCCTGTGAGCGTTATGGCGACGGCCTCTGAGGGCGGCGCGTGGGGCATTGCGCTGCTGGCGGCGTATATGGCGGACGGCAAAAAGGACGGCAAGCTGGAGGAGTATCTGGACAAGCGCATCTTTGGCGGGCTGACCGGTGAGGCTGTGGCCCCCTCCCCGGAGGACGTGGCGGGGTTTGAGACATTCACAAAGCGCTATACCGATGCCCTCCCGGCGGAGCGTGCGGCGATTGAAGCGCTGAACTGGTGAGAGGCATCTGCTGAGAGGCATCTGCCCTTAATACCCCAACGAAAAGCTCCCCGCCTTCAGGCGGGGAGCTGCTTTTAAAACGAACGGGCCCCTGATGGGGCTGGTGTTCGCTTCAGGCGCGTCTATCCCCATGAGGTACGGGACGGTCGTCCCGAGGGCATCAGCGAGCCGCTGCAACTCTTCCATCCGCGGCGTGCGCTTGCCTCCTTCCCATCTTCGCACCGTCATGTACGACATGCCAAGACGCTCTGCAAGCGCGATCTGAGACAGTCCATCGGCCTTCCTGCGCTCTCTTATCCTCTCTGAGACATCCATTCCCTTTCCCCCCTATTAAATAGTACACAACAGTCCCCTTCAAAACAAGATATGAATCGGTTCCCTAAATGGTACTTTTTGGTATTTTGAAGAAGCTCTCCGGGCGGCGAAGGCGTCGGAGGTTCTGTAAGACTGGACTATAGTCAATAGAGTGGACACGCACCTGACCGAGAAACAGTGGAGGCAGGTGAGGACGCCGGCGTTTAAGGAATGGTTTGGGGATTGGGAAATGGCACACACCGTACAGGCTGTGAAGGACTTTTTGAAGAACAGCGAACCTGTGGGAGAGATCAGCGGGAAGGAGTTCGCAAAATCTGATACGTCATTGATAGACCGTGTATCTGACTACTACAAAAAGACAGTGAACGCGGT
>JAILIX010000017.1 GCA_024695065.1 Fretibacterium sp. | reverse complement strand
CCGCCACTCTGCAAGGACATCGCGCAATATCTGGTCAAGCCCCAGCTGCGGCTCCCAGCCTGTGTCCCGCGTCAGCTTTTCGTGGTTGCAGCAGATAACCGGTGTGTCGCTTGGCCTCATCTTTGCCGGGTCCTGCTCCACTGGAATATTCGTATTCGACAGGGCCAGCAGCTTTTCCAAAATCTCTCTCGCGCTGTGCGTTTTCCCTGAACCGACATTATAGATTTCCCCCGGCCGTCCCTTTTCCGCGAGGAGCCGATAGGCCCGGACAACATCCCTGACATGGGTGAAATCCCGGCGGGAGTCCAGATTCCCAACACGAAGACAAGGCTGAAGGCCCTTTTCCACCCGAACGATGCCCGACGTGAAGTCCGGGATGAGAAATCCCTCCTGCTGCCCTGCCCCTCCATGATTGAAGGAACGTGTCATACAAATGTTCAGTTTATAGGCCCGCGCGTAAACGCACGCCATCTGTTCCTGTGCCAGTTTGGAGACTGCGTAGGGTGTTTGGGGATTGGGAGGGGTTGATTCAGATACAGAAGCTCCGGCTGCACCCAGAATTCCATACTCATCCGATGACCCTACAAGGACTAAATGAGCCTGCGGCAAAACATCCCGAACGGACTCCATCAGGTTAAGAGCCGCAATCACGTTGATTTCAAATGTTTTCTGCGGGATACTCCATGACTTTGCCACATTTGCCTGACCAGCCAGGTGAATCACAATATCCGGCTGAGTCTCGCGCAGGGCGAAGGCCGTTTGCTCTTTGTCCAGAAGGTCGGCCTGAAGGGTCCTTTCTCCGGGCCGGATATCGAGCCCCATCACGTCATAGCCATGCCGCTCCAGTTCTTCCCTCAGGTAGTGTCCCACAAAGCCAAGGCTTCCTGTTATCAGAGCCCTCACTTCCCAGCCTCCCGCCGTGCCAGAATCAGATCATGTTCCGCCATCAGGGTACAAAGCTCTTCATAGGAGGTCTTCTGAGGGTTCCAGCCCAGCTTTTTTCGTGCTTTTGAAGGGTCGCCCAACAGATTGACCACATCTGTGGGGCGGAACCAGCGGGGATTGACGCTGACCCTCATTTTTCCTGTCTTTTTGTCATAGCCCTTTTCATCAAGTCCCGTTCCCTGCCACTCCAGCTCAATGCCGTCATGGGCAAAGACCCGCGTCGTGAACTCCCGCACCGTGTGCTGTACCCCCGTAGCAATAACGTAATCATCGGGCTCATCCTGCTGAAGGATCAGCCACATGCACTCCACATAGTCCCTGGCGTAGCCCCAATCACGCAGAGAATCCAGGTTCCCCAGCTCAAGATGATCCTGAAGTCCCGCTGCAATACGCCCGGCCGCACGGGTAATCTTTCGTGTCACAAACTCCTCGCCCCGGCGCTCTGACTCATGATTGAAAAGGATGCCGTTGCAGGCAAACATCCCGTAAGCCTCGCGGTACTGTTTCATCATCCAGAAGCCATACTGCTTGGCAACGGCGTATGGGCTGTAGGGGTGGAAAGGAGTGTCCTCATTCTGTGGGCATTCCTCCACCTTGCCGTACAGCTCGGAAGTGGAGGCCTGATAAAACCTGCAGTCTTTCAGCTCCAGAGTACGGGCTGCCTCCAGAATGCGCAGCACCCCGAGCGCATCCACATCGCCCGTGTACTCCGCCGCCTCAAAGCTCACCTGGACGTGGCTCTGAGCGGCGAGGTTGTAAACCTCAACGGGCCGAACCTCCGACATCACCCGCACAACGGAGGAGGAGTCCGTAAGGTCTCCCTTATGCAGAGAGATCCGGTCCAGAATGGATTGAATGCGCTCCGTGTTGGGCACGGAAGCATGGCGTATCAGTCCATGCACTTCATAGCCCTTTTCCAGCAGCAGCTCCGCCAGATAAGATCCATCCTGTCCCGTTATCCCGGTAATCAAAGCTTTCTTCATCAAATAATCCTCCGTTGAGCAGTTTTATGATATGCTTCACACCGTAACAAGGATATCATGCAACTGTTTTGC
>JAILIX010000075.1 GCA_024695065.1 Fretibacterium sp. | reverse complement strand
CATCGGCATCCGGCCCCAGCACGTCAAATACTCCTTTGAGGAGCAGCCCGGCTATCGTGCCTATCAGGTGTACAGCTACGAGAGCATCGGCAACAAATCGGTCATTGAGGCCTACAGCGGGGATATCCAGGTGAGGATGATTGCCCCCAATGGCCTGACCGTCAGGATCGACCAGCCCATTTACGTCGATTTCCACCTGGACCACACGATGTTCTTCGACGGCGAGACCAGGGAGTTCATCGGCTGCTACAACGAAGCTGCGATACGGGCTCTGTCCCCGGCAGAGACCTCCCCGCAGGGGGCTGAAAAGGAGGGTGCGTAGCATGGCAGGACTGAAGCTGGTCCATCTGTATAAGCGGTACGAGAACAGCGGAAAGAAGAAAATCCAGAACAACTACGCAGTCAACGACCTGAACCTTGAGTGCGCCCAGGGTGAGTTCATGGCGCTGCTGGGGCCGTCCGGATGCGGCAAGACCACGACGCTCCGCATGATTGCCGGGCTGGAGGACATCACCCAGGGCGACATTTACATCGGCGACACCCGGGTCAACGATCTGGAACCCAAGGACCGCCACATCGGCCTTGCGTTTGAGGACTACGCCATGTATCCGCCCCTGACGGTCTACGACAACATTGCCTTTAACCTCCGGGCAAAAAAAGTAGACAGAAAGGAGATTGACCGCCGGGTGAGGGAGATAGCGCCCCTCATGCAGGTGGAGGACATTCTGGACGCCATGCCCGTGAAGCTGTCCGGCGGCCAGAAACAGCGCGTGAATATCGCGAGGGCCATTATCCGCCGCCCGGAGCTTCTGCTGATGGACGAGCCTCTTTCCCACCTTGACGGCAAGGCGCGTCAGGCCATGCGCGTCGAGATCAAGCGGCTGATCAACGAGATCAAATGCACGACGGTTTACGTCACCCACGACCAGCTTGAGGCCATGTCGCTGGCGGATCGGATTGCCATTATCAATTTCGGCGTGCTGCAGCAGGTGGGAACCCCGGCGGAGGTTTACGACAACCCCGTCAACGAGTTCGTCGCCTCCTTCATCGGCGAGCCTCCCATGAACATCATGGAGACCACGATAATCAACAGGGACGGCAGCTTCTTCTTCACGTTCGAAGGGTCCGACCTGAATATTCAGGTGCCGGAACGTTACCGCAGCGTTGTTGCCGACGGTTTTAAGTGCAAGATGGGCGTGCGCCCCATGGACCTGCTGATTGGCGGGGAGGACTCCATGGGAACGCCGGAGAGGATAGCCACCTTTGAGAACCTGGGCGACGAGCGGAGAATCGGCATCCGGGTGGGCGACACGCTGCTGATGCTGATTACGGAGGACGAGAAGCGCTACAAAAGCGGGGACATTATCAAACTGGAGGTGCGTGGGGAAAAAACCCACCTGTTTGACCTCCAGACCGGCGACCGCATCCGCGAAAAATGACGCGGGCAAAACGTCCGGAGGCCAAGTGGCCTGTTCGTCGGATGACAGGGAGGGGGAACCCCCTCCCTATTTTTTTTGCTCCTTCTTCAGGTGAAGGAGAAATATCCTTCTCTCACAGCCGATGACGCCATCATGCTTCATCTTGCTGATCTCGTTGGACAGGGCGCTGCGGTCCACAGAGAGGTGGTCGGCCAGCTCCTGACGGCTGAAGGGGATTTCAAACCGCGAGAGGCCGCGGTGAAAGGACTCAGCGGAAAGGTAGGTCATCAGGCGTTCCCGGATGGTGCGTTTCGACAAAATTTCCTCCCGCCTCGAGAGGATAAGGTTCTTCCGGGCCACCATGGCAAGAAGGTTCTGCACAAAAAGCACGTGCGGGCCGTCCCCACGAGAGCGCAGGGCCTGATCCACATCCAGAAAGAGCGCCTCCGACGGCTCGACGGCCAGGATGCTGACCTCCATGGGGACGTCAGGAAGCAGAGCATATATCTCAGCAAAAACATCCCCTGGCTCCACGTCTGACAGGATTGTCCGGTGGCCCCAGAAGTCCTCCCTGAACTCCTGCGCTGCCCCGGACAGGAGAATTCCAATGGAGCTGGGGCAGTCGCCGCAGCTCAGGATGAACTCGTCCCTGTCACAGGACATCCTCACGGGGTTCAGGCGCAGCAGCAGGTCCTCCGCATCCTCCGGCTCTATTCCCTCAAACAGCCCAGACAGGATGACAGTCTCCATCTCCGCCTCGTTCATAAACGGTTCATCCCGACGTTCCATCCCACTTGCCTCCCCATAAAAATGTCTTCATGTCCCCTATAATGATAACATCGAACACGCCCTCTGGAACGCCCCTCAAGGTTTTGTCAGAAGCGCTCGATAATAAGAGTGTAATAAGGAAAACCCGTTTCTGAGATTACGGCCATGCCGGGGAAGGAGCCCTGTTATGAGCGTTGTTGTTCCATTTGCCACAAAATATCGTACATCGAGCACCCTTTCCGGGGCTCTTCAGCGGAAAGTCCTCCGCGCCGCGGAGGACACGGAGCCCTCCTTTGAGGAGCTTCGCGACAGAATATGGGGCGCTGCCTCCCGCCAGGAGGGTGAGGAGAGCTATTGGAAAACCCGCAGCCGGAAGCTCAGGGAACGTCTTGCCCGGGAGGCGGAGGTCTTCGCGGAACGCCAGCGCCAGCGGGCCATTGACCAGGAACTCTACGCACAGCACCTTCAGCAGCAGCAGATCAACGAGCGTGCCGCACTGTCCGAGCAGGGGCTGGAGCCGGGAATAATCGGTCTCGTCAGCCTCGTCCCGCCCGTTGTGCGGGGAACCTCAGCCCCCATTTTCGATTAAAAAACATCAACTCTGCCGGGAGCGTTTCCGGCAGAGTTTTTTTGTTTTTTCTACTTTGTTTTTCCGGCAATGAAGGCCGGCACTTCAGTAAGAGGCACCTCCGCCTGGATGCCGTCCCCCATGTTTTTCACGGCAGCGACGCCTTTCTCCAGTTCCTCCGGTCCCAGAATGCAGGTCCACTCCGCCCCGGACGCTCCGGCGGCCTTCATCTGCGCCTTGAAGCTGCGCCCCGCGATGTCCTGCTCTGCGGCAAAGCCAGCCTGCCGGAGTGTATGGGTCAATTTCTGGGCTTCCGCCCTGGCCTGGGCGTCCAGGGCCGCGACGTACACAGCCGTATGAGGAACCCTGCCGAAACTGCAGCCCTGCTCCTCCATCACCAGCACGACCCGGTCCATTCCGCAGGCAAATCCCACGCTGGGCAGATGCGGCCCCCCGATGGATTCAGACAGGTTGTCGTAGCGCCCGCCTCCGCACACAGCATTCTGAGCCCCCAGATCCCCGGAAAGGATCTCGAAGGCCGTCCGGGTGTAGTAATCCAGCCCACGCACCAGGCGTTTGTCCTGCCGGTAAGGGATGCCCAGACGCTCAAGCCCCGCCTTGACCTCCTCGTAGTGCTCGCGGCACTCATCGCAGAGGAACTCGTAGATGGCCGGAGCAGCGTCGGCCACGGCCCCGCAGCCTGGCTTCTTGCAGTCCAGAATGCGCAGGGGGTTCCGCTCCATGCGGCTCAGGCAGTCCTCACACAGATCCTCTTTGTGCCCCGCGAAGTGCTTCAGCAGCGCTTCTCGGTAGACAGGCCGGCACCTGGGGCACCCCACGGAGTTGATGACCGCCTCCAGATTACGGAGGCCCAGACGCCGGAAGAGCTCCGTCGAAAGATCGATGATCTCCACATCGGCCATAGGACCCGCGGCGCCGAGAAACTCCGCGTCAATCTGGTAAAACTGGCGGTAGCGGCCCTTCTGGGGCCGTTCATAGCGGAACATGGGCCCCCAGCACCACAGCCTGGCTGTGCTGCCCTGAGCGCACATTCCATGCTCCAGCGCCGCCCGGGTCATGCCCGCTGTGGCCTCCGGCCTCAGGGTGATGCTGCGGTCCCCGCGGTCGGTGAAGGTGTACATCTCCTTCTCCACGATGTCCGTCGTCTCCCCCACCCCACGGGAGAAAAGCTCCGTGTGCTCAAACAGCGGAAGATGAACCTCGGAAAAACCATAATCGGCCATCGTTCCGGCCGCAACATTCATAACATAAGCCCACTTCCACGATTCGTCGGGGAGGATATCCCGCACTCCCCTGGGCGCCTTGATCTCCATGCGTCCATCTCCATTCTCAAAAAATCTGTTATTCAGTATAACTCAGATCAGGCGGGAGTGATATAGCAGCAGATCATCCAAAATCGGGCACACCCGGAGGCACATCGGACCCGGAGCAGCGGGGCAGAGTCACTGGCCGCTTATCCGCTTTGCCGGTGTTCCCCCATTCCTGTCCCATTCACCGTGATATTATGCTATAAATATGAAGGGGGATTAAACACAGAACAGCAATGCCTTTTTAATATTGACAGGATATAAGAATCAGGTATAATAAAAAAGGTTTGGGGATATAGCTCAGTTGGGAGAGCGCTTGAATGGCATTCAAGAGGTCAGGGGTTCGAATCCCCTTATCTCCACCATTGTCTTTTTTCAGGTCAGGACATGGACGATAAAAACCCGCTCAAAAGGCGGGTTTTTTGCTATCTGGACACTTTCAGGCGTTCATCTGAGATCGTGTCTATTCACACCGCCGCCGGGTAAAAATCCGGGTAAGAGCTCCGGCGGGCATTCGTTTTACCCGGTCAGTAGAAGAAAAAGAGTCGTTGCAGATGTTGACAGAGCTGAAAATCAAACAGGCCAAGGCAAAAGAAAAACCCTACCGTCTCTGCGATGACCGCGGGTTGTACTTGCGCGTGGACCCGAACGGCAAGAAGTACTGGATTCTCCGCCACAGCCGAAACAGCACCGGACACATCCTTCCTACTCAGTTCCGTTTTCTCAGCAGCAGCACTGCAAACTCCGCCCTGGTCATAAGACATTCCTGCCTTAAAATTTAAACCGCTCCCGCATTGCAGGAGGAAATGCCCCCTGGATTGTAACTCCAGGGGGCAATGATATCACTCCCCGGACGGGGCTGCCTCCTCCTGCAGAACCTCCTCAAGACCGTTCCAGTCCATGTTGCGGACACACTCCTCCACCGCCGCGAACTTCGCTTCCTCCGGCTTGGGGATGCGGTACTTCCTGATCTCCGCCATGAAGCCGTCGATCGCGTCGATATCAAAGCTCCCGATAAATTGTTTTATCGCGGCATACGCTTCGTTCAGATCGTTGATGGAAATCTCCGGGGCCGACTGCCGCGCCGCCTCCGCCGCCGCGTACAGGGGCGACAAACGCTTAAGAAACTTTTGGTATTCCTCCAGCAGCCTGGGCGTCAGCTCCTCGATGCACATGATGTCGTTCTGTGTCAGAGAGTTCCCCAGGTCCTCCAGATGCCGGGCGTCCGCCGACAGCGCCTCCGCCCCGATCAGCCGCGCTGAACTCTTCAGCGCGTGGACCCTGATGGTGTAGTTCTTGTAGTCCTTCGACCTCAGGAACCCGTCGATGGCTGTGATGTTCGGTTTGATGGCGCGGTAGAACTGCTCCAGGGTCTCCTTCAGAATCTCCTCGTTGGCGCAGAAGCGGATCGCGTCCCCGTAGTTCAGCTCCGGCACGGAGGCGTAGAAGGTCCTGAGCGCCGTCGTCTCCTCCGCCATCCCCCCTTCGCCTTCCTCCGGTGCCGTCTGGATTGTCACCTTCGTCTGGGAAAGATACTTTATCAGCGCCGCTTCCAGGTCCGCGCCCTCGATGGGCTTGGTCAGGTAGTCGTCGAAGCCCTCCGCAAGGTACATCTCCCGCGCCCCGGAGATGGCGTTCGCGGTCAGGCAGATCACGGGCGTGTGAAGGTTAGGATTATCCGCCTCGGCCTTCAGCTCGTGCAGCGTCTCGATGCCGTCTTTTTCCGGCATCATGTGGTCCATGACGATGATGTCGTACTTCTTGCTGCGCGAAAGCGCCAGGCCCTCACCGCCGCTCTCCGCCGTGTCGATCTGCATCTTTGTGCTCTTCAGCAGGCCCATGAACACCGTCAGGTTCATCGGCGTGTCGTCAACGACAAGGACCGCCGCATCCGGCGCGGTGAACGTCTTCCGGGCCTTCGTCTGCTCCGGGGCCGGGAGCGGCGCGCGGCAGGCGTCCCTGAAATTGCCCAGCGCCTCCCAGCCGTTGACTTTCTGCCGCAGACGGAA
>JAILIX010000021.1 GCA_024695065.1 Fretibacterium sp. | reverse complement strand
TACTCTGGATGAGGGCTTTCGTTCCGAGATGGATGCCGCCGTGAGCATTGAACGCCGTCTTGCTGCGATGAAGGCGTTTCATGACGCAGGAGTGCGGACGACCTGCTTCATATCCCCCATTTTCCCCGGCATCACCGATGTCCCTGCCATCATCGAACGGGCAAAAGCTCACTGCAATCTGGTGTGGCTTGAAAACCTTAACCTGCGAGGCGATTACAAGAAGCGTATTCTTGATTGGGTGCATGAGCGGTATCCTGAACTGGATGGGCTCTACCGTGCAATATATATACGGAACGACCGGAGTTACTGGGGGGAACTGGATGATCTGATGCGGGACTTCACGGTTTCTCATGGGCTTCCCTACGTTCGGGACGACGACTCAATGAGACGGCCCTTCGACGCGCCGCCCGTGGTTGTCAATTACTTTTTTCACGAGCAGATTATCCCCTCCGCGAAACGTGCGAGACAAAAAGAAGGGAACGGAGAATCATGAATAAGGAAACCTCTCGTTGACAATAACCGACGTCAGGTGATAGAGTTTTTCAAGGCAGGGAACAAAGTTCCTTAAATCATTAAAATCTGACAGGAGGCAGCACAGATGGAGATTATTTCCACGGATAAGGCACCGGGCGCGATTGGCCCTTATTCTCAGGCGTTTAAGGTTAACGGAATGGTTTACACATCCGGGCAGATTCCTGTGAATCCAGCTTCGGGCACAGTGCCGGATGGCATTGCCGCGCAGGCCGAGCAGAGCTGCAAAAACGTTGGGGCTATCCTTGAAGCGGCTGGAAGTGAGTTCAGCAAGGTCTTCAAGACGACCTGTTTTCTGGCCGATATGGGGGATTTTGCGGCTTTTAACGAAGTCTACGCCAAGTTCTTTACGTCTAAACCGGCAAGAAGCTGCGTAGCGGTGAAAACTCTGCCGAAGGGCGTACTTTGTGAGATTGAGGCCATTGCTTTGGCGTAAAGGAATAACGGAATAATGGAATAACGGAAAGACCATGAGAGGCAGGAAGCGCTGCGGCAATATTTCCTGCCTCATGCTGTACCGGCCAGGTGCAGTGTTTTTCCCAGCCGTCTCATCAGCTCCTTACGAAACAGAGGTTCCCTCTCCAGCGCAGGGTCATCCTGCAGAAGCCTTTGGGCCTCTTTTCTGGCCAGTTCCAGTATTTTGCGGTCTCTCACGAGGTTTGCCACCCGAAAATCCGTCACTCCATGCTGATGTACTCCGCAGACCTCGCCGGGTCCTCTCTGTTCCAGGTCTGCTTCAGCCAGAGCGAACCCATCCGGCAGACGCAGCATTGCCTCGACACGTTCATGCCCATCCGGCGTTGTCCCCTGCCCTTCCAGAAGAACACAAAGGCTCTCAGCCTTTCCGCGGCCTATGCGTCCCCTCAGCTGATGAAGCTGGGCGAGGCCGAACTGCCCTGCATCCTCAATAATCATCAGCGTGGCGTTTGGGACATCCATTCCCACTTCGATAACGACTGTCGCAACGAGCAATGTGGTCTTTCCTTCCGCAAAGCGCTGCATCACCGACGCCTTTTCCTCCATGGGAAGATGTCCGTGAAGCATCTCAATGGAAATATCCGGAAGAAGTTTTGACAATCGCTCATAACAGGAGGATACCGAGCTGAGGTCTGTTCTCCCCTCTTCGGAATCCTCGATGAGCGGACATACCCAATAGACCTGCTGCCCATGACGGGCGCGATCCCGGATCAGTGTCAGCAGTTGTCCCTCCTCCTCTGGCCCCAAAGATATGGTTTTGATGGGTTTCCGGCCGGGGGGGAGTTCGTTCAGGAGGGAGACATCCAGGTCCCCATAGACTGAAAGGATCAACGTTCGTGGAATCGGCGTGGCCGTCATAACCAGAACGTGTGGTGACGTCCCTTTGGCAATCAGGGCATTCTTCTGGAGGACTCCAAAACGGTGCTGTTCATCCACGACGGCCAGCCCCAGTCTGGCAAAATCCACGCTGTCCGAAAAAACAGCGTGGGTTCCTGTCAGGACCTGGATTTTTCCGGCCTTCAGCGACTCAAGAAGGTTTCGGCGCTCATCCGGGCGAAGGCTGCCCATCAGAAGCCCTGTCCTGATCCCCAACGGCTTCAGAAGTTTTTCAAGAGTCATATAATGTTGTTGAGCCAGGATACCGGTAGGGACCATCAGTGCGGCCTGTACCCCGGAGTCCACAGCCGCTAAAATTGCTGCTAACGCGACTAAGGTCTTTCCTGACCCCACATCCCCCTGAAGGAGGCGGTTCATCATCCCATCTCCCTGCATATCCTCCAGGATCTCGTCGATGGCGCGCTGCTGCGCTCCCGTTAACGGGAAAGGAAGGGCCGCCATGAATTGTTTAAATTTTTCCCCTGGGACAAGAGAAGTGGATGGGGCCTGGGCAGAGGCCCGTCGCAGAAGGAGCCCTGTCTGAAGAAGGAAAAGCTCATCAAAGGCCAGTCGGTTACGGGCCTTGAGCCAGGATTCAGCATCTTTTGGATGGTGCAGTTCACACACTGCCTCCTGAAGCCCTTTCATTCCATATCGCACGCGGATTTTTTCCGGAAGGAAATCAACGAGATGGTCGGCATAGGTGTTCAGGGCGTCAGCAACTATTTTTTGGATTCGGCTCTGGGGCAACGCAGCCGTTGCCGGATAAATGGGGACAATATGGCCTATAAGCCGGGGCGGTTTATCCGTCAGAATTTCAAATTCGGGATTACTGAGCTGTATTCCGCTGTAGTATTCCACGCGGCCCCACAGAGCAACGCGAACTCCTGGCTTGAGTATCTTATGGATGTGAGGATTGAACCAGACAGCCCGTACTGTAGCATGGCCATCTGTCAGAAGGGCGGATGTGGGCGCAGGGCCCTCAGGGAGTGAGAGAGACAAAACATCGGCAATGGCACAGACAGTCTCCCCGGGGCGCAGTTCCTCCAATGGGGTCAGTCGGCGGCGATCCTCATAGCGTCGGGGAAAAAAGAAGAGGATGTCCTCAATTGTGAAGACATCCAGATTCTCAAGGGCTTTCGCCCTTTTTTCTCCCACACCACGAAGATATCGGACGGAGGCGTCCAGCCCCGCCCTGCTGTGAGTGGACTTATCCCACATTCTTATACTCAGGACTGTGTATCATCAGTGCTTTGCTGCACAATCTCCTTACCCTCAAGCAGGTTCCTGCGGAAACGTTCGATGAGCCGTGGCGATGTCCCCTGATCCCCTGATGAATCATCATCCTCCTCTCGCCCCATTTCTACCTCAATCTCCTGCTGAGCCTGGTCAATAATCCTGCCAAAATCCAGCAAAAGAGCAACGGTGTCCTTCAGGAATTGCTGTTTTTTCAGGTTCAGAAGACGCAGTCGGTTTTCGTAGTCATTAACTTCCCGCGAAGCCTCCTCAATAAGATGCCGGGCCTCAATTCGGGCCTCAGCAAGTGTCTGCTCGACCTGCTCATTGGCATCCTTTCGGTGGCTTTCCAGATCCTGCTCCAGGCTTGACCAGCGCTGCTCCGCCTCCAGAGACTTTTCCCGGGAGTCCTTCAAGATATCGTCAGCGGACATCCTTGCCTTGGACACAATCTCCGCGGCAGACTTCTCTGCCTCTGCAAGGACCTTTGCTGTCTGATCGCGGGCCTGCTCCTCCATCTCCCTTGCCGATTTACGGGCCTGGATAAGAGCATCCTTAATCATGTCCGTCATGGACTCCTGCTTTTTAATGTGTTCCTCAAGCTCGTGTATGCGGTTCTCTCGCGCATTCAGACGAAGTGCGTATTCTTCCAGATCGTCGGCAACCTGATTGAGAAAGTCCTCAACCTCCGGGACAGAATACCCCCCAAAGGAAACTTTCTTAAAGACTTTTTCCTCAACGTCCTTGGCCGTCAAAAGTTCCGTCATTCAATTGCCCCTCCTCAACCCATTCCTGGAACATCCCCTCGCGCGGCACCACCAGGTACATTTCCGACTCAAGGGGCTCCATATGTCCTCCACGGGCAAATGCCACCCCGCCCATAAAGGTAATAAATGGACGGCCTTGTTCATCAAAATCCCTCTGGCTGAGCGCATGAAGATCCAACAAAACAATTGCCCCATCTTTGAGCGCGTCACTGAGCCTGCGCTTAACATCATCCGAGGGAACTCCCTTGAACAATACAAGCCTTGGGACGGAGAAAGGAGAACGTTCTTCCCCCCCCAACGATGCCCCTCCTTTTTGTCGAGACGACCTCTGCCTCTGTTGCTTTCTCGGGCTGAAATCCTCCTCGGGATAGTCATCATTGCCTTCGTACCCTTCACTTCCGTCAAGACCGAGGAGCTGCATCAATTTCCACACCTGTCCATTCCTCCTTCATCACGAGGGCTGGAATAACCTCTTCCTTCTTAATATACCACGTATTACTTATAATTGCGCGGGCCAAAAAGGGCAGATCCGATACGAACCATCGTACTCCCCTCCTGTATGGCCCATTCGAAATCCCCGCTCATCCCCATTGAGAGGACAGGCAATGGAAGACCGGACCGCTCTCTTGCCCCAAGGGCCAGATCCCGCAGACCTGCAAAGGCCCGCCTTACGCTGGACTCATCCTCAGTCAGTGGGCCAATGGTCATCAGCCCTTCCAGACGCAGGTGAGGCAGATTCAGAACACGTTCAAGGAGAGAGTCAAAATCCTTCGGGTCAATGCCCGTCTTGCTCATCTCCTGGGCTGTATTGACTTCAATCAGAACGGGCAGAGTGTGTCCCATCTCCCCTGCGATACGTTCCAGACGCTCCGCGAGGGCACTGGAGTCCAGCGAGTCAACCGTGTCAAACAGCCCCATAGCTTTACGGACCTTGTTGCACTGCAGGTGGCCAATCAGCCGCCATGGAAGGTCGGGCGCATTTTCAGAGGGCCAGATTTTTTTCTTCTCCTCTGCCTCCTGTACCCTGTTCTCCCCTATCGCGCCGGCAAAGGTGGCTGCCGACAGCATTTCCTGTACTGTACGTGTTTTTGTCACCGCAACAAGGAGGATATCTCCAGGGGTTTTTCCCGCTTTTGCTGCTGCACGCGCCATGCGGTCCAGAATTTCGCCTGCACGTTCCTCAATAGTCACCCAACAACACCTCCGCCTGCAGCCTTACCACAGTTGCCTTGTTCCAGCCTGAACACGGTCGGCATCCAGAATCAGGCTATTTCCTGGTGCGACTCCATTGACGATAAAAAAATTTTTTTCATCCGCAGGGAATCCGTCAACGTCTTTCGAAATAATACTGCCTCCCTGAAGAAGAAAGACAAAATTCCGGCCGTCTTTTGTGATAACAGTAGAGTCCGGAACCATAACCCCATACTGGTCTCCCGTAACAACACGGGCTGAGAATGCACGGGAGCGCAGAACCGACGGTGGAAAGAAGGGCAGCCGAAGGAACACTTTAATCTTCTGTCCGCGCAGATAGGACTGAGGAGAGTGACTCAGCCCTTGTACCTGGCCAGCTGATTTGAATGCCACAACCTCTGCTTTCCTCTCTTTGCCCTCCGGCTCTGTCTTGATGTTGATTATTGCCTTTTTCATCTGGAGACGCCGCTCAAGGGAAGGCGTACTGTCCAGATAGGCAATACAGCGCAGTTGCTGTGGCTGAGGAACCAGCTTCCCGATGGGGTCTCCCTTCCGGAGCTGAATGCCGTTTTCCAGGAGTACGGCTGGCCTGAAGAACGGGAATGGGCTGAACTCCGGCCAGAGGCGGGAATAAAACCACTGTTCCTCCTGTCCATCCAGCGCCGGATAAAAGTAGGCCGGATAGGGGGCATGGACAGCAACCCCATCCAGAGCGGCGAGGATTTCACCCTTGGAAACTCTGCGCGGCTGCGGAGAAAGATAGGTATAGACTCCATCCTGTGGAGCATGGATGAGTTGCTCATCCCAAAGCAGAATGCCTTCCAGGGGCTGCTCTTCAATGTAGCCAGCGGCCTCGGCCTCGATCACCTTAGGATGAGAAAGATGAAAATTATTAAGCCAAAAAAAGTAAAACCAAACTGTCCCCAACAGAATGGCGACAAAAAGAGAGTAATAAATCAACCTTCCAAGAAAATTGCTGCGACTGCGACGTCTCACCGCTTATCCCTCACAATCTCGGCGAAGGCGTCGTGGTTATGAATGCTCTCGGAGCTCGCAACGGAGACAGCGTACCACATAATCCGGGGCTCAGAGTCAAGCAAAAGCGCCAGGTCACGCACCACATCCTCAACGAACTTTGGATTTTCGTAGGCATGTTCAGTGACATACTTCTCATCTTCCCGTTTCAGCAGTGTAAAAAGCGGAGATGAAGCGGATTCTTCAGCCATGCGGATCAGTTCTTCGAACCAGACCAGACCACTGCAGCGGACCCTGAGAGAGACAATCGCACGCTGGTTGTGCGCCCCGTGCTCTGATATCTCTCTGGAGCAGGGGCACAACGTCTGCACGGGAACCCCCACCCCCACAATCATGTCAAAATCCTCTTGGGAAGTAAGCCCCACCTTTCGCGATGAAGCCTCAAGGGAGACTTCATAGTGCATAAAACTTTCACTGCCTGAGACGGGAGCGCGCTTACGGACGAAATACGGGAAATCAAAACGGAGAGTTGACTCGGAGGCCTCCAGCCGTTCGCGCAGACGACGTGTGATAGCCTGAAGTGTCGCTGGAGATATTTTGCCATGATACTCCTCCAGAGTCTCGATGAAACGGCTCATGTGCGTTCCGCGGTACTCTCTGGGCAGGTGAACACTCATCGACACAGTGGCTATCGTGGACTGCTCAGGGCTTTCCCCTCTGGTACAGGCGCAGGGGTCCATCACAAGAATAGGATAATGGACGTTGCGGACTCCAACTCTGTCGATGGGAATATTACGGAGATCTCTCTCCCCCTGCACATCCTTCATCATCCTCGCTGCTCCTGATTATGACAAAAGTCTGCTGCTGTTGCAATGGCACAGTTTGAAGCGGTCTCCCAGACCCAGACCTCATGAAGATGAACATTGGGACATGTCAGGGCAGGCCTGAGTTGAGCCCCAATCCACAAGGCAATGTTCTCCGCTGTAGGCTGAGGGATAATGTCGTTAAGATAACTGTGATCCAGTCTGGAGAGCACACGCTCCCGGACAGCGCCGGCGAGTTCACAGAAATCCATAATCATCCCTTCCTCGTCCGGCATCCCTTCAAGAATCACGGCGACCCGATAGGTATGGCCATGGAGCTTCTCGCACTTTCCGTGATAATGGACGAGGTTGTGGGCAGCATCAAATGTAAATTCTTTTCGAAGCAACATTTTTCAGACTTCCCTCACTTCCACCGGTTATGCAGCCAAAACCACAATTCCGGGCGTGGAGCAATAAGAGTCTCCAGCGCATGATTAATGCCCATGACTGTCTGTTTCAGGCGCTCTTCGCGGTTCCCCTCTCCGTGAACGGAGAAAGGCGGAAGGAAACGAATAGAGTGACGAAATGGGGCCTGACGGTACAGAGCCAGAGGAACAATGGGGACACCACCCAGCATGGAAAGAACAGCAGGACCCATGGAGTTCGTGCAGGGCTGCCCCATAAAGGGAAGAACGGCCCCCCCTCCCCACGAGACATCGGCCAGAATGGCTATGAGAGCTCCATCCCGCAACATCCGTACCATCTCCAGCGTGGATGTCTCTTTAAGGAGTGTCTTCATGCCGCCTCGTTCCCGATATTCCGTCACCAGATGCGAGATGTTGAGATCGTGTATCTCCTGATAAACAACGTAGAGTTGTCTGCCCTGCCGCCTGGCTGTCTGAGCAAACCAGCTTCCCAGCAGCTCCCAGTTTCCGAAATGTCCCGTCAGAATAACGGCTCCCTGCGGGCTGCGGAGGATTTTGTCTATTATTTCCTGTCCATCGACCTCTGTTATCCAATCAAACGCCTGAAGCTCATCCCTCTGGAGCGCGAGAAGCTCCGTCACAGTCCAGGCCAGATTTTCATAGACTTCGCGCCGTATCTTCTGACGGCGGTCTTCATCCCAGTCCGGATGGATAAGGCGGAGATTAGCATCAATTCGTTTCGCTCTTGGTCTTATAATATTTAAAAGACAACTCAGAAATGAAGCGACAGCCTGCCCACGCCAATCCGGGTGGGCAAGCGCCTGAAAGAGCCGAATGAGGCGAACAACCGCCCCTTTGGGCTGCTCCGTCATGCCCCATACCCCTCCATTGTCCTGCGGTACGTTGTGATAAGAGAATCCGCACACTGATCGGTGGAGAAGTTTTCCTTAAGATGATGCCGGGCCGAAGCTGCCAGCCGGCGTCCTTTGTCGGAGGCCACAAACTCCAGCGCCTGTCTCCACGCCTCCTCAGAGTCCTCCGGGACCTGATAGTAGCCGTTAGGCCCCAGGAGCGCGTCCAAACAGGGAGATGACAACGCCGCAACCACCAATCCACGCATTGTCAGAGAGGCTGCTCGCAGCGCGTCAAGGGGACCGGCCCCTGCCACATGAAGCCCGCTTTGGGCATTGTCTGCCGCACCGCGGGCAGCAAATGTAGGGATAATGACAGACTCTCCATTCCGCGCCGAATCCGGGAAAAGCCGTGAGGGATATCCCGCCCACGCAGGCTTTTCGTCAAAGGAGGTATGAACAGCGCGAAAGCGCAGACGGATAAGCCACCACCAGGACGGGGCCTTCCCCCAAAGGTGCCAGAGCGCACCCCGTCCAAGAATTCTGCCGGCACGTTCAAGGCCTGTCAGCGCCCTCCAGGAACAGGCCTCTCCCAATTCCGCTGTTCCCCCATCAACATAGAGCGAAACATTCCCGCCCCGTGCCCGGAGGGAGGCGGCCATGCTGTCGATCAGGCTCTGCTCCCATGGATTGACCGTCCTTGAAACGTACCAGACGCAGGGGATCATAATATCTCGATGAGGTGGAAGTTCTTGCGTCCAACGCGGACGAAGAGGTAACGGTCGCAGCGCAGCTGACTGGCTTCAACACACGCTCCCTCGTCGGACACGCGGATACCGTTGACGGAGACTCCGCCCTGTCGTATGGCGCGCTTGGCCTCTCCACGGCTTTCGCAGACATTCGCCGAGGTAAGAATATCCAGCAGCCCGGCAGGAAGGGACAGGTGCAATTCGCTGAAAGGAACCTCCCGCTTGAGGGTCTGGCACGTCTCCTCGGACACCACGGAGAGATCAACATTAGGATCAAAGAGGATAGCGGCAGCTTTAACGACGTTCTCCGCCGCGGTCTCTCCGTGAACTGTCTTTGTAACCTCGAAGGCCAGACGGCGCTGCGCAATCCGATTCTCCGGGTGCATGTTATGGTCCCGCATCAGGCCGTCAATCTCATCCACAGGAAGGAAGGTATAGAGCTTCAGAAGACGTTTGACGTCCCGATCGTCCGTGTTCATCCAGAACTGGTAGAACTGGTAAGGTGAGGTTCGTGCCGCATCAAGCCAGACCGCACCGGCTTCTGTCTTGCCGAACTTCGTCCCGGACGCAGTGAGGAGAAGGGGCTGCGTCAGACCAAAGACCTCTGCCCCGCTGGTCTTGCGAATATACTCCGATCCCGCCAGAAGGTTCCCCTGCTGATCGTTGCCGCCCATCTGCAGCTTGCAGCCGTAGTGATCGTGGAGATACCTGAAATCAATAGCCTGAAGAAGTACATAGGAAAATTCGGTGTAGGAGATACCCTTTTCAGGATCCTCAAGGCGGCTCCTGATGTATTCCCTTGCAATGAGGTTATTGATGGAGAAATACTTGCCCACGTCGTGAAGAACGTCCAGGAAAGACATCTTGGAAAGCCAGTCGTAATTATTGAGCAGCAGCGCAGAATTTGCTCCGCAGTCAAAATCCAAAAAGCGCGCTAACTGCTTGCGCACGCCCTCGACGTTGTGCTGCACGGCCTCAAGGGTAATCAGGTTACGCTCCTTGCTTTTGCCGGAGGGATCCCCAATCAGTCCGGTTCCGCCGCCGGCCAGAGCGATAGGACGATGGCCGGACTTTTGGAGCCAGCCCAGAGCCATCAGTGGAATCAGGTGTCCAACGTGAAGGCTGTCCGCTGTAGGGTCGAACCCAACGTAAGCCGTCACCATCTCCGAACTCATGACCTCACGCAGCCTGTCCTCTGCGGTACACCACTCAAAGTACCCGCGTTCCTTCAGCACATCAAAAGCGTTCCACGACATCGAACCCATCCTTACAATAAGATTAACATGACCGTCCTTCAGGGCGGCCTGACAGTATTATACCTCAGCGGGACACCCCGGGGGCAACATCCGGGCTTTTGAGCAGAATTACGCGCTCGCCAGGCATAATCAGGTTATATTGCTCCCGCGCCAGATGCTGAATGCCTTCGGGAGTCTTGTAGAAAGCAATCTGCTCCTGATAGTTTCGGACACTCGTGCGGCGATCCCGAAGGACGGCCTCCTGTTCCCTGATGAGCTCTTCGAGCTGGTTGATGCGGGATATCTCAAAGATATAATATGACACCGTTATCGACAGCACGAGGAAAATAAAAGAAGCAAAGAGGATACGCCTTAAGGGAGGCATGGCCTACATCCGCTCCGGAGCGCTGACTCCCAGAAGTCTGAGACATGAAGCCAGGACGGAGCGCGCAGCCCCGGCCAGTTTCAGACGCCCAAGTTCTACCTCAGGGGCCTCGCCGAGGATTCGGTTGGTGCTGTAGAAGGAGTGAAAGATTCCCGCCAGCGACAATGCGTATCCGGTCAAAACCTGAGGGGCAAGGTCCAGCGACGCGGCCTCCACCTCACGGGGGAACTCTGCCAGAGCGTCCGCCAGAGCACGGGCGTCCTTATTTTCAAAGAGCGTATCCGGGATATCTCCGGTGCAAAGCCCCGCAGACTCTCCTCCTCGCTCCTCCCACTCCCGCAGAATACTTGATATACGGGCATGGGCGTATTGAACGTAGTAGACGGGGTTATCACTGCTCTGCTTCTTTGCAAGGTCAAGGTCAAAGTCCAGCTGACTGTCACTTCGCCGCATGAGGAAGAAGAATCGTGTTGCGTCCACCCCCACCTCGTCAATGACAGCGCTCAACTCCACGAATTCACCAGAACGCGTGGACATGGCGACCGGCTGCCCATCCCTCAGCAGGTTGACAAGTTGAATCAACAAAACGTCGAAGTCATCGGGATTCTTTCCGATGGCTGCAATAGCTGCCTTCATGCGTGGTATGTACCCGTGGTGATCCGCTCCCCAAACGTCAATCACACGGCTGAAGCCCCGTCCTATGAACTTATTGTGATGATAAGCAATGTCAGAGGCAAAATACGTCGGGACGCCGTTATTGCGGATCAGCACGCGATCCTTGTCATCCCCAAAATCCGTTGATCGGAACCACAGTGCCCCCTCCGAATCGAAAGCGTAGCCACCTGCCCGTAAATCCTCCATAGCGACACGCACACGGTCCTTCTCATAAAGTGAAGCCTCCGAGAACCAGTTGTCAAACATGACACCAAAGCGCGCGAGATCATCCTTAATGCCGTTCAGGATGACGCTGGCCGCGTACTTCTTAAACCATGGCAGGCTCTCGGCTAAAGACTGGGAGAGAAAGCGCTCTCCCTCCTCCTCCCGAATCCTGCGCGCCAGATCAAAAAGGTAGTCCCCCTTGTAGCCGTTCTCCGGAAATGGTGCCAGGTCTCCCCTGCCGCAAAGCTCGAAGTAGCGGGCCTGAGTTGAGCGCCCCAGGGTCTCTATCTGGAGCCCGGCGTCGTTGACGTAGTACTCCCGCTCCACATTCCAGCCTGTAAAGGAAAGTATCCTTGCCACGACGTCTCCCACCGCAGCGCCGCGGCCATGTCCGATGTGGAGGGGCCCTGTGGGGTTGGCACTGACGAACTCGACCTGTACTTTTCGTCCCTGCCCAAGGTTCAACGCTCCGTAACGCTCTCCCTGTGCCAGCACGTCGGAGGCGGCAGAGGCAAACCACTTGGGTGCAAGGAACAGATTTATGAATCCTGGCCCTGCGACTTCCACCTTCTCCACCAGCCCGGCGCATGCATCCTTCAGATGCGCGGCAATTTTCGATGCAATTTCCCGTGGGGGCATGGCGAAGGGTTTTGCCAATTGCATGGCGACGCTGCTGGCCCTGTCCCCCTGCCCCTCGCGCCTGGGACGTTCCAGCCCGAAAGAAAGTCCTTCCGGCAACTGTTTGTCACACTGCACTGCAACGCTTTTTACAGCGGACTCCAGAGCCTCGCTCAATGCAAGGACAGCCTTGTTCATTCCAATATGTTCATTCATTTTCTATTCACACTCCCGTTGCCTTGACACTCTTACATAACCGGAATGGGTTTTGACGAAAAACTGCGCCAGAGCCCCATATTTCTCTGAAACAGCCCTGCGTTGTCATTGGCTATATTCCTTACCCCTGCTTCAAAACGCGCTTCTGCTGTCAGCTTCCCCTTCTTTGTCTTGTAATTTTCACTGTAGTTAACTTTGTCGGAGGAACGCTTCACCTCTCCAGAAACAAGTGCGCGCGACGAGCCCTTTGGAAGGGAGATATTCATAGTTTGCTCCAGAACAAAAGGAAAGGAAAGGTCAAAGGGGGGCGTCATGTCCTCAAGAGACCGAAACGCTGCAGGAACAAAAGCCGGAGGCAGAGCCAGAATACCCTGACCGGACCCAGCCACACCTGGTTTGCCCTCCAGGACGAAGGAGAGTTCCGGGATACCCTTGACGCTTCTGTGCTTTACCTCGCCGTAGTTTTTCAGATCCGGGAAGAGAGCCGCAACAACTTCCTCAAGTGCCGCTTTGTCCGGAGCAGAGCCAGAGAGGAAAAAAGGTCCCCACGCCCCACGGAGCATCACTCGTACAGGCCCGCTCAGAATTCCCTGCTCGTTCAGCTTCAAATCCATGACGGCCGAGAGACGGTTGTCTCTGGCCTTCATGGAAGGCGCCGGGGAGTCCTCCGCGTCCAAACCGCGTATCAGCTGATTCAGCCTTGCTTCCCCATGATACTGAGTGAAGGCCACGCCGCTTTGTGAATTCTGTACCAATCCCCGGGATGGCGGCTCCACGTTGATTCTTCGCCATGTGAGGGTCGTCTCTCCGCCGGGGGACAGCGGCTCCACAGTCTCCGGCCGTATATCCACGGGAAAAACACGATACTCAAGATCCCGCGGCGAGGAAGTCCTGACTTCAACGACAGACTCCCATACGCGGAGTCCTTCCCGCTCTCTTGTGGGGAAACAGTACACCCCCTCCAGATTCAATTGTCCGGAAAGTATTTCCCGCCAAGACAGGACGAGAATAAATGTCTCAGGCAGTCCTGTGAACGCCACTGTATGGAGTCCCCCTTCGGAAGAGGGAGTTACACTCCTGATTATCTTTCCCGTTGCCGGTGAGTAAACGCTGGCCTCGGTGATTTCAGCGATTCCACCTTCAGGATCCTGGATGTTCCACGTCAGCCATTTTTCCTTCAGGCCCTGGCGCCCCAAAATAACCCACAGGTGCATCCTCTCGATGCCCACACCCTCCTTGCGGGCAACAGTGTCCTGCTTGAGCCAGACAATCCCTTTCTCGTTCGGGTAAGTGGTGAAGTCCGGGTTCATCTGGCGCATACGATCCAAGTCATACGCCAGCCTCTCCACCGCCAGAGCGGATGGGCACAGAGACAGCGCCAGAAAGAGGCAGAAGGCCAGAAAGGTTCTTCCCCTCATTCCTATGCCCCCTTCCCGCAGCAATGCTTGTACTTCTTCCCGCTTCCACAGGGACACGGGTCATTGCGCCCCACCTTGGTTCCCTTGCGGATAGGCTGTGGTTTGCCGTCACCACCGCCGGGAAGCGCGGCGGCCTCACCGGGAAAAGCTCCATGCCCTTCATTGGAAAAGGATTCGCGGCGCAGGGGAAGCGAAAAATCCCTGCTTTCCGACATGCGTTTCTCCCGCCTGGGGGCATCCTCGGAGACCACACGAACCCTGAATATCTGTTCTGCAAAGGAGCTTCGAACCCGCCCCATCATCTCCTGGAAAAGGTTATAGGACTCAAACTGATATTCAATCAGCGGATCCTTCTGACCAATAGCACGCAGCCCAATTCCGCGCCGAAGCTCATCCATAGCCAGCAGATGGTCACGCCACGCGCTGTCCAGAATATTCAGCACCACATAGCGGATCATACCCACGGCGATTTCCGGCATAAGCTCCTGCATCTTGACATCGTAGCGTGATTTGACCTCGTTCACGATGTCGTCCTTCACAAGATTCATTCCATTGCGGCTGTCCAGCCGCGCCACAATGTCTCCCGCACCAGAGCCGAAGAGTGTGTTGAACCGCGCTGCCGCGCGCGCCGGATCTGGTTCCTCCTCCTCAGGGAAATACTTATCCAGTGTTTCCTTTATAACTCCGTGGACAATATCCCACCCATATGTAATCATGTCCTCATCCGTGAGAATCATCTGACGCTCATGGTAGACGGCCTCACGCTGCTGATTCATCACATTGTCGTAGGCCAGAAGCTGCTTGCGGATATCGAAGTGCATCTCCTCAACCTTATGCTGGGATGACTCAATAATTTTCGACAGCATCCCGGACTCAATGGCCTCGCCGTCGCGCATTCCCAGCTTGCCCATTAGCCCTTGTATCCGCTCTGATCCGAAGAGCCGGAGCAGATTGTCCTCCAGAGAAAGGTAGAAACGGCTGCTGCCTGGGTCCCCCTGACGGCCGGAACGCCCCCGGAGCTGGTTGTCAATACGGCGGGATTCATGGCGCTCCGTCCCAACGATGGCCAGTCCCCCCAGCGCTGCTACCCGGTCGTGTTCCTCCCGGCAGGATGCAGAGAACTCATCCAGATAACGCTCGTAGGCCTCTTTGATTCGGCTGAAAAACTGATTGAGCCTTTCAGAGAGCTCACCGTCCTCCGCTGCGTTGATATGCAGGTCGTGCAGATAGTTTCTGGCCAAATCCGGGACCTGGAGGTTTGAGTAACGGACAAAGTAACCGTAGACCTCATCCTCGTCCAGCCCGCTGCCTTTCCAATCAAGAGACGGTCGGGCAGAGAGCAGCTTCTCTTTGGCCAGGAATTCCGGATTGCCGCCCAGCATGATATCCGTGCCCCGGCCCGCCATATTCGTTGCTACTGTCACCGCTCCCTCGTGCCCGGCCTGGGCAACAATGTAGGCCTCCTTTTCATGGTGCTTGGCGTTGAGCACCTGGTGCGGGACCTTGCGGGCCTTTAAGAGCTTGCTGACACGTTCAGAGTTTTCTATGGAGGTGGTGCCTACCAGAACAGGCTGTCCCCGTTTGTGACACTCCTCCACATCATCGGCCACAGCGCAAAACTTTTCGCCCATTGTTCCGTAAATTACGTCAGGGTTGTCCATGCGAATCATGTCCCTGTGCGTGGGAATTGTGACGACCTGAAGACCATAAATTTCCTTGAACTCCTCCGCCTCTGTGGCAGCCGTGCCGGTCATGCCAGCCAGCTTTTTATACATTCTGAAGTAGTTTTGCAGGGTGATGGTCGCCAACGTCTGACTCTCGCGGCCCACCTTAACACGCTCCTTGGCCTCAATGGCCTGATGCAGTCCATCGGAGTAACGCCGTCCCACCATGAGACGCCCAGTGAACTCGTCAACGATGATAATCTCACCGTCTTTCACCACGTAATCCACATCACGCTGGAACAGCCGGTGGGCCTTGAGGGCCTGAACAATGCGGTGGGCCAGTTCGGAGTGTGCCGCGTCTGAGAACAGACCGGGCATCTTCAGCAAATCCTCAGCCTTTTGAATGCCCGCCTCTGTGATAGCGATGTTGCGTTCTTTTTCGTCCTTCTCGTAGTCTGGCCCTTCCTTTAACTGTCGGGCTACGCCATCCGCCTTCACGTAAAGCTCCACGTTGTCATCTGAAGGGCCGGAGATGATTAGCGGCGTTCTCGCTTCATCGATGAGGATGGAGTCCACCTCGTCCACAATGCAGTAGGCGTGGGGCCGCTGAACCATTTGTTCTGCGCTCATGACCATATTGTCACGAAGGTAGTCGAATCCAAATTCACTGTTTGTTCCATAGGTGATATCTGCCCGATATGCCTCGTATCGCTCCTCAGGCGGCATATAGGGGTAAATCACTCCGACGGTGAGCCCCAGAAAGTTATAAATCGGCGCCATCCATGCAGCATCACGCCGGGCCAGATAGTCGTTGACCGTTACCAGATGAACTCCCTCACCCCTCAGTGCGTTTAGAACAACGGCAAGCGTTGCGACGAGAGTCTTGCCCTCACCGGTTTTCATCTCAGCAATGCGTCCGTCGTGAAGGGCCATGCCGCCGATGAGCTGCACATCGTAGTGCCGAAGGCCAATCGTCCGCCGGGATACCTCTCGGACCAGAGCAAAGGTCTCCGGCAGAAGCCCGTCAAGCTCCTCACGGGTCCCCTCCCCGCTGCGCGCCCTCTCCCGAAGTTCAGAACCCAGCATGCGAAGATCCTCGTCTCCTTTAGCCTCCATCTCCGCTGCAAGGTCATTGATATCCCTGACCATGGCTCCATACTTCTTCAGCGCTCGGTCGTTGGGATCAAGTCCCAGCGCCTTTTTTAAGCTGTTCCAAATCATGCGGAAAACTCCCTCATTTCTCTCCTGACGTTATTCATGCTGCCGCTTCATCTTCATTATATTACAGTGACCGCCAGCTCTTGAACCCCTGTCCCAGGACCTCCGTGGCATCGCATATGGAAAGGAATGCCTTGGGATCCTTCTCCTTTAAAAAGCGCTTGAGCTGCACCACCTGCCTCGGTTCCAGCAGAGAAACCAGAATGGGACGCGGCTGGCCTGTATACCCCCCGCAGCCTTCAAGCCGGGTAACGCCCTTGCCTTTGGAGCTGATGAAATGGCTGACCTCGTCGGGGATGTTCGTGATGATGAAGGCCTGCTTGCGTTTGTCAAAGTTGCGGGTTACGCTGTCCAGCATAATCCCGGTGACATAAAGCCCTACGGCGCCATAGACGACAGACTCAAGCCCTACCACGCCGATGGACAGCCCAAGGATAAAGAGGTTGATGAAGATAGAGAAGCGTCCCACTTCCATGCCATAGCGCCGTCTCATGACCATCGCCACAATATCTGTCCCACCGGCGGAGCCGCCGACATTGAACATCATCCCTCCGCTGATGCCCTTCAGGAGTCCCGTAATGACCGTCGCCATGAACTTGTCGTCAGGCAGCGGAAGAGGAAAGGCCTCAAAGACGGAGAGAAAGGTTGAAAAGATGCTGATGGACGTAAGGGTCAGAAGGAGGAACCGCAGGGTAAGATCCTTCCTTCCCCACAGGATGAGAAGGATGTTCCCGGCGATGATGACCCAGTTAGGCGATATGCCGAACATATAGTTCGTCAACACTGCAATTCCGGATACGCCAAGGTCCGGGAAACTGTAGTGCATCGTGAAGTACCGGACAGCGAAGGCCTGAACGATGCTGGCGGCAATGACGATGGTAAATGCCTTCCACTCCTCACGAATTATGCGCAACAGAGGGGCGAGAAGACCCGATATTTTGAAGTTTAACCTTAAACGCAAAGCGATGTATCCTCCTTTTACGAAACCCTTTACAACATAATGAAACATTATAACAGCTATACTGAAAGGGAACATGCCGTAAAATACGAAAGCCCCCTGAGAGGGGGCTAGGTTATTATGCTGGAATCGCTTTCAAGATCAGTGTGCCTGAGATATATGCTGCCCTGGATACCCGCTTTCTGTTGTCTGTACTTTGCTCCTCAGGGATGACAGACAATGAGAAATCATCGAGAACTGCACGTCCTGTTGCAATATTCGCTTCTGAGAAGAGTACAGCCAGGTCATGATGCTCTGCTCTCAACGGGTGGAAAGGAATTAAGATAGTCCACGGCGAACTGCACGTAAACCGCTGTACCATCCTTCAGAATGGCCTCATCCACGTCAAAAGACGGATGATGGTGGACGCAGTCAATTCCCTTTGACGGATTCCGCGCCCCAAGATAGCCGAATACCCCCTTCGGGGGATTCCCGGCGGCCCCAGGCACGTGTTCCATGTAGACACTGAAGTCCTCTGCACCGGTCATCTTGCGAAGCGGAGCGAAGGCATCTTTCCCCATGACCTTCTCCGCGGCCACGCGGGCAGTCCGTACAAGTTCTTCGTCGTCGTTGATCAGCGGACTTGGGCCGAAGTAGTATTCGCACTCCGCCGCACAGCCCCACGCCTCCGCGGCCTTCTGAACAATCTGAGCGATGCGGTCCGGCATTTCCTTTCTCAGCCCACGGTCAAAGGTGCGGACAGTGCCGACAAGTTCCACGCAGTCACAGAGGCTGTTCCCTTCGGTTCCCCCGTTCATCATGCCCACGGAGACAACCAGGCTGTTCTGTGCCTTATTTTGCCGGCTCGAGATCTGCTGAAGCGCCATGACGCAGGCAGAGGCCGCCAGAAGAGCATCGCGGCCAAGCCACGGAGTGCTGGCATTGGCAGCGGCTCCCCGTATTAGAAGGGTGAAGCGGTCACTGCACGCCATTCGCTCTCCCGCCTCAAAGTTGAATGTCCCTGCTTCCATCAGCGCCCAGACATGCATACCGAAAATAGCGTCTACCCCCTCCAGGGCTCCGCGCCTGACATACTCTTCTGACTTCCGCCCAATCTCCTCTCCCATCTGGAAAATCAGCTTGACGGTTCCTTTAAACTCATCCCGATGTGCCGCCAGGATTTTAGCCGCGCTCAGAAGCATTGCCGTGTGGCAATCATGTCCGCAGGCATGCATGACTCCGGGGACGGTGCTGCAATAGTTTTTATCGCGGTTGGCCTCATCAATAGGAAGTGCATCGATATCTGCCCGAAGCATGACAGTCCTTCCCGGCTGAGTTCCATTTATCTCAGCGACGCAGCCGGTACAGCCGTCAAAAGTGACATAGGGAATATTCATTTTTTCCAGTTCGGAGAGAATGAACTTCGTTGTCTCGAACTCCTGGCAGCTTAGCTCCGGGTGACTGTGCAGATGGCGACGGCAGGCAATTACATACTCATCCTGCTCTGCCGCAAGTTTTTTGATATCCATGCTCATGACTTGCTCACGCTCCTTCTGCCCCGGCCTCTGCTCCCTGAGATCGATAGTCCAAATCAGCGGAGCAGCCCCATGCCTCTGCAGCAGCAGCTGCTGTCCGGCACAAGAGTTCCCGGACAGAATCCCGCGACGTTCCATCAGAAGCATAGACCGTCCCTTTCAGCACAGCGGTATCCGCAATGATGTTGAACTGCGTCCCTGCCCGCACAGAGCTGACCGTAACCACCAAAGGGTCCAGTGGGTCGCTGAATCGGCTGACAATAGCCTGAAGGGCCATTATAACAGCGCTGGCGGCAGTGACAGCATCCCTGCCCCGGTTAGGGGTGGAGCCGTGGGCAGAAACACCGTGAACTGTAATGGTGAAATCCGCCCACGCCCTTGTCAGTTGATTTTCAAGAGCCATATTCTTAATGAAGGTAAATCCCGCCTCCGATACCGAGGGGCAGGTCAAACATGACCCAGACGATGACCTGAAGAATCCAGATCAGCGCAAAGGTGAGGGAGTAAGGCAACATATTGGCGATGACTGTTCCCAGCCCCACGTCCTTCTGATAGCGGCGTGCGTAGCCTAACAATACCGGCATGTAGGTAAACAGCGGGGACAGCGGATTCGTGATGGAGTCGCCAATACGGTAGACAACCTGAGTGATGGCCGGATCGTAGCCAAGCAGCATCATCATGGGGACGAAGACCGGAGCCAGTATGGCCCACTTTGCCGACGCAGATCCAATGAAGATATTGACAATGCAGGACAGGATGATAAGCCCGATCATCAGAGGAATGCCTGTGAAGCCGATGTTGCCCAGGAAAGACGCTCCTTTGATGGCAAGGATGGTGCCGAGGTTGGAGACAGAGAAAAAGTTGGTAAAGATGGAGATGAAGAAACACATGAACACATAGTTGCCCATCTCAGCGAATCCCTGAGAGATATCTGCCCAAACGTCCCTGTCGTTCTTGTACTTGCCCAACGATGCACCATAACATACACCGGGGATGAAAAGTCCTAACGATACGGTGAAGATGATGCCCTTCGTGAAGGGGGCTGATCCTGCCGTGATGCCGCTGGCATCCCCGGCAAGGATGGCTTTGTCACTGAAAATGGGGAAGGAGAGCAGGCACATTACGGCCAGGAAGATGATGAAGCCAATTCCGGCTGCCCTAAGTGCCTTGTTCTGCTCCGGAGTGATGATGGCGGCATTCTCGTCAAAATCGAACTTCGCCAGTTCCTCCCTTGTAATGGGGAATCGGTGCAGAAGCCCTTTTTCAACCAAAATGGTTCCTGCAAGGGTCAGCATAACGCAGGAGGCCATCAGGAAGTACCAGTTGATGGCGATGGACTCTGCATACTTCGGGTTAATCATCTGTGCGGCAGCCTCAGTAAAGCCGTAAGCCAGGGCATCGGACATGCCCAGAATGAGATTGGCGCAGAAGCCGCCCGCAACGGATGCGAATGCGACATAGAGTCCCAGCAGTGGGCTTCGTCCGATGGACATATAAAGTACCGCTGACAACGGCGGAAGAATGATGAATCCGGCGTCACCGGCAATGTTCAGATTGATACCCAGGAAGATTACCATACAGGTAACAACCCATCCCTTGGCCCTGCCAAGGAATTTCTCCATGAAGGCAACAAGAAAGCCGCTCTTCTCTGCAACTGCGGAACCAATGACCGCCACAAGGACCATTGTCAGTGGTGCAAAGGCAGCGAAGTTCGCAATAACGTTGGACCAGAAATACTGGAGCCCGGCGATGGTGAACAGGTTAAAAGCCGTGATAGTCTTACCGTTGGCGGGGTTGACTGCACTGACACCGCACACGTCACAAAGTGCGGAAATCAGTACGACAATCACAGCCAGACCCAGGAACATTGTTATTGGGTCTGGCAGTTTGTTGCCGGCACGCTCAATGGCGTCCAGCATTCTGTCGAAGAACCCTTTCTTAGCAAGCGTATTTCCTTCTGACATCTTTTTTCCCCCTTCATAAATGAAAAGACCGGTCACTGGAATTTAACGCGTGGGAATGTAAAGCACTCGCTTCACAGGCCTGTCTCCGCGTCCTTTCAGACCGTTCGCTTAAACTCCATAATATACACTGCTACAGCATACCGCTACTCTGAGGTTCCGCAAGCAAGTCCTGCTGCAACAGCTAACTCAGTGCTCCATGGTCCATAAGGTGCAATACAAGGACCTCCAGCCCGATAAGAATCAGCAGAATGCCGCCCAGCAGTTCCATCTTTTTGCCAAAACACCCCCCGGCAAAGCGCCCGAGATAAACGCCCGCAGCACAGGCAAGGGCTGTCACAATCCCAGCAATAACAGACAGAGACATCACCGGCAAATCGGCAAGAGCAAATCCCGCCCCTACAACGAACGCGTCAATAGACGTTGCCAGGGCTATGGAGAGCAGAAGCCACAATCGATCCGCCACCCCAGAGACGTCCTGCTCTTCTTCAATGCAGCAGCCGCGAATCATATTTCCCCCCACCAAGGCCAGGAGCCCAAAGGCCAGCCAATGGTCGAGCGCAGGAACCCAGCGGGTCGAGTACTCTCCAAGAAAACATCCCAGGAGAGGCATAAAGAACTGAAAAAGTCCGCAGGCCAACGCCAATCGCCACGCCGCAACAAAAGCCTTGCTGCCTGTACTCGCCTGAGTCCCTACGCCCACGGATACGGCAAAGGCATCCATCGCCAGGGAACAGCCGGAAAGGGCGGATTCCCAGCTCAATGCGGCGTTCCCTCCCCCATCAGGAGACGACTTCCGTCAATAAGGTACTCCATCCCGGACCAGACAGTCATGAGCATAGCGGCCCACATAACAGCCATTCCGCCTGGTACTTTTAAGATCAGCATGGAAAGCGCAATAATCTGAAACACAGTTTTAATCTTCCCTCCCCGGGAGGCTGCAATAACAACTCCCTCCGCGGCTGCCACCAGACGCAGACCTGTCACGACAAACTCACGGGTGATAATCACAAGAACAATCCATGCGGGAATACGGTGGAGATCTACCAGGGCAATCATGGCTGCAATAACCAGTACCTTGTCTGCCAGCGGATCAATGAACTTTCCCAGTGTCGTAACAAGACGGTGCTTTCGCGCGATATAACCGTCCAGCGAGTCTGTCACCGCTGCTGTGATGAAAACCACCCCAGCAAGAAGGTCTCCCCACGTCAGCGGCATTTCCAGCGCAGCCGTCAGGAAAAAGGGCAATGGAACCGGCGTACTGATCCGGAGCGAAAGGAACAGCAGAACCAGCGGCGCAAGGAACACACGTACGAGGCTCAGGATGTTGGGCACATTCAGAACTCTCGTGCCTTTTGTTGGAATGGATTTCAAAGCCAACTCACCTCCGCGGACGCAAGGATACGCCGCATACTTCACATTCGCTAAAGGATAATTTTCTTTCCGCTGCTCTGGGATGCACCGCCCATACGGTCCAGTTCGTCCAGCACACCAGCAGGGGCGACGTCGATCCGCGGCTTCTGCTGTTTTGCTATGGCTTCTTTCAGCCGCTTGTCGTACTCGTCCATCGAATGTTTTATCGCCTTGACATCTCCCTTAATCCAGAGCATCAGCGCTTCCGCTGTGGCCTTCATGGACTCCTCACCAGGCATCTCTTTCAACATACCCAGTTCGTGGAGTATCCTGTGCTCCTCACGAACCGCCTCAAGGACATCCGCATCACTGAAGAGTCCTTTCTTATAAAAAATCCGGAACATGATGTTGAAACGGCTCTTTTGGTTCTCAGACTCAAGGGTCAGACTGTCCATCCGTGTGAGGAGCATGGACATCAGTTCATCCAGACCAATCTGCTGCATGGGCATTGTACGTTTCCTCCTGAAGTAAAATATATGCGGCAGTCATGCCGTTAATAATCAACTTTCATTTTAGCACAGACGCAGCGGACGCGGGAGAGCCCAGATAAATTAATTATGGTATAATTACCTGCGGTCAATTTGGCTCAGGGAGACGGCAATCCCTGAGCCCTCAAAATGGCTAACTTCCTCGGGGCGTTTGCGCCTCGTTTTCGTCACAGCCGAAAGGAGCTTGAGGTGTATGAAGACGGAACTGCTGGGGCAGGAAAAAAACATTGTCAAGATTAAGGTGGAATTTGAGCCAGAGGAATTTCAGGATGGTCTCAGGAAGGCTTTGAGTGATCTGTCTCAGCAGGCCCGGATTCCAGGATTCCGCCGTGGACACATCCCGCGCAGGATTCTGGAGATGCGTCTGGGAAGGGAAACGATTTATCATGAGGCGCTGGATAAGATGCTCCCCGAGAACATCCGGAAGATTATTGAGGACTACGAACTGGATACCATCGACACCCCCTCCGTGAATTTCGGCGGATTCCAGGAGGGTCAGCCTGTCTCGTGTGAGCTGACCTTCGAGGTTATGCCGGAAGTGGAACTGCCCAACCTGGAGGAGGTGGAGGTCGAACAGCTTAAGACGGTTATTACCGATGAGATGGTGGACAGGCTCGTGCGTCGTTTCCGGAAGGAGCGCGCGACGACAAATTCTGTGGAACGTCCTGTCGGGAACGATGATCTTGTGAATCTCTCTCTGGTCGTCCGTGTTGTCGGGGATAACGAGCCCTCTGAGCCTCAAAAGACAAAGATTGATCTCTTTGAGGAGAACGTAAGACAGGAGATTCGTTCCGCACTGGTTGGGCACACCGTGGGGGAGACGGTGGAGACTGAATTTGATGTCGAGTCTGACCATTCGGATGCGCAGTTTGCCGGCAAGAGGCTCCATTACACTATGACCATAGAGAGTATCTCCGAGTATATTCTGCCGGAGCTGAACGAGGAATTTTATAAGAAGGCGTTCAGCGAGGAGACAGACATCCACACGGAAGAGGCTTTCCGGGACAGGATGCGGGAGGAGCTCCACAAGACGATGGAAACGGAGAACCGGACCGATGCAGAGAGACGTGCCGTGACAAAGGTCACGCTCCTCTCGAAAGTTGATGTGCCGGACTCGCTGAGAGACCGTCAGGTGCAGGTGCTTCGGGAGAGGGACGAAAAGGATGTCCGGGACCGCTATGGTCTGGAACTGAAGGATGTTCTGGGTAAAGACAATGAAAACTGGGAAAAGAACTACATCGAGGTCCAAAAAGTCAGGGCAGCAGGCATGGTGCGCCAGAGCCTTGTTATGGAGGCTATTGGCAAGAAATATGATGTGAATGTCGATAAAAAGGACGTTGAGGCCGAGCTGGCCCGACGTGCAGCTCTTTTCCAGATGGACCAGGGGCGTCTTCTGAACTACCTGTATAAGAACGAGAATGCTATGTCACGTCTGATTGACGATGTGCGTTATGGGAAGATTACGGACGAGCTCATGACGAAAATTAAGGTCAGGGAGGTCGACGAACTTTCCCCGGAACAGCCGATCGCTCCTCAGGAACAAACTGAGCCCAACTCCCAGGAGGGACAGGGTGAATAGAAGGGAGAATTAAACCTATGTCCTACTATATTCCCTACGTCATTGAGCAGACAGGGCGGGGTGAACGCAGTTACGACATCTACAGCCGTTTGCTGAAGGACAGGATTATTTTTCTGGGCTCGGAGGTTGAGGATGGCATGGCAAATTCTATTGTTGCGCAACTCCTCTTCCTTGAAAGCGAGGACCCCGACAAGGACATTCATCTTTACATCAACAGTCCCGGAGGGAGTGTCACTGCTGGTCTGGCCATCTATGACACTATGCAGTATATCAAGAGCCCGGTGTCCACTATTTGCGTAGGCCTTGCAGCAAGTATGGCGGCGGTTCTTCTGGCGGGAGGCGCAAAAGGCAAGCGTCTTGCTCTCCCCAATGCTGAAATGATGATTCATCAGCCTCTGGGCGGTGCGCAGGGGCAGGCCAGCGATATTGAGATAAGGGCACGCAACATCCTGAAGACAAAGGACCGCATGAACCGTATCCTGGCCCATCATACGGGGCAGGAACTTGACAAAGTGGCCCGGGACACAGATCGGGACAATTACATGACTGCCGAAGAGGCTCTGAGTTATGGTCTGATTGACCGCGTCATCGAGTCCCGATAATCTGCCGATACAAGTTAAGGGGATGGGCGCGGCCCTCCCCTTTAGTTTATTTGCTGGAAGGATTTTAACTTTGAAGACAAAAGATAAAGATAACAAGAATACAGGCAACAGCATGAGCAATGAGCACGAGATTCACTGTTCCTTCTGCGGCAAAAGCCAGAGGGAGGTCTATCGTCTTGTGGCTGGAGATAATGCCTGGATATGCAATGAGTGCATTGAAGTGTGCAATATGATCCTGGCGGAAGAAACAGGAGGTCAGTCCCATTTCCCGTCCTCAGGGTTCCCTTCGGGATTCCCGCTGCCGCAGGTATCACAGCCGTCCTCTCCGCAGGGAAAAAAGCAGCAATCCGCCTCAAAGCTTAAGGCGATTAAGCCTCGCGAACTTAATGAGTTCCTTGATCAGTATGTCATCGGCCAGGCCAGGGCGAAACGTGTCGTCTCTGTGGCCGTCTATAACCATTATCAGCGGATAAAAAATAACCTGGAATTGAAGAATTCGGATATTGAACTGCAGAAGAGCAACGTTCTGCTCCTTGGCCCCACAGGGTCCGGGAAAACACTCATTGCCCAGACATTAGCGCGAAAACTCAACGTCCCCTTCGCCATCGCCGACGCGACAACGCTTACCGAGGCGGGGTACGTTGGAGAGGACGTTGAAAACATTCTGCTTCGGCTCCTTCAGGCGGCGGACTTTGACCTTCCTGCCGCAGAGCGCGGCATCATCTATCTGGACGAGATTGACAAGATTGCCCGTAAATCTGAATCCGTTTCTATCACCCGCGACGTGTCCGGCGAGGGGGTGCAGCAGGCGCTGCTGAAAATTCTTGAAGGAACCATTGCCAACATCCCCCCCAAGGGTGGCCGCAAACACCCGCATCAGGATTTCATTCAAATGAATACGGCGAACATCCTTTTTATCTGCGGCGGTGCGTTCGACGGCCTTGAGCCTATCGTGGCGCGGCGTGTGTCTCAGGGCACACTGGGTTTTGGCGGGGAACTGGCCCGAAGCACGAAGGACCGTTACGGAATCATGGACAAAGTGCAGCCGGAGGACCTCGTCACCTTTGGTCTGATTCCTGAGCTTGTGGGACGTATCCCCGTCCTGGTCGCCCTTGAGGAACTGGACAAGGAGGCCTTCATCCGTATTCTTCAGGAGCCGCGCAATGCTTTAGTCAAACAATATAAAAAAATCCTCGAGATGGAGGGCGTGGACCTTGAATTTACACCGGAAGCACTGGCCCGCATCGCGGAATTGGCCGTTAAACAAAAGACGGGGGCACGCGGTCTGCGCTCTATAATGGAGAACCTGATGCTGGATGTCCTCTATGAGCTGCCGTCGATGAAGGAAAAAACGAAGCGGCTTATCGTCACTCCTGACTTTGTCGATCATAAGACATCCCTTGATGACCTTCTGTCAGAGAGCCGGGAGGTCGCCTGACGTGGCGGAACAAATCATCGTCGCCAATGAGGAGAAGCCTGCCCCTGTTGGAGAACGGGACTGCCCTGTCATTCCCGTAAGGGATGCTGTCCTCTTTCCGGGGGTGATTATGCCCCTTTTCGTTGGTCGTCAACGTTCCCTCAAGGCAGTGGAGACAGCCCTTCTGCAGGACAAGAGGGTCTTTGTCGTTGCTCAGGCAAATAGTGATGCGGAGGACCCAGCCCCGGAGGATTTGAATCAAATCGGCGTACTCTGCAATCTGCTTCAGATGGCCCGCCTTCCCGACGGGACAACGAAGATTCTGGTCGAGGGGGTCGTCAGGATGGAGGCCATTGAGTATGTCGTGGATGACAATATGCTCAATGCTCACCTTCTTCCTATGCCATGGAGCAATGCGGATCCACATGTCCTGGAGCCCTGGCGGCGGCGCGTACTGAAGAATTTTGAACGCTATAATTCTCTTCAGCCCCGTATCCCCGCCGAGGTTATGTCCTCCATCTCCGAGATGGCCGATCTGGAGCAGCTCATCAACCTCATTGGTTCCCATATTTCCGTAAAACTGGAGGAGCGCCAGACCCTTCTGGAGATTCAGGATATGAAGGAGGCTCTCACCTTTCTCCTCCGTCTCCTGACACAGGAGATTGAGATACTGGAGGTGGAACATGACATTCAGGACCGTGTCCGATCCGGTGTCGAGAAAAATCAGAAGGAGTACTACCTGCGCGAACAGCTCCGTGTGATCCAGAACGAGCTTGGACAGAAAGACAGCGAAGAGGAGGAGAAGGACGCCTATACCCAGCGGGTTGAGGAATCCGCCATGAGTGAGGAAGCGCGGGAGAAGGCACGGAAGGAACTCTCCCGTCTTGCGAAAATGCCCTTCATTTCTCCGGAAGCAGCGGTTATCCGCAACTATCTGGACTGGCTTCTGGATTTGCCCTGGGGAGTGCATACGGAAGAGAACAGGAACCTGACGCGCGCGGAAAAGGTTCTCGATCGCGATCACTACGGTCTGCGCAAGGTGAAGGACAGAATATTGGAGTTCCTCGCTGCACGGCGTCATGCCGGGCAGGACATGAAAGGGCAGATTATTTGTTTTGTAGGGCCTCCAGGCGTGGGGAAGACTTCACTGGGCCGCTCCATCGCCAACGCGCTGAACCGGAATTTCGTCAGCGTCTCCCTTGGCGGAGTGCGCGATGAGGCGGAGATACGGGGACACCGTCGGACCTACATCGGCTCTCTTCCCGGACGCATCATCCAGAAACTGGTTCAGGCAAAGAGCTGTAACCCTGTTATTCTTCTGGATGAGATTGACAAGTTGGGGAACGATTTTCGCGGCGACCCCTCCTCCGCTCTTCTGGAGGTGCTGGATCCGCGTCAGAACGCTACGTTCACCGACCACTACCTTGAGGTTCCCTTTGACCTCAGCGAGGCGCTGTTCCTCACTACTGCCAACGTAACACACACGATTCCCAAACCGCTGCTGGATCGTATGGAGCTTATATCGCTCCCTGGCTACATTACTGAGGAGAAGGTTCAGATTGCAGCGAGTTACCTCCTTCCCCGCAATCTGAAGGAGCATGGCCTGAAGGCAGATGATCTGAAGATGGGAATCCCTGTGCTGAAGAAAATCATTTCTTCCTACACACGGGAGGCTGGGGTTCGTGGTCTGGACCGTGCACTGGCACAGGTCGTCCGGAAGGTTACGCGAAGAATTGTTGAAGCGGATGATAAGGGGATTGAACTGCCCCTGCCTGTATCCGTCAAGGTGAAAGACCTCAAAGGCTATCTGGGATCGCCCAAGCTCTACGATTTAGCTGTGCCGACGTCGCAGGAGCGGGGCAGCGTCGTTGGCCTCGCCTGGACGGAAACCGGCGGGGATGTTTTGATGATCGAAGCCGTGACGATGAAGGGAAGGGGGGATCTCATCCTGACAGGCAATCTGGGGGATGTGATGCAGGAATCTGCCCGGGCTGCGGTCAGTTATCTCCGATCAGAGGCAGCGGCACTGGGGCTGTCCAAATTTAACTGGAAATCCGTCGACATTCACATCCACGTTCCGGAAGGAGCTGTTCCCAAAGACGGGCCTTCCGCCGGTGTCACCATGGCGACAGCTATCCTGTCAGCTGTAAGCGGCCGATGTGTCCGTCCAGGCATTGCAATGACGGGTGAGATTTCCCTCCGCGGGAAGGTTCTGCCTGTCGGGGGCATACGGGAGAAGATTCTGGCGGCACGCCGCCACGGGATTAAACATATATTTCTCCCTGCTCCAAACCGGGCAGACGTTGAGGAAGTCCCACGAGAGTACATTGAGGGAATGTCATTTGATTACGTTTGGGAGGCCATGCCGGTGTTTGAGAAGGCGCTGGCCCCCATCGAGGCGAAGTCATGATGCGTGTTGCGGTAGAAGCAACGTGCTTCACCCCTGCACAGCTTCCCCCGGAAGGCCCTCCAGAAATCGTGGTGGCGGGACGTTCCAATGTCGGAAAGTCCAGTCTGATCAATGCGCTTCTGGGTACAAAGCTGGCACACGTGGGTTCTACACCGGGCAAAACACGGAGCATAAATTTTTACCTCGTGGAGAGCCAGGCAGGGCCTTTTCGCCTCGTGGATCTGCCCGGCTACGGCTACGCCGCGCGGAGCAAGACAGAGAAGAGAGAATGGCTCCGTCTTACTTCAGCGTATGTGGAACAAAGGGAGGCCCTGCGCCTGGTCTGTCACTTAGTGGACTTCCGCCACGGCCTCCTGGCCAACGACCGTGAGCTTCAGGAGTGGTTCGTCCATCAAGGGAAAAATCTGCTTGTTGTCTTCACCAAGGCGGACAAACTGCCTCATGGGCAATGGCGCGGCAGAGTACAGCAATATGTGCGTGAGGGGCTATACTCTGTGGATGTCCCCATCGTGACATCCGCAGAGAAAAGGGTTGGGGTCGAGGATCTTCAGAACTTTCTCGAGAGGTTCCTGGACTCCTGAGGACGCAGCTGAGAGGAGTTGGTACTATGGATATTGCGCGCTCCAGTATTAAACGCCGGCTTGTTGTGCTGTTCATCTGCGCGATGATGGCCGTAGGCGGTATCGCGGCGTACTTCACCATTGGGAAGCTGGAGGACCCCGCCTTCACTATCAAGACGGCTGTTATCTCCATTATTTATCCCGGCTCGACCACCTACGAGGTTGAGCGTGAGGCCGCCAGCCGTATGGAGGATGCTGTGCAGTCAATGGGTGAGATCAAGCATCTTCGAACCCGCTGCACACCAGGCGTGGCGGTGTTGTACGTTGATATCAAGGATGAGTACACTGCAGTGGAACTTCCTCAGATATGGAACGTCCTTCGCCAGAAGATCTATGACGTGGAAGCCAGTCTGCCCGCCGGATGCTCCGTAGTCATCAATAACGACTTTGGCGATGTGTTTGGTCAGTATTACGCGCTGACAGGCGACGGTTTTACCATGAGGGAGCTGTGGGAGTATGCAGACCTCCTGAAAAAGCAACTGGTTCTGGTCCCTGGAGTAGCGAAAGTCAATATTCTGGGCGAGCAGTCCGAAGCTATTTACGTCGAGTTCTCCACATCCCGCCTGCGCTCACTGGGACTCTCCCCCACCGCTATCTTCTCTGTCCTGAATGAGCAGAACACCATTTCCTCCATGGGCAAGACATTTTACGGTGATCAGTACGTGACCATCAACCCAACGGGGAGTATTCTCAATCTGGAGGATATCGGAGATATCGTTGTCAGCGGTGGGAACGGCCGCTTCATTCGGCTGAAGGAAATTGCAGAGATTCGCCGTGATTATGCCAATCCCCAGAGCATGATGATGTTCTTCAATGGGCGTCCCTCCCTGGGTATCGGCATTGCCACCATCACCGGCGGCAACGTTGTGAACATGGGACAGGCTGTGACAAAACGGCTTGAGGAACTGGAGGTCAACCGTCCTATCGGGATGGAACTGGACGAGATTTACATGCAGTCCAAAGGCGTCATCAACTCTGTGCATGATTTCATCGTTAATCTGCTGGAGTCTCTCGTAATCGTCGTTGGGGTTCTCCTCATCTTCATGGGACTGCGATCGGGGCTTTTGATTGGTGTCGTGCTGCTGCTGACCGTCGCGGGAACGCTCATGATTATGGATTATTCCGGCATATTCCTCCAGCAGGTGTCCCTTGCTGCTCTTATCATTGCCCTGGGCTCTCTGGTGGATAATGCCATCGT
>JAILIX010000002.1 GCA_024695065.1 Fretibacterium sp. | reverse complement strand
GCAATCTATCTTATGACTCTGTGGCTTGGCAGCTTTATCACTGATGTCATGATGGTGGAGATCTCCATCGTCGGCGGTTTCCTTATCGCCATGTCCGGCCTCTCCATCATGAAGATCAAAGACTTCCATACGCTGAACTGTCTGCCGGCGCTTTTCATCCCAATCCTCTGGTGCGTTATCCGGGGGTAACAGGCATATTATGGAACAGGGGAAACTGTATCGTATCGGGGAAGTGGCAAAGATGTTTCGGCTGAGTGTTGGGACACTGCGCCACTATGAGGCAATGGGCATTCTAAAGCCTGCATATATCGATCCCGACATCGGGTATCGCTACTACAATGTGCAGCAGTTTGAGTGCCTCAACACCATCCGCTATCTGCGGATGCTGGATTTTTCACTGGAACAGATTGCCGCCTTTCTCCAGAACCGCGATGTGGAGAAAATGACGGAAATGCTTCAGATGCAAAAACAGATTGCACGGCAGAAACGGCTGGAGTGGAAGCGGATAGAAAAGAAAATTGAACGCAGGCTTCAGCGGCTGGAAGAGGCCAGAACAGCCCGGCTGGGGGAAATAGAACTCCGCACCGTCCCGGAGCAGCGCATGATCCGGATTCAGTCAGATCTGTCGCTTCACACGTACCTGGATATGGAGGAGGCCATCCGGGAACTGGAACGGGAGCTGGACAGCGCCAGCGTGTTTCTCGGCAAGATCGGCGCGGGGATTGCAAAGGAGCGGCTGAAGGCAGGGGACGTCTCAAGCTATGATACGGCTTTTCTGCTTCTGGACCCGGAGGACACGGTCAGGGGAACCTGTGAGACGTTTCCGGAAATGCGCTGTGCCTGCCTGTGTTTTGCAGGCAGCCATCCGGAGGCGCCCGCACATTATGACACGCTTCTGCGGTTCATCCGGGAGCAGAATATGGAGATCACCGGCTTTTCGCGCGAGATTACCCTGATTGACGACGGACTGACTCAGCATGCGGAGGAGTTTGTCACAGAAATACAGATTCCGGTACAGGAGGCAAAAAAAAATGAAGCAGTTTATTGTGGATGAAAAGGTTTTTGCAGCACTCCCCGACTACTGTCTGGGCATCGTAACAGCAGAGGGCGTGGATAACAGTGTGGAAAAAGAGAGCATCTCAGCCATGCTGGATCAGTGCGTTTCAAAATTTGCCCGGACGTATGAGGGGCAAGACGTCCGCGGGCTGCCGAATATCAGGGCCTACCGCGAGGCATTCCGCAGCCTTGGCATGAATCCGAACAAATTTATGTGCTCCATTGAGGCTCTGACAAAGCGGGTGCAGAAGGGTGGACAACTGCCGCACATCAACCCAATTGTTGATCTTGGGAACGCCCTTTCTGTGAAATATCAGCTTTCCATGGGCGCCCATGATATCGGCCGGATGGAAGCAGACGGCCTTGCGGTGCGGTTTTCTGCTGTGCAGGACACCTTTCTGCCTATGGGCGAATCACAGGCAGAGACCATGCCGGACGGGGAACTGGTCTATGTGAGCGGGCATACGGTGAAGACACGGCGCTGGCTTTGGCGTCAGAGTGAAGATGGAAAGATTACCGAAAAAACCAGCTCTGTCTTCTTCCCCATCGACGGCTTCACCTCGGTTGATCATGACGCCGTGATGCAGGCCCGGGATGAACTGGCCGCTCTGCTGGAATCCGTTTTTGGCTGCCGCGTAAAAACCGGCTGGATTGACCGGCAGAATCCGGGTATCGAACTGCAGTAAAAAGCGCTTTCAACACACCCGCTCTCAGCGGCATACAGCCCCCAAAGGCTCCGGTCCGCCCTCCGTCATCACGGACTCCATCATCACGGAAAAAGCCGTCAAGGCTTTCCCCTGACACCTCCGCTGAACAGGACTTCCCCCTTGACGGCCCCGCAGGAGCAGGTGCAAAGCTAAAAATTCTTCCGGAAGCGGGACCGTAAACTATACGGACAACAGCCGGGAGCACGCTGTGCTCCCGGCTGTTTCTCTTCCCGCAGCGGCGGGTTCTTTCGTTTTTTGTTCCTGACGGCGCCCAGAACTTTTAATTCCGGTTCCGGGGATCAGCATTCCCCGGCGTGCTGATGCTCGTGGCAGACCGCTCCGGTAGACTTGAGCTCGCCCTTCAGGTAGCTTTCCACAGCGGCCTTCGCGTCGCCCTGCGCGCCGACGATGACCTCAATCTTGCGGTCATTGAATATCTCCACCGCTCCTCCGCCCATGCCGCCGGAAATGATGACCTCAACCCCCATATCGCCAAGGAAGTTCGGCAAAAAGCCGGGCTTGTGTCCAGGATTGGGAACGCTCTGTGCAGAGGTCACACTGCCGTCTGCACACTCATAGATATTGAAGTTTTCGCAGTGTCCAAAATGTCCGGCCACATCGTTTCCCATGCTTGCAACAGCGATTTTCATAACTATTCTCCTCCATTTTTTCGGCTTTCGCCGTTATTTTTTTTCTCCCGGAGCAACACCTGTACGCTCTTCAGGATATTTTTCAGTGCCTCCCCTGCCGGACAATCCACCGAAGCAAGGCTGTGCCCCTCATTGACCGCGTCGGATACCTGCTTATCAAAGGGAATCCGCCCCGCAAAAGGCACGCTGTTTTCCCGGCAGTACCTTTCGATATCCTCCGCTTTTTCCGGACAGAGATCATATTTATTGACGCAGACTGCGGTCTTTACCCTGAGCATGGCCGTGGTTTTCAGAATGCGCTCCATGTCATGGATGCCGGAGAGCGACGGTTCGGCCACGATAAGCACCAGATCCGCCCCGCTGACAGAGGCGATGACCGGGCACCCCACTCCGGGGGAGCCGTCAATCACGGCAAGCTCCGAATCCGGCGCTGCTTTTACAAGGGCTTTTTTGACCTCTGTAACCAGTTTGCCGGAGTTGCCGCGCCCCATTTTGAGCTTCGCCGTGGAAAACACGCGGCCATCCTTATACAGCCTTTGCTCTCCGGCGATATCCTCCCTCATAGTCACGGCGTTTTGCGGGCAGATATATTCACAGACCCCGCATCCCTCGCAGGCATATTCGCTGATTTCGCATACCTCGCCGTGCCTCACAACCGCGTTAAAATGGCAATGCTCAAGGCAGGCCCCGCAGCCTGTGCATTTCAGGGGATCAATGAAAGCTTTTTGAGAGCCGAAATAATCCCGACATTCCGGCTGAGCCTTCATCCCTGTCACCAAATGCAGGTTCGGCGCATCCACATCACAGTCCGCGAAGGCCTCCGCTTTCAGAAAATCGATAAACGCCGCCGCCGCCGTGGTCTTGCCCGTGCCGCCCTTTCCGCTGAGAATCAGCAGTTTTTTCACAGGCCCGCCTCCTTCCGGATATCTTTGAGAAGGATTTGAAACAGCCCGGCGTATTCGCCATCATCGAGAGCGGCAATCTGCCCGTCTGCACCCAGCGCAGCCAGCTTTTCGCTGTGGGGGATACGGCACAGCACAGGAATGCCGTGGCCACGGCAAAAATCATCCAGCGCGCTGTACTCTCCGCCTGTCTTGTTGACCACCACGCCGCAGGGCTTGTGAAGCAGACCGGCCAGTTCAAAGACCATCTTGAAATTATGCAGACCAAAAGCCGTGGGCTCCGCCACCAGCAGGCAGTAATCCGCGGCCTGAACGCTTTCCATCACAGAGCAGGCGCTTCCCGGCGGACAGTCAATGACGGTCAGTTCCTCCGTATCCGGCGCCCCGGCAAGGGCTTCCCTGATGATGGGGACACCGGAGGGTTCCCCTAAATTTATGCAGCCTGTGATGACACGGACATCCCCGCTTCTCCCACACTCCACTGTCCCCACCGGCTTTTCTGTCTCCGATACCGCGCCTGAGGGACAGACCGCCATGCACCCTCCGCAGGAGTGACATATTTCTGAAAAGACCATAGGTTTGTTTCTCAAAAAGACCAGGGCGTTAAAGCGGCAAAAATCCACACACTTGCGGCAGCCTGTGCATTTTTCGGCATCAAAAGCAGGCTGCTTTACGGCAACGGTTTTAATCGTCAGACCTTCAGGCTTAAAAAAAAGCCGCCCGTTCGGCTCCTCCACATCGCAGTCAATATAGGTGGCTTTGCCTGCCGCCGCCGCCAGATTCACCGACACAAAGGTTTTGCCTGTGCCGCCTTTACCGCTTAAAACCGCCAGTTTCATCGCCGATCATGAAAGCCGGCATGGAACTGCGGCATAAGCACCAGCTTTCCCTCCTGAAATGCAGCGAGATTTTCAGCGGCTCCGAAATTATCCGCCTCATAGATTTTTACATCCGCGGCTTTCAGCACATCCGCGGCATTTTGACCGCATCGGAGGGCAATCAGAACGTCGGCGCCGCTGTCCACGATAATCTGCGCGGCTTTCAGCCCCGCACCGCTCTGGGCTTCGGCAGCTGTATTGGCAATATACTCTGTCGTCTCTTCCCCGGTATCCCTCAGCATGAAATACGGCGCTCTGGCAAGGGATGAACAGACACCGGATTCCGGCCTGTTCTCATCCACAGGAATTGCTATTTTCATTGGTTTTCTTCCTCCGTTGTCTCCATTCGGCCGCGGCGGCGGCAGTGACACCCGCCGCAGCCGCAGCAGGGCTCGTCCCCACCGCAAAGCCGGTACTCACCGCCGCTTATCACAAGCGGCCGACCTTCCACCAGGGAGACGGACAGCTTTTTTCTGGCCGTGTTGTAAATCTGCTGTGCGGTGGTGCGGGCGATATTCATATAACCCGCGCACTTTTCCTGGTTGAATCCCTCATGGTCAATGAGGCGGATCGCCTCATACTCATCCACCGTCATGATTACGGCGTCAGACGGCTGAAAAGGCTTCCCCACCGGCGCAAATTCAGTACGAACAGGCATACAGCAAACCCTTCGCCATTTTTTGGGCCTTGGCATGGTTCATCTCCTGTCACGACAGCGCAGTGAGATTTCCTGTGCCGCCGCAGTCAGCTTACATTTTCTCCAATGCTTCCTCAACGGTTTTCAGGGCTTCCTGAAGCTGTTCTTTCCGGGCCAGCAGCCCCTCTTTCGTGTCTTCCTTCCGAATGTAGCACAGTCCCATCCTGCGGCAGCAGCCATGCCCGGACTGCATTCCCTTCCTCAATCCGTGGTTCCCGGCACAAACTCCGTGCCTTGCACCTTTTCCGGCGTCCCTTTTCATCGGACCTGCTCCATCCATTCCCGCCATATTCAACCTCTCCTTTCGTGCCTGTTTATGGCATATGCTATTAACTAAGGTCAGTATAGCGTCATTTATGGCATATGTCAATAACTAAAGATTTTTTCAGGGGAAAGAGCAGTGGAAGCTGGAATATCAACGGGAACGCGGGGCTTTTTCACAGAAAGAGGCTGACCTCGTTCTGAGTTCCGGCTGTTTTTCCCGGCAAAACAGGTCTCCGGGCGACAGCCGGAGGTATGTTTTCTACAGACTGAGAACGTCCTGCAGCGCGGCCGGGTTCAGTATGCCGATGACCGGAGGCCTGCAGGAGATGAGGGACTGCTCTTCCATCCGCTTTAACTCCCTGTGCAGCGAAGGGCGGGATACATTCATCAGCATGGCCCATTTGGAGACGGAGCCGGGAATACGCACCTCAGCCTTTCCCGTCTGTCTTGCCTGCATCAGCAGCCAGAAGGCAGCTTTCTGCGCGATTCCTCTATATGAAAAAAGCTCCAGACGCTGCTGCAGCATGTAGGTGGCGGAGGCGATTTCTGCGGTGAAATTCTCCAGAATCCGTATGTCCTTCTGCATGAGCCTGAGCAGGTCCTCTCTCCGGAACATCATCACAGTGACCGGCTCCATCGCGACAATGTCGCAGGGATACTTCTGACTTTTTGAGAAAACGGCGGCAGGTCCGATCATTTCTCCGGCTGCACGGACAGACACATTGACCTGACTCCCGTTTGGAAAGGACTTCTGTGCTTCCACACGGCCTTCAAGAAGGATGCCTGTCCGTGTGGCCGGTTCCATCATATGAAAAATAATCTCTCCCTTGTCATAGCGCTGTATGCGGTGCGGCGTTTCCTCCAGAGCCGCCCTCAGCTCTGCGGCGGGCACACCGGAAAACAGAGCACTTTTCTCAGGCACAGAGCAATCCATAGCGATTCTCCCTTCGCTTTGCTGAGACTTAATATACACCATCAAACAGGGATTGGTGTATCTCCGGATACAGATTTTTTAAAAAATCCAGCGTATACTCACATTCAGAATGAAACAGGAGGTCCCGCAATGGGTGGCAGGCTCCCACCGCAACAGGCCGCCGCGGGCTCAGGGGGACGAAAAAACTTCGGAGAGATGAATTTCGGAGAGATGGAGGTATCGTTATGAGCTATGCAGAATGGAAAGAAAAAACAGCGGCTTTCAGGCAGATCGATGTCAGGGGAATCCAGGGGAATTTCTTTCAGGGGATCAGGCATCAGGCAATGCAGCTTCCACGGGGAAGCGGGCTGGAGATTGTCCAGTCTTTTGATCCCATCCCTCTCTATGAGGTGATGGAGGGGCTGGGCTTTGAGCACCACACCGAGCAGAAGGGGGATGCCGAATTCCATGCCTGGTTCTGTCGCGTAGAGGAGAAGCAGGAGGGAAAGGAAATCCCGATGCGTCCGGCAGCCCTGACCAACATGCCGCTGATTGATGAGAAACTCGGCGGCATTGCGGTGAATTTCTGGGACCTGACGTGGAACGATGAACACCGGCATCTTCCTTATGAGATGCGCCTTCTGCTCTCGCTCACCAACGCTGTCGGTGCCGGCCGGATGCGCCAGGCAACACGGGAACTGGTGAAAGCCTACATCCACGGGCTTGACAGCGCAGCGCTGGATGATGTGTTCGAGCTGCTGGCCTGGAATCAGGGGATTGGCTTCTTCAGTTCCGAGATTGGCCCCTCGGCCCTCTTTGCAGCCTATAAGACCATAAAAAACATGGAGAAACAGGGCAGAGAGCGCGTTGAAATCTGTGAGGCTCTCAAGGAGAAATACGGCGAAAAAAATCCGGACGTGAAGGTGTGATGGCCATGAAAGAGAAGGCCGGAGAGGTATTCTCCATAGCAAAGGATAATCCGCCGGTCACTGGCTGCACAATCTCGAAGGAGGTTCACAGCGGCGAAAACCGCGTTATTTATTTCTCACTGGCAAAAAACACAGATATCAGCGCGGAGATTTATCCTTATCATAAACTGCTCATCGTGGCCGATGGCAGTCTGGAAGTCTATGGGACAGACGGGGACCAAAGGCGGCTTGCCGCCAGAGACGTTGTGCTCACGCCTGTCGACACGCCCACAGGCATCAGGACAGCGGAAGGCTCCGTTTACACAGAAATTTCAATCAGGAGGAATGACACAATGAACGATGCGATCAGAACAGGGGAAGTTTTCAGGCTGGCGGAGCTTGTCCCCTATGCGGAGGGTAAAATTGTCAATATGGATGTTGTGCATAACGACAGAATGAAGTTCGTCGTGATGGCCTTTGACGAAGGCACTGGGCTCAGCGAACATGCCGCTCCCGGTGAGGCACTGATCTTTGCGCTGGATGGTGAAGGCGTGATCGGCTATGAGGGAAAGGATCATTCCATCAAAGCCGGTGAGAACTTCCGCTTTGCCAAAGCGGGACTCCATTCTGTCAGGGCCGCAAAGCGTTTTAAAATGGCGCTGCTGCTGACGCTGGAATAAAACACGAAGAAAGATCACAGAAGAACAGGCCGCCCTGTGCCGGAAAGCTCTGTCCCTGTTCCGGAACTTTGGGGTTTTCTGCCACGCGGATGATGATCAAAACGCGGCCCTACCCCCTCCCCTGCTTCAGCCAAAAGCCCGCGTGATGCTTATGGAGCCGAAAAATGACAGCCAGAAGGACTGCAAATCAGGGCTGCCTTTGTCGGATTTCCGGACACCACAAGGCTGGACAGCCGCCAGATCTGTTTTGTCAAGTCGTCCCAATCTCGGAATACCTTGTCCTCAACGGCATGATACAGGACCTGTCCGCGCTGCAGAAGACGTCGTTCATGGACCAGAGCAGCCTCGCAGAAATTTTCACCTGCAAGACCGTCGGACAGGGCATCCGAAAAGCCATCGGGCAGGTCAACACAAACGCTCTGGCAGCGTGGGGAACATGGTGAAGAACATTCCCGGCTTCACACTCCGCCCCTCCCCGGAGAAGAAGCGGAGGGAGGATTACCTGGAAGACTTTTTTACTGCTGTACTAAAAGCTTGTTTAGTATCTCAGGTTATGCTATGATATGCAAAAGAGAGCCAGGTTTCGTATTACAAATTGAATAATGAGATGTATTCCGGAGCAGAGACTCAGGCTCTCGAAAATTTTCGAGTTTTCAATGCGTCAAAAAATTCTTTAGGGAGGGAACAAGCTATGAGTAGGAAATGCAGTGTCGCAGCAATATTATTTATGGTGGTATCGTTTACTTGTTTTCAGGCTTTTGCCGCAGAAAATGAGTTCTTTATGCGGCAGGATGGCGTGTGGAAAGCCAAGGACTTCCAATTCCACACCGGAGAAAAGTTCTCTGAGATGTCCATCGGCTATGTCACGCTGGGCGATCCCAGGAATGAGGCTGTCCTGATTTTGCACGGGACGACGGGGTCTGGTGCGGGGATGCTCAACCCGAGGTTCGGCAAGTTGCTGTTTCAGGAGGGGCAACCGCTGGACGCACATAAGTATTACATTATCCTCCCGGATGCAATTGGAACAGGGAAATCCAGTAAGCCCTCTGATGGTTTAAAGGCGAAGTTTCCCCGCTACAATTATGAGGATATGGTATTGGCTCAATATCGGCTTGTAACAGAGGGTCTGGGGGTGAAGCATCTGCGCCTTATTATCGGATATTCGATGGGCGGGATGCAGAGCTGGCTCTGGGGTATCCGCTACCCTGACTTCATGGATGCCCTTATTCCGATGGCATCGATGCCTATCGCCATGTCAGGGCGCAACTGGATGATGCGCAAGTTCATCAGTGAAACCGTGCGAAATGACCCGGCATGGAACGGCGGAGAATATAAGGAGCAACCCAGGAGCGCTCAGTTTGCCTCGGTCTTCTATGCGATTGCCACCAACGGGGGGGACCAGGCTCTTCAGAAAGCAGCCCCGACCAGTGACAAAGGGGATGAGATTATTGCCCAGCGGCTGAGCGCGAAGTTCCCCCATGATGCTAATGACTTTCTGTACCAGTGGGAATCATCAAGGGGATACGCACCCAAGAACCTGGAGAAAATTAAGGCTCGTGTGTTAGCCATCAACTCTGCAGACGATGAGCGTAATCCCGTAGCCCTTGGCGTGATGGAGAAAGAGCTGGCAAAAATTCCGAACGCACAGTATTACCTGATCCCAGCCAGCGAAGAGACAGCAGGGCACGGTACAGCGGGGAACGCGAAGTGGTGGAAGGATCGTCTGGTCGAGTTCATGAAGGATATCCCTGCTGGAAAATAGCTCCACAGCAGGGGCAGAGTCACCCCTGGAGACCAGGCGGAAGGCGTTTCCCCGGTGACTGAGAACAACAGGTCTGTCCGATGGGCCCTGATCGTGTGGGGACTGTCGGGCAGATTTATTTATATAGACACGTTACTTAAAAATGATGGTATCCATGCCGGAAAAGATTGACATATAGTCTGCCCCAAATCGGCCACTTCCCGGATATGCCCGGGGAACATCTGCAACAACTACAGAATACGGTGGGTATCATAAGCGACTTCAGCAAGTTTTTCGCCTCAATCCACTCCTCTCCGGATTCGGGAATGTGGATTTTTTCATAGCGTATACACCCTCTTTGGCAGAAGGGACAGTTCTCCTGATACCACTGTTGGAGCCTGCCTGTATGCGAATATACCTGACGCCATCCGGATCAGAAAAAAATCTGCCCTTTCTGTCACAGCGAACTGGACATTGAGCATTTTTTCATAATGTATCAGCAAAAACCATCTGTGCTTATTCCTTTCAAAATGTTTGTCTGATTGCCACTGATTTAAAGGGAACTGGTGTTTTTTCAGCTGTAAAATCCATTGACAGGCGGAATTATTGCCCACCGCCATACATGAAGTCTCATAAAAATATTTATTGTATTAATTGTCCGGAATGTGCTATGCTCTCACAAGAGAGGTCATAAACAAGGAGTGATCTTCAATGACCCCGGAGGGGAAAAATTTGTGCAGGTCCGGCAAATATACGTTGCTCTATATTCTCAGCCTGTTGCTGTTCGGCTCCAATGGCATCATTGCCAGTTATATCGACATGGACAGCTGCAGCATTGTATTCTATCGCACAATGATTGGCAGCATTTTTCTGATTGGCGCTTTCTTAACCAGTGGCGGCCGGTTCCGATTTTTCGAAATTGATCGGCGGCATCTGTTGTACATTATTGGCTCCGGTGGCGCCATGGGAACAAGCTGGATGCTTCTGTATGAGGCATATCAGCGTATTGGCGTCGGGCTTGCCTCACTGCTTTACTATACCGGGCCCGTCATTGTTATGGTGCTTTCGCCCATGCTGTTTCTGGAAAAACTGACCGTGCGGAAGCTGCTTTGCTTTGTCGTTGTGATCATTGGAATGGTGATGACAAATTTGCGCCAGCTCCAGAGCGGTGGGGATGCTTTCGGCCTTTTTTGTGGTCTCGGGTCAGCGGTCATGTACGCGTTCATGGTGATACTCAACAAGAAGGCGGAGAGCGTCACAGGCATGAAAAATGCTGCGATCCAGCTGACCATGAGCTTTTTGACCGTGGCATTTTTTGTCTGTTTCCGTGGGGGCCCTGCGTTGTCGCACAAAGGAGAACAATGGCTGTGGATGCTTCTGCTTGGACTTCTCAATACCGGGGCAGGATGCTGCCTTTACTTTTCCTCCATCAGGCATCTGCCTGTTCAGAGTATTTCCGTACTGGGATACCTTGAGCCACTGTCGGCGCTGATTCTCTCTGTGGCGCTGCTCCATGAGCATTTTTCTTTACTGCAAGGCATTGGCGCGGTTTTAATCCTCGGCGGCGCAGTGCTGATGAGCTCTGGAGATTTCCAGAGGCACCCGGAAAGACAATAAATGTGGAGTGAAAAACGCCTTGCAGGCCTCAAAACCTGCAGGGCGTTTTCGCTCTTATCCCCCAATGGCAGGGAACTGGGCACAGAAATACTTCGCCGCCCTGACTGCACGTGATTGTCCTGCCCCATGTCATGAGCCCCGACATGGTTTTGCGTCCAATCTCTGCGGACTGGCCGTACCCTGCCGGGCCGCTCCGCAGGGCTAAAGACGATAATCGTGATACGCCGCGCCCTCCATGTCCTTCCAGACAAAACCATTGTCGTCAAGTATCATATAGCCGTGTCTGCTGTCCTGTTTGGGAATGGAAACGGAGCCGGGGTTCAGATACAGGTTATTGCCGCCCATCTCCTCCCAGGCCGGCACGTGGGTATGGCCGTGCAGAAGGATATCTCCCGGCGCAAGGGGTGGCAGGCTGAACTTATTGAAATGATGACCGTGCGTGGCAAAAATCATCCTGTCTTTCACGTAAAGCAGGCAGTATTCCGCCATGATGGGGAACTCCAACATCATCTGGTCAACCTCGGAATCACAGTTCCCTTTCACGCAAAGGATGGAATTTTTTCTTTCGTTCAGCATGGCGGCAACGTCCCTGGTGCTATACTCCCCAGGCAAATCATTCCTTGGTCCGTGATAGAGGATGTCCCCCAACAGCAAAAGTTTATCAGCCTTCTCGCCGTCGAAGGCTTTAAGCATTTTCCGGCAATAGTGAAAGGATCCATGTACATCCGAGGCAATCATAATCTTCATTTCGGTATCTCCCCTATCCCTCAGCCCTGGAGTTTACCCTCAGGACCTCTTTCAGAATCGCTTCGCAGCCTAGGGATATATCCCGGTAAGCCGCCGCGAAATCCCTTGTGTACCAAGGATCCGACACGTCCCTTTTCTCCCCGGCAAAAGACAGGAGAAGCCGAACCTTACACTCCGTGTCGGGCCCCAGCAGTTCTGCAATATCCGCAAGATTCTCCCTGTCCATCGCCACGATATAATCCCAGGATTCGTACTCACCGTGCCGGAGCTGACGTGCCTGCCGCCGCTCAAAGGGAATGCCGTGCTTCCTCAGTTCTTCCTTCGCGTTGGGGTACATGTCATTGCCCAGTTCTTCGGTTGTCGTTGCCGCCGAAGCAATGAGAAACTTCTCCCCGCAGCCTGCCTTATGAACCCTGTCCTTCATCATAAACTCTGCCATCGGCGAGCGGCAGATATTGCCGTGGCAGACAAACAGAATACGTATCAGCATGAGGCCCCCTCCCCCCGGGAATATGAGACCGCCTCGCGCTTTTCCCCGTCGATGACGATGACCGCCGCGAAAACTCCCTGAGTCCCGGCCTCGTGGGGTTTTGTGTAATTCTTCTCCTGAATCTGCTTTTCCCCCTCCGACCGCCGGCGATTCACCTCAGAGCTGTTCTTCGCGTACTTGAACTCCAGCACGATGACCTGTTCCGGGAACTGCACTGTCACGTCCGGCCGCCCTCGGCTGGTGTGGACTTCTCCGCTGACCGTGACCCCCGCCCCCCGGAGCAGCATCAGGAACAGCGCCCGGTACCAGCTCTCCCCCTGATCCGCGTAGTCTTCATAGGGAATTCCGGCAAGGGCGATATTGTAAAGCTCAATGACTTTGGAGAAGTCATGCGCCTTCAGGGCCTTCCAGATCTGAGAGCCCAGAGCGCCGTAGCTTTCCACGTGATAGACGTGCTCAAGGTACATACTGGAGATGGAGTCCCGCACCTCGCGGTTGGGGTAATCCAGCGTGAGCTCCTGTTCCTCTCTTTCCTTAATGGTCAGATACCCGGCCTGATAGAGGAAGCTCACAGGATCGGCCCGCTCAATCTCCTGGCTGCTGGTGAAATTTTCATTGACTTTTATGCCGCAATAGGTCTCCGGGTCTTTAATCTGATGCTGCTTCATGTATTCCACAATGAAGGACGGGGAACCGGAGGTGTACCAGTAATTGGAAATTTTGAACTTCACCAAAGCCTGCATGATGGAAAAAGGATTATAGAGCCTTGTTTCTCCGTCAAAACAAAAACCGTCATAATAATCCTTCAGCCGGCTGAGCAGCTCACCGCGTTCCAGCTTCATTTTATCCGCCGCGCTGTCAATCCAGCCGTCAAAATTCTCCTCCAGCTCCTTCTGGGTGTAGCCCACGATATCCCCGTACTGCTGGTCCATGGAAATATCCATCAGGTTGTTCATGGCGGAGAACACCCCCGCCTTGCTGAATTTGGAAATGCCCGTCAGCATCACAAAGCGCAGGTACTCGTCGCAGCCCTTGAGCACCGTATAGAAGGAACGCAGCACCTGCCGCACGTCATTGGCCTTTCCAAGGTCGCTTATGTTGTCCAGCATG
>JAILIX010000121.1 GCA_024695065.1 Fretibacterium sp. | reverse complement strand
GCAACATGGACTGGCTGGGTCTGGAGGAAGCTCTGCGGAAGTAGTCGTTTTTTCGCTTTAGCTTTACTTGATGGCGCAAAGCAGGAAACCCGCTTTGCGGGCTGAACGAGGCCTGTGATGTCATAAGACAGTTCGTAACGGGCTTCGACATTGCCGCCAGCGACGGCCTCATCCCGTAGGCGCGGAAGTATCGCATTCCCACGCTGGAGGAGGCGCGGTTCGCGGCAGTTGAGGAGTGTGTGCGCAACATGGACTGGCTGGGTCTGGAGGAAGCTCTGCGGAAGTAGTCGTTTTTTCGCTTTAGCTTTACTTGATGGCGCAAAGCAGGAAACCCGCTTTGCGGGCTGAACGAGGCCTGTGATGCCATAAGACAGTTCGTAACGGGCTTCGACATTGACGCCATCGACGGCTTCATCCCGGAGGTTCGGAAGTATCGCATTCCCACGCTGGAGGAGGCGCGGTTTGCGGCAGTTGAGGAGTGTGTGCGCAACATGGACTGGCTGGGTCTGGAGGAGGTTCTGCGGAGGCAGTCGTTTTTTTCACTTTACTTTATGGCGCAAATCTACTATTATAGAAATACAGGTTTTCACAGTTTATGTTCCAAAATTTCAGAATGGGGGTATTTGTAATGAAGAAGGTTCTGGCCTTGGTCCTCGCGGTTTCGATGGTCTTCAGCTTTGCCCTTGCGGCGGGCGCGAAGCCAATCAAGATTGGCATCTCCATCTGGAGCTCCACGGACACGCTGGGCAGCGAATGCAAGCGCATCATCGATGCGGCGGCCGCGGCTCTGGGCGTGGAGACGCAGTGGGTGGATCAGGCGCACATCTCCGAGCAGGTGACTGCCTCTGCTGAGACTCTGGCTCTTGCGGGCTGCGATGGAATCATCATCTGCAACTCTGCCTCCGCCGAGATGGGATCCGTCATCAAGACCTGCACCGAGAATGAGGTCTATGTGGCGCAGTTCTTCCGCATCATCGACAAGGACGCTAACCCTGAGGAGTACAAGCAGGCCTGTGAGTCCAAGTATTTCGTGGGTGCGGTGCACGAGTCCGAGTTTGACAACGGCAAGACCCTTGTGACCATCCTGGGCGATAAGGGCTGCCGCAAGATTGGGCTTGAGGGCTGGGAGCCCGGTGACGCAACCTTCCTTGGCCGCTGGGCCGGCTATAAGGCTGGCGTTGAGGCATGGAATGCCGCTCACTCCAACGACAAACTGACGCTGCTTGAGCCCCAGTATGGCCGCACCACCACGGACACGGGCCGTGCCACGGCTGAGGCCATCATTGACGCCAATCCGGACATCGACGCCCTCATCGTGGCGGGCGGCGGCGGGGACACCCTGCTGGGCGCCATTGCAGCCATCGAGGCCAAGGGCCTGACCGGCAAGATCGCTGTGGCCTCCACGGACTTCCTGCCCGATCTGGATGAGAAGCTGAAGAGCGGTGCCATGGCTGCGGAGTCCGGCGGACACTATGCGGATCCGTTCTTCGCCTTCCTGATGGTCTACAACACCATCAAGGGCAACTACCCCACCAGCACCGAGGGCTTCCATGACATGGTGTTCCCCTATATGTTCGTTGCCTCCCCGGAGGACTACGCCAACTACGCCAAATACTTCACCGGCAAAGAACTTCCGTATTACGAGGACGAGATTAAGAATCTGGCCGGGATGTCCTATGACGACCTGGCTGCGGCTTGTGGCAAACTGTCCGTTCAGGACGTCGTGAGCCGCCACACGAAGTAGTCTCTCACTCAAAACTGCCTGGAGCCGGCCGGTTGGGGGCTTCAGGGGGCAGGCTCGCGTTGCGGGCGGTTTCATCTCCCCCTGACCCTCAGCCATGGCAGGCTCCATTTTTTAGGAGCGAAAGGGCGGGCGTTATGCAAAGTTTCCGAAACAGCAAATTTTACGGTTTCTTCCTCCTTGGGGCCATGGTGCTGTTTTTCTACGCAGTCTTCAAGGTACTGACGCCGGACAATTTTGGCAGTCCGGCTAATCTCTACTCATACTTCCAGTCCTCCATCATCTACTCCGTCGGCGGCTGCGGCCTGTACTTCATCGTTGTGATGGGGCTGTTTGACTTCGCTGTCGGTGCGAACATCGTGCTGTCCTCCATCGTGGGGGTGATATTGTCGGCGAAGTTTGGTTATCCCGGCTTCCTGGTCGGATGCCTGGGGTGCGGCACCCTGATCGGTCTTCTGATCGGCACCCTTTATAATCAGCTCAATGTGCCCTCCATGATCGTCACGGTGGGCCTGATGCTGGTGTTTGAGAGCGTCGCTGTGTTCGTGGCGGGCGGCGTCAAGCAGACGCTGGCCCCGGAACTGCGTTTCTTCTCCGGCGCGCCGGGCAACATCATTCTGGCGGCTCTGGCCTTTGCGCTGATGTGGTTCATCCTGAATTACACGCGGATCGGCACCTACTGCAATGCTATCGGCAGCAATGAGTTCACAGCAAAGAACATGGGCATTGACGTGAAAAAGTACAAACTGATCGGCTTTGCGCTGCTGCACTTTTTTGTGGGCATCATGGCTGTCCTGACGGTTTCCTACGGCACGACGATGACGGCCCTCACCGGCATGAGCACCATGAGCCGGAACTTCCAGCCCCTCATGGGGACGTTCTTTGGCGTGGCCTTCCGCAAGTACGGCACGCCCATCACGGCCATCGTCGTGGGCGAGTTTATCATTTCCATTATCTTTAACGGCTTCGTGGCCCTCGGCGCTCCGACGACCATTCAGAACGTCGTCACAGGCGCGGCCCTGCTCATCATCGTGACGATGACAGCCCGCGGCAGCCGCGGAAGCGTCGTCAAGTAAGGGGGGCTGGGACATGGAATCGAACGTGGCATCAGGCACGCACCGTGAGCGGACGGAATTATTGAAGGCAGAACACATCGACAAGCGCTTCGGCATCACTCACGCGGTCAACGACGTGAGCCTCACCATTGCACCGGGCGAAATACGGGCCCTTATCGGGGAGAACGGATCCGGCAAGAGCACGTTCTGCCAGATGCTCTGCGGCATTTACACCATTGGCGGAGGGACCTTCACAATGGATGGAGCGGAGATCCGCCCGCGCAACCAGGTGGAGGCCAACCGGCTGGGGGTTTCCATCATTGTCCAGGAGATGGGCACGCTCTCCGGACTCACGGTGGCGGAGAACATCTTCCTGGGGCATGAGACCCCCTTTATGCACTGGGGCATCAAGGACTCCCGCGCCATGATTCGGGAGGCCCAGCGGCTTCTGGACGAGTACGGCTTTGGACGCATCAAAGCGGGGGCTGTGATTGACCACTACAACTTCGAGGACCGCAAGCTCGTTGAGATCGTCAAGGCTACGTACATGAAGCCGAAAATCCTGATTGTGGATGAGACGACGACGGCCCTCTCCCAGAACGGACGTCTGGAGCTTTACAAGATTATGGATGCGACGCGCGCGGACGGCAGAAGCGTCATTTTCATCAGCCACGATCTGCGCGAGGTGCTGGAACACTCCGACACGATCACCATCCTGCGGGACGGTGAGTACATCGACACCGTGAACGCACGGGATGTGGGCGAGGATGACCTGAAGCGCCTCATGGTGGGCCGGGAAATCGGCTCCGCCTACTACCGGGCGGATTATGGCGAGCCCATCTCGGAGGAAGTTGTGCTTTCCGTGAAAGATGTGACTGTGCCGGGGCAGATTGACAGTGTCAGCTTTGAACTGCACCGGGGAGAAATTCTTGGTTTTGGCGGCCTGTCGGAATGCGGGATGCACGATGTGGGCAAGGCGGTGTTCGGCGCGTCCTGGGACCGCGATGGGAGTGTTATGCTGGTGAAGGATGGCCAGGCCTACCTTGCGATTGACAGCATTCCCACAGCCATCCGAAACTCCATCGCCTACGCGTCGAAGGACAGAGACAACGAGTCCATCATTGTGAACGAGTCCATCCGCAACAACGTGGTTCTCCCTTCGCTGGAGGATCTGGCAGAAAAGCACCTGCTGCGGAACAAGAAGCTGACCCGTTTTGCGCAGGAGCATTCCGGGCGGATGCAGACAAAGATGCAGAACGTGCACCAGTTTGTCTCGGAGCTGTCCGGCGGCAACAAGCAGAAGGTTGTTCTGGCCCGCTGGCTGGGCAAGGGCAGTGATATCCTTGTGCTGGACTCGCCGACGCGCGGCATTGACGTCAAGGTGAAACAGATGATTTACGCGCTGATGGACGAGCTCAGAAAACAGGGGCGTTCCATCATTATGATCTCCGAGGAGATTCCGGAGCTGCTGGGGATGTCCGACCGCATCCTCATCATGAAGGACGGGCGGATCAGCGGAGAGTTCCGCCGCAGTCAGGACCTCAGCGAAGAGGACCTGATTGCCAAGATGGTTTAAGGGGGCGGAAACATGGAAAAGAGAATCGATAAAGAGCCGTCCGGAGTCCTGGCCTTCTTTGGCAGCGACACGTTTAAGGGGCTGCTTCCCTTCATCGGTCTGGTGACTGTCATTGTGGTGATGAACGTCCTGACGGAAGGCAGCATTCTTCAGCCCAAGCGGATCCGGCTTCTGCTCTCTCAGGTGTACTATCCCATGATTGTGGCAACGGGAGTCTTCTTCGTCATGACGCTGGGTTCCATCGACTTCACGGAAGGCTCAACCCTGGGTGTGGCGTCCATCGTGGTCTCCGTGCTGTCTTTCCACAGCATTCCGCTGGCAATCCTTGGAGGAATACTGACCGGCGCGGCCATCGGGGCCATCAATGGTTTCTTCCACGTGCGGTTCAAGCTCCAGAGCTTTATCGTTACGATTTGTACTATGTACCTCTTCCGGGGTGTGTGTGCCTACCTGACGACGGAAACCGCCGTGCCCGCTTCCCCGGCCATCAAGGCGCTGGACAGCAATGAGCTGAAAATCGGGATTACCCTTGCGGTGCTGTTCGCCGCGTGGTTCCTGTTTCGCTTCACCCGCATCGGCAACGACGTGAAGGCTATTGGCTCCGGAGAGACGGCAGCGCGCTTCTCCGGTGTGCGGACGGACCGGATGAAGTTTCTGGTGTTCGTTGCGGCGGGGGCCCTGACGGGGCTTGCGGCTTTCGTCAACGTCATCAAGGTGGGCTCCATCACCGCGACGGCGGGCAACCAGCTTGAGACGCAGATTCTCATCTCCCTCGTGCTGGGCGGCCTCCCCATCACGGGCGGTGCGAAGGTGCGCTTCTCAAACATTGTGGTGGGCACGCTGATGTACACGGTGCTGAACAACGGCCTCGTCATGCTGGGGCTTGAGTCCGCCATGCAGCAGCTCATCAAGGGCATTGTCTTCCTGATCTTCGTGGCGCTGACCATCGACCGTAAGGCGCTGAAGGTCATTAAGTAGGCACGCCTATGATAACAAAGCGAATCATTCCCTGTCTGGACGTGAAGGACGGACGGGTGGTGAAGGGAGTCAACTTTCAGGGGCTGAGGGACATCTCCTCGCCCCTGGACCTGGCAAAATACTACAGCGACAATGGCGCCGACGAGCTGGTGTTCTACGACATCACGGCCTCAGCGGAGAAGCGCCGGCTTTTTGCGGACATTCTGCGCGAGACGGCGCGGAACGTTTTTATCCCCCTGACCGTGGGCGGAGGCATCTCCAGCCTTGCGGATTTTGAGCGCGTCCTGAGCTGCGGCGCGGACAAGGTGAGCGTCAACACAGGAGCCATTGCCAGCCCCGGTCTGATTCCTCAGGCGGCAGAGGTCTATGGCGACCAGTGCGTGGTGCTCTCCGTGGACGTGAAACGAGTTGGCGGTGAGTTCCACGTCTTTGCCCGGGGCGGCCGGGAGGATACGGGCATGGAGGCCATCGGCTGGATTCGGCGCTGTGTGGAGGCCGGGGCGGGCGAGGTAGTCGTCAACTCCATTGACACTGACGGTGTCCGGGGCGGCTTTGACCTGGAGATGCTGAGGGCCGTATGTGATGTTGTGTCCGTGCCGGTCATAGCGTCGGGCGGCGCGGGGTGCATTGAGGACTTCATCACGCTCTTCAGGACACTGCCGGGGGTGGACGCGGGGCTGGCTGCCTCGATTTTCCATCCGCGGGATAAGGGAGCTGACGGAGAGGTTCGCATCTGTGACCTGAAGGCCCGCATGGCAGCCGAGGGTATCCCCGTGCGGAGATAACGGATGACCCCGCTGTCAAACCCTTTACAGGAGGGGGTAAACTCAATTCCCGAACAATCCAGGGTCAGGTTCCTTTTCCTGAGGCTTGCCCTGGCGCTGATTATTGCTGCCGCCCTTTACCTTGCGGCGGATCGGTGGATGATGAGCGTCTGGAACAATCAGTTGCGCGGCGTGAGCGATTCCCTCGGGGCAGAGTCCCTCATTGTGCGGGTGCTGGAGGCAGGTCCGGAGGAGCCCGTGCCCGTTCCCGGCAGGGCGGAGCCGCCGGAGGGGGAGAAGATTCCCCCTGAGTTTCAGGCCGGACATTTCCCCATGCTTCAGCGCAGTCTGCGTATTCTTCTCCTCACGGGAGAGCAGCAGGGAATCACTGCGGACATCACCGCCGTGCGTCTGGTGGGGAGCGGCGTTGAGCCTATTCCCGGACGGCGCTATCTTCTGGTGTCCGATGTGTTTGAGGACGGCACGGTGCAGTACTCCATCGCGGACGCTTACCGCATCCCCTCGCTGGTGGCCTTTATCGCCGCCGTGGGGTTGCTGCTCGTCGCCTGCACGGGCTGGCGCGGTTTCTGGGCCCTGCTGGGGCTTGCCGCTTCCATTGCTGTGCTGCTTGGGGTCATGATTCCTCTGGTGGCGCGGGGCTGGCCTCCTGTTCCTGTGGCGCTGGCGTCGGTGCTGATTCTCTCAACAGTGACTGTGTTCTGTGTGGTTCGCCGGCCGCACCGCCGTTCCTCGGCTCTGCTGGGCAGTCTGGGGGGAGTGGGCTGCGGCTTCCTGTTCGGGGTGCTGATGGTCCGCCTTTGGCAGCTCACTGGCCTGGCCGGAGAGGGCTCTGCGCTCCTGGCCTCCACGCTGCCCGGAATCGATATGCAGGGCATCCTGCTGTCCGCGGTGCTCGTGGGGGCCATTGGGGCTGTGCTGGATGTGGGTATTTCCGTCACGGCCTCTCTGGCGGAGCTCGTGGATTATGACCCGGATATCCCTTTGGGGCGTCTGTGGCAGGCGGGAGTCAACGTGGGGAGCGAGGTGCTGGGCAGCATGATCAACACCCTGATCCTGGCCTACCTGGGGAGCTCGCTGCCTATGGCGGTCCTCATCAGCAGTGCCGGGGTGAACATGCTGGGGCTGCTCAACGATCCCTACATCGGGCAGGAGATTGTGCAGAGCCTGGCGGGGACAACGGGGCTGTTGCTGACGATCCCCATAACGGCCTTTGTGTTCGTTGCTCAGGAGGCCTGGGCACGGCGTGGAAGGGGGGGAGCCGCATGAGCGGCGGAGGGAACATCATGGCAGCTGTCGATATTGGCAGCAACTCCATCAAACTGCGCGTCGGGCGGTGGGAGAACGGGCAGGTCGACGTCCTGCTGGACACCACTGAGGTCGTCCGGCTGGGACGGGGCTTTAAAGGGGAGAGCGATCCCCGGATCCTTGATGAGACGATGGAAGACGCCGTGCGTGTTGTGACGGAGATGACAGCCCGTGCGCGGGAGATGAACGCGGAGATACGTCTGGTGGGGACGATGGCATTGCGCCAGGCTGTGAATGCCGGGGATTTTTTGCGCCGGATACGGGAGGCGACGGGCCTGGAAATTAAAATCCTCTCCGGCGAGGAAGAGGCGTTCTACTCCTGGCAGGGGGCAATGTCGGACATGGCTGAGGGGCTTTCCGGTGATCTCGTGATGTTCGACACGGGGGGCGGCAGCACGGAGTTTGTCTTTGGCCGGAAAGACCAGATAGACAAAATACAGAGCGTGCCCACCGGCGCGGTCTTCCTCGTGGAGCGTTTTCTGGGCGGTGGCCCCGTCCGTCAGGCGTCCCTGGATGCCGCGATGGACTATGTTTACCATCTTTTGAAGGAGAACGGGATTGAGCGAAGGCACCCCACTGTCAGTCCTTCCATCGTGGGGCTGGGAGGGGGAGTCATTGCGATGGCCTCGGTCAAGGGCGGAAAGGAACCCTTCATTCCGGTAAACCTGCATGGCGTGGCTTTGACGCAGAAGGACATCGTGCGGCAGATGCGGCTCTATGCCTCCCTCACTCTGGAGGAACGCCAGAACGTCATTGGCCTTCCCCCGTCGCGTGCTGATATCATCCTTGGGAGCGCCTGTATCGTTCTCTGCATCCTGCGGGCGCTGGACGTCCCCTCCTGCACTGCCAGCCTCAACGGCCTGCGTCACGGTGTCCTGATGGAGATGTTTGCGGGAGCGCCCAAACCGGAGTAAGAACGTGGGGGCCGCATTTGAAGGCCCCCACAGCAAGTCCTCTTCTGAAATCGATCCGTCTCACGCAGACCGGCTGTTTCCGCGGTTCTTCCTTCTCAGCAGCGGGATAAGCGCCAGTACTGACGGAAGGCCGAAAAGCCCGGTGTCACAGCCGCCGCTGCCGCCAATGCCGAGAAAGTCCGTGATCAACTCGCCCCACTCATCCCACCAGCCCCAGTCCCTGTCCAGCTTGGAGTTCCAGATGGTGAGGGAGAACCGGGCGCTGGTTTTTCCCACGTTGTTCCTGACGCTCAGGGGGATAGTGTAGATACCCGAAGAGCCCTGGGATGGCCTGCCGTGAATGGTGCCCGTACCGTCCCCGTTGTCGGTGAAGTTCAGTCCGCTGGGAAGGGAGGGAGAATCCCACCAGAGGGGGGCTTCCCCCTGGGCTTTCACTGTATAGCTGTAAGAATAGTCCACAAACCCCTCCTCCAGTCTGTCCGTCGTGATGCTGGGAGGCATGCCCGTGAAACTGCCTGAGCCCGGCGTGGGTTCCGGCCCCAGTTTATCTGAAGGTGTGATGGGGGTTTCCGCTGTGGGGACGGTGAAGGCCTTGAGGCAGATGTTGTAGTTCCAGCTCTGCCAGTTTTCCCCGTCCCGGGAGAAATATCCCGAGCCGCTGGAGGAGGAGAGTGCGATGGGCGAACTGCTGGAACTGTTGGTGAGCTTCACCACCACGGAGAAACTCTGGCCTGCTGCCAGGGGGACCTCCTTGTCCACAGTCACCGTGTGGAAGCCTGCGTAGCGGCATGTCCCGGACTTTTGTGCGGCCAGCGTACCGCTCAGCGGTCTGCCGGAATCCTTCACGGCGTAGACGCGCACCTCGTAGGCCGTGTCGTTGTCCGTGGTGTAGAATCCCACCTGCTTGACGGCCTCGTGTCCCCCGGACGTAAAGACCTTGGCAGCCCAGGCAGTGGTGCCGCTGCCCGTGGTGCTGGTCATGCCCCGGTAGTCGTCGCCGTAGTGCTTCAGCCCCGTATCCGCCCTGGTGGCCGTGTAGGCCGTTGCGTCGCCGATAAACTGGCTGTAGGACATCCAGAAGTACCCATTGGTGCCGGAATTGGATCCCCAGCTGTTGCGGATCAGCCACGCGCCGTCCTGACCGGGCTGGGTGGAGAAGTTGTTTCGTGAATAGTTGTCGTCCCACCCCACGATGAGCACCGCGTGGTTGACGCTGTAGGCGCCGGGGAAGTAGTACGACGCCCCGCCGCCGGGGTTGGATGCCGCGCCGCTCCCCGCGTAGTAACTGATCTGGACCGAGCCGTTCTCGAGGATGAGGTTCTTGATGTGGTCCCGTTCGCTGTCCGTTGTGGTGGATGAGAAGGCAATCTGCGCGGTATCCGAGAGGCGCAGGCTGGTCAGGGGATAGTCCGCTGCGTTGGCCCTGACCCCGGGGATTTCGCTGGAGCCCGTCGCGCTGGTGTAGGGGAGTTGCGACTCGTCCACCGGCCCCGCCAGCCGTGCGAAGAACGCTGTGCTCATGCCCCGGTTGCCGCCCTGGTCAAGCACCCCATTGCTGTTGTATGCAGGGAAACTCCTGTTGGGGTCCTTATAGGCGAACCACGCCAGATGCAGCTCCGAAAAGTCCGGGTTTGTGAACAGATTTTGTTTGATGGCGCTGATCTCCAGCGCTCCGGTGGCGGCGAAGGACCAGCAGGTGCCGTAAGGGTTCTGGTCCTTGATGGCCGGCATATTGATCAGGTTGTAAATGTCGTCGTTGTAGGACGGATATCCCGGCAGGGCGGTAATCTGCGTCTGCAGGAACCCCGCGGGAACGTGCCGGCTGGCCAGAACGCGGGGGCCCAGAGATGGCAGGCTGAGCCCGGAGAAGTCCACAGGGTCCGGACGAAGCCCGAAGAATGGGGCCGGCTCCTCCGTATTGTCCGCTGAGGCCGGTAAAGGCGCGGCGTATCCCAAAGACAGCAGCGCCGCAAATAAAATGGTTAAAAACCAGATACGTTTCATGACAACAACCTCCCTGTGCTGATGGGTTTCAGAGGGTTTTGCCCCTCATGAACTGCATCGGGCAAAAGCCCGCGCAGCCTGCGTGTCTGAACTCCGCAGGCTGGGGAATAAAGAGAATGTCCCCTGTGTCCTGCGGGCGAAAGTCTCAGTCCTCATCGCCCCACTCCTCTTCCCAGTCATCATCCTCATCTTCGTCCCAGTCCTCTTCCCAATCGTCCTCGTCATCCTCCTCTTCCCATTCTTCTTCATCAGCGTAGTCGTCGTCATAATCGTCATTCCTGAAATCGTCG
>JAILIX010000099.1 GCA_024695065.1 Fretibacterium sp. | reverse complement strand
GAAGTGGCCGGATGACCCTCAGCAGCAGATTGATTTTGCCGTGGCCGCAAGCTGCCTGAAGCAGGCCACGGAGTACGACTTCAATATGGCATCCGAGAAGGAAGTCCTGGCCCTGGCCGGGGGAAGCGGCTCCGGGCGCGTACAGAGGTGAGCGCGGCGTTCCCTTCGGGATGTCATGCTGCGATCATCTGCAGGGCTGGCATAAAGCCGGCCTTTTTTACGGACCTGTTTGTCTGGCGGGGAGCTTTGGATACTGTCCCGGCCGGCGTCCGGGATAAGCGCTGTCCGGCCGCGAATATACATTTAGGGGAATGATTGACATTTCGCCCTGATGACAGCATAATGACGATTCCAGGTGTAAAGGCATTGGACCCTATCTCCTTCAGGGTACGCAGGGGCACTACTCATGTGCTTTGCGGGGAAATGTGCTTTGCGGGGAAAACGGCGCGGGCCGCACGGACCCCCGTTACGGCAGACTTACGCAGACTTTGCCTGAGGCTCCGGAACAGGAGCAGGTTCAGGAACAGAGGCTCAGATGATTCAACACCATAAATTGCTGCTGTTTTTTTCACGGGAAATAGTGTAAAATATACGCCAAATATGAGAAAGGAGGTTTGTTCCATGCGCCAGGGTGTGACGTGAGCTGTGTACTATAACGATGCACGTGCTGCATTTTTCTGCCGCGTTGACCCGGGCATGGAAGGAAAAGACAGGTAATCTCCGACGGACGCAGGTCCTGAGTGATATCCATTCTGCTGTGATACAGCCCCTTTTTTATCTATTCCTTTCAGAGCTTGATTAAAACTGCTCATGCCCGCAGGGTACGATGCGCCGCGCAGCCTGACGACTGTTCATAGTCTGCGTGGTCTGAACGTGCCTTTCCGGGCCCATGTCTAATATTGAGGTGTATTATGCGCGACATCATTGTAAAGGATTTATCCTTCGCCTATGAGAAGGATAAATGGATCCTCAGAGATATCAGCATGACTGTGGAAGCAGGGGAGTTCGTCTGCATACTGGGACAGTCGGGCTGCGGCAAAAGCACTTTGCTTCGGCTTCTTGCCGGGCTTGAACATCCCGGCAGCGGCACCATTCTGCTGGATGGCAGCCCCATTAAAGGCGCCAGCCTGGACCGGGGCGTGGTGTTTCAGGATTATGGATTGTTCCCCTGGATGACTGCCGGAGAAAACATCATGCTGGCGCTGGAACAGCGGTTCCCCAGGGAGGACCGGGGACGTCTGAAGGCCATCGCCCTTGAGAACATCCGGCGGGTGGGGCTCGACGAGCCGGTGTACAGCAAACTGCCCAAGGAGCTTTCAGGGGGGATGAAGCAGCGCTGCGCCATCGCGAGGGCTTTCAGCATTAATCCCTCTGTGCTCCTGATGGATGAGCCCTTTGGAGCTCTGGACGCTGTGACGCGGGCCCACCTTCAGGATCTGGTGTCCGCGCTGTGGGCCCGGACGGACCCGAAAAAAACGGTGTTCTTCGTCACCCACGACGTGGATGAGGCCCTGCTGCTGGCAAGCCGGATTTTTGTGCTGGGCCAGTCGCCGAGCCATATCATTTATGAGTGCTCCATCCCGGAGGACCATCGCCCCACGCGGAAGACCCAGTTTGAGGATCCGGAGATTCTGAAGATGCGCAACACGCTGATCCGTGAAATAAACAAGGACGTGTCAGCCCGCATTGAGGATTAGCAGAAAATGAGCAGGGCTGTTCCCTGCCGTTTGATCTTATCTCATCATAAGGAGTGGTTTGTTTTGAAGAAATTTGCTTTGTCCCTGTTGCTGGTTTTGGCCTTTGCCGCATGCGGCATGGCTGCGGAGAAGCCGGAGGTCACGTCGGTCCGCTGGGCCCGGGCCAACAGCGGCAACGTGCTGGTCACGCTGGCAAAGGAGAACGGCTATCTGAAGGAAGTGGGCATCGACATCATTGAGATGCCGCTGAACTCCACCCACGACGCCCTCACCGCCCTGAGCACGAAACAGGTGGATGTCACCTCCAACAACGGCACCAACAACCCGCTTCAGTTCATGGCTTCCGGCTCCGACTTCACTATGGTCGGCGGCTACATGCTGAAGGGGATGTACATTGTTGCGAAGAAGGGCACAGGCTGGAAGGGCATTGGTGACCTGGTGGGCAAGAGGGTGGCCGCCCCCAAGAGTCAGACCTGGATAACCGGCCCGCTGATGGACGCGGGGTACAATATTGACGACGTAACCTGGCTGACCTACAGCACCAACAGCGACCGCCTGGCCGCCGTCATTGCGGGGGAGGCTGACTACGCCAGCCTGAGCGGCGACCTGCTGTTCCGCGTCGGCAACATGAAGGATGAGCTGGAGATTGTGGCCTGGGCGGACGACCTGATGCCCAACTACGGCTGCTGCCGCATGAATATGCACACAGACTTCGTCAGGGCCAACCCCATCACTGTGAAGCTGATCCTCAAGTGCCTCATCCGTGCCGAGCAGTTCCTCCGCTCCCGTCCTGACGAGAGCGTGAAGATCCTCGCCAAAGAGCTCAACGCCGAGGAGGCATTTGTGGCTGCTTATCTGAAGAACCCCAACTACACCCCCAGCGCGGACCCGGTGAAGCACTCCATCAAAGCCACGTGGGACATCATGATGAAGACAGGATTCCTGGCCCCCGAGGCAAAGGACTACGACCTGGATGCACACATCAATATCGACCTCTACAAGGCTGCCCTGGATGAGCTGATTGCCGAGCGCCGCGACGAGGACCCCGCATTCTACGATGAGCGTCTGGAGTTCTTCAGGGCGAATAACCTGTAATTTTCGGGTTTTTCTTCTCTGCCGTCCCTGCTCATCCGCGGGGACGGCGGGGAGTCTGCCATGATTAAAAGCATGGGGGCGGGGGCTTTCTCCCCTGAGCTTCAATCTGTAAAGGAGCCTTTCATGAGGACATTTCTGAAAAAATACTGGATTACCTTTCTGATTTACGCCGGCATGGTCTGTGCTTATATCTACATCGCCAGACACAAGATTTTCAGCTCCTTCCTGTTCCCACCGGCGGAGCAGATCGCCGCGGCCTTTGCCGGGGACTGGCAGACGCTGTTCCTGAATGTGCTGTATTCCTTTCAGCTCATGATACCCTCCATCGTGATTGCCGCGCTGATTGCGCTGCTGGTGGGCACGTGGCTGGGGATGAACCGGCGCGTCCGCGAGGTGGTCTACCCGGTGATTTACTCCATCAGCGTCATCCCGGCCATCCTCATGTCTCCCTTTGCACTGCTTCTGGCCCCGAGCTTCCGCACGGCCTCGCTGTTCCTTGTCGTCTACAACACGATCTGGGCGACGCTGTTCTCCACCATCAACGGCATCATGACCATCGACAAACGCTACCTGGACAATGCCGCCACGCTGGAGCTCAGCGGCTTCAGACGCATGAGGAAGGTCATCCTGCCCGCGGCCAGCCCTTCGATACTCTCCGGCTTCATCACGTCGCTGCGGGGTTCCTTTGTGGTGTTGGTCTACGCGGAAATGTATGGTGCGAAGTACGGCATGGGCTACTATGTGAAGAAGTACGCCGAGTATGGGCTCTACAACCGGGCCTGGTGCGGCTTCATATTTATGGTCGTCGTGCTGGTCATCGTGATGCAGGTTTTTGAGCGCATTAAGAACCGTCTGCTGAACTGGACGATAAACTGATTTTTCTGCGAAAGGATGAGAGAACGTGAAAATCACGAAGGTTGATGTTATCCTTCTGGATCTCAAACCTGCCGACAACCCCGGCTGGGCTCCCATCGTCTGCCGTGTCTACACGGACGGGAAGCTCTATGGCGACGGGGAGTCCGCGCTGTCCTTTGGCCGTGCCCACCGCGGCTCCTTTGGCATGATACAGGACCTCGCCGGGCTCATCATTGGCATGAACCCGCTGGACAACGAGGTCATCTGGGAGAAGCTGTACAAGTCCACGTTCTGGGCACAGAACGGCGGTCCTGTGGTCTTCTCCGCCATATCGGCTCTTGATACGGCCCTCTGGGACATAAAGGGAAAATTCTTTGGCGTCCCGGTTTACCAGCTTTTGGGCGGCAGGATGAGGGACAGGCTGCGGTGCTACGCCAGCCAGCTTCAGTTTGGGTGGGACGACAGGAAGATCCCCGCCCTCTCCATTGAGGACTATGTGAGCAATGCGAAGAAAGCTCTGGCCGAGGGCTATGACGCGCTGAAGTTCGACTTTTTCACCTTTGCCCCCGACGGCCACCGCTACAGTTTTCACGAGACGACCCGCCGCCTCACCCCGGAGCATTTCAACACCGTGATCGGCCGTCTGGCCGCGGTGCGCGATGCCGTGGGGCCCGACGTGGACATCATCATGGAGAACCACGCCAACATTGACGCGCAGGGGGCTGTTCAGCTTGCCCGGGCCGCAGAGAAGTACAACGTTATGTACTTCGAGGAGCCCTGCACTCCCACGCCGGAGATGACAAAGTTTGTGGCGGAGCGCATCGGCATCTCCATCTCGCAGGGTGAGCGTGTCTTCAGCCGGTGGGGCTACGCGCCCTACTTCGTGAACGGCTCGGCGCAGCTCATCCAGCCGGATATCGGCAACTGCGGCGGAATCACTGAGGCGAAGAAGATCTGCGACATGGCCCACGTCTACGATGTCGGCGTGCAGGCCCACGTGTGCGCGTCTCCGCTCTCCACCGCGGCGGCGCTTCAGCTCGAGGCGGTGATTCCAAACTTCACCATCCACGAGCATCACGTGTACAACCGCTACGATTACAACCGTCAGCTCTGCGTTCGCGATTACCAGCCTGTCAACGGTTACTTTGAGATACCCGATTTGCCGGGGCTGGGCAATGAATTGTCCGATTTCTGCTTCTCTCATGGAGAAGTGGTTACGGTAGATTAGGCATTAAAAAATCAGAAAGGAGTGTTGCAAATGGATTACAGGACAATTGATAAGGAAGCTGTTGAACGGCGCGAGAAGTTATGCCAGGCTATCCCGGACGTGATGAAGGGATTTGCCGGCATGCGCGACGCAGCGTTTAAGGATGGGGCGCTCACCGCGAAAACAAAGGCGCTCATTGCTGTGGCGCTGGGTGTGAGCGTACGCTGCGATGCCTGCGTTACCGCTCACATGCAGAACGCCGTCAGGGCGGGAGCGACCCGCGAGGAGCTGGCTGAGGCCGTGGGCGTGGCTGTCATGATGGGAGGCGGCCCCAGCTCGGTTTATGCCGCGGCTGTTCTGGAGGCCTACGACCAGTTCTATGCAAAGTAGGCCCGGGTAAGCTTTTCCGCCGGCCGGTTCAGCCGGCGGAGATTCTGGTTTCAATTGATTTCATTGTCTGAAATTTTAAAGGGGGCGCTGTATACTCATGAAGAAACTGTTGTTGATTATTGTTATTGTGCTTGCAGCTGCATTTGGCTACACCTGGTACCTTGATCACAGCGGGGACGTGGACCAGGCCTATGTGAAGGCCCATTTGGGCAAGACCGGTGTGGTGGTGGTGGATGTCCGTTCTGAGGAGGTCTATAACGGCAAAGCTCCGCGCGAGGGTATCCCGGGAGGGCGTATCTCCGGGGCCATCAACTTCCCTCTGGCCGGCCTGGAGAAGGCGGGCGCGGCGGAAGCTCTGACGAAGGCCGGCATCACGAAGGATGTCGAGGTCATCCTTTACTGCAACACGGGCAACCAGTCGGGCAAGTTTGCCAAAGCACTGGTGACAAAGTTCGGTTTTGACCGTGCGAAGGTGAAGAACTTCAAAGGCGGTGTCGTGGAGTGGACGAAGAACCCGGCGAACCCCTTTGATGCCGGCGAACAGAAGCCTCAGGCCCAATAGGAAGCTCCGGGGCGGATATTCAGAAACCTGCGGCAGGAGTGCGGGCGGCAGATCCTGGTACATACCCTTTGCTGCTGCGGCCTTTTTGTATATGTATATATGGATTGGTTTTACAGGTTTTTTAATTCAGAAATGAACAGGGGAGTTGTCTGATATGCGTAGATTTACAGAAGTATTGCTGACAGTGATTCTGGCCTTTTCCATGGCCCTTCCGGCGTTTGCCGGGCAGAGCGGCAGGGTTACATTTGACGTGGCGCTGCAGAATGCGGAGAAGGCTGAGAAGGTCGAGTTGTGGCTGCCCTACCCGATGTCCGACGCGAACCAGGACATCACAGACATGGATATCCGGAGCAATGGCGCGAAGGTGGGCGTTGAGAGTGAGCCTGTGTCCGGCGCGGTCTACCTCCATGCCACATGGACGAAGCCTGGCAGGACGCCCACGCTGACCATGAGCTTCAACGCAGACTCTCACTACAGGAAGAACACGGACATCAGGGAGACCGCGGACGGTTTTCCGGCGGAGGTGCTGAAGTATCTTGAGGCTACCCCGTCCCTGCCCATCGACCAGGGCTTCTGTGCCGATGTCAGCGCGGGGATCAGGAATGACGCGAAAATTCTTGACCGCGCGAAGAAGGTTTACGCCTGGGTTCTGGAGAATACCTTCCGCGACGAGGCAGTGAAGGAGGGCTGTGGCCTGGGACTGCCCGTCCGCACCATCTCCGGGAAGAGCGGCGGCGGCAAGTGCGCGGACATCAGCTCTGTGTTTGTGGCTCTGGCCCGTGCCTCCGGCATCCCCACGCGGGACGTGTACGGCCTGCGCGCAGACCCCGCGAAGTCTGGCGAGATCACCGGCAACTACCACTGCTGGACGGAGTTCTATCTGCCTGGTACCGGCTGGGTCATGGCTGACCCCGCGGATGTCCGCAAAAAGATGCTGATCGAGAAGATTGAGAAGGTGGCGGACGCGCAGAAGTGGGCTGACTTCTTCTGGGGCGGCGACAGCCTGTTCCGCATTGCCCTGAACCGCGACACCCGCGAGACCGTCCTCAGCGATACCACCGCGAAAACACCGCTGACGTACTTCATGTATCCCTACGCGGAGATTGACGGCAAGGCCGTGGACTGGTTCAGTCCCAGGACCTTCACGTTTAAAGTCACGCTGGATCTGGCGAAGTAGCCTTTTTCGTTAAGCCCTGTCGTCCATACCCTGGATGACAGGGCTTTGCCATACCTGGAGGTTTCAATATGGCGGAACAGAAAGATCAGTCAAACCGAATCGGAAAGATCCTCGTCATTGGCACGCTTGCCGCTTTGGTGGCAGCGTATTTCATTTTTCCTTCATATAAGGGTTTCATGGATTCCATCTTCGCCGCGTTCGCTACGGGGGATTTCACCGTGATGCGTGACTTTGTGGCGGAGTACGGCGCCTGGGCGGCGGTCATCTCCTTCTTCCTGATGATTTTTCAGGCCATCGCCGCTCCTCTGCCTGCGTTCATCATCACCCTCGCCAATGCTAACCTCTTTGGCTGGTGGAAGGGGGCGGCTCTTTCGTGGTCCAGCGCCATGGCCGGTGCCGCCGTGTGTTTCGCCATCGCCCGCGTGCTGGGGCGCAGCGCGGCGGAAAAGCTCACCAGCAGGGCGGGCCTGCAGTCCATCGATGTCTTCTTTGAGCGTTACGGAACTCACAGCATTCTCATTGCGCGGCTTTTGCCCTTCATCTCCTTCGACCTTGTGAGCTATGCGGCGGGTCTGACGTCGATGGGGTTCTGGCCGTTCTTTATCGCCACGGGAATAGGCCAGCTTCCGGCTACAATTGTCTATTCCTACGTTGGCGGGATGCTGACCGGCGGGGCTCAGATGCTCGTGACGGGGCTGCTCATCCTGTTTGCGCTGTCGGCCCTCGTTGTCCTGCTCCGGCAGATGTACAGGGAACGACAGAAACAGCGCGAGGCAAAGTTACGATGAGACGATGGGTCAGGCCGCTGTCTTTCTGCATTATCCTGACCGCGCTGCTGTGCCTGAGCCGTCGCTTCGGCTGGGGAGAGGCCCTCATGGAGACGCTGCCCCGTTTGCGGGGGCTTGCTGCGTCGCGTCCTGTTATGGCAGCCCTGCTTTATATTGCGGCGACGGCAGCGGGTTGTGTGGTGCTGGCGCTGCCGGGGGCGGCTTTCGCTGCCATTGCGGGATTGCTCTTCGACCCGTTGACGGGGACCCTGCTGTGCCTTGCCGCGGCGACGCTGGGAGCCGTGCTGGCGTTTCTGGCCGGACGCTACTTTCTGAAGGATGCGGTGAAGCCCTGGCTGGAACGGAGCCCGCTGCTGAAGAAACTGCTCTTCGACGGCGGGGGGCGAAACTCCTTTTCCGGCGTCGTCGTTCTGCTGATGATTACGCGGCTTGTCCCGCTGTTTCCATACAACCTTCAAAACTTTGCATACGGTCTCACGGACATCGGGCTCTGGCCTTATACACTCTGCACGTTTCTGTTCATGGCGCCGGGGGCTGCGGCCTTCACGCTGGGGGCGGCGGGGCTGGCCACTCCGGAACGCCGCGGGCTGTACTTCCTTCTGGCGGCCGCGCTGGTGATCACCGTAACGGGTATCGGGATTTTTTTGAGGAAACGTTTATCATGCCGGACGGACGGCTGATTGAGTTTGCCGGCTCCGGGAGCGGAAGATTATGAGTATTCGGTCTGCTCTCTTTCATTCGTGGGTGCGTTTTGACCAGTGGCTTGCCGCCTCGCCGCTTTTGCGCCGTTCCGGCGGAAGGGCACAGACCGTGTTCTTCCCCGGATGCAGTCTTGCAGGGTACAGCCCTTCTTATGTGATTTCCGTGAGGGATTTTCTCCGGGGCCGCCGGGAGGACTGCGGCGTGTTTATGGCCTGCTGCGCCAAGCCTCTGAAGCTGATGGGGAAGAAAGGACTCTTTCTGAAACGCATGGACGGAGTTCGGCGGGGGCTGGATGCCATGGGAGCGGAGACGGTTGTCACCGCTTGCCAGAACTGCTATAAAATTTTACGTGAGTATGATACAGGACGTCACGTTCTTTCCCTGTGGCCTCTGATACTGAAAATGGGGCTGCCGGAGGGGCTTGAGGGCCGCTTTGAGGGCCTTGAAGCGTCGATTCAGGATTCCTGCGCCATGAATGTCTGCCCGGAGACAGGCGCGGCGGTGCGGGAGATATTGAAACGGCTTGGAGTGACCCTTCGGGAGATGGAATTTTCCGGGCAGAGAGCCAAATGCTGCGGAGGGGCCATGATGATCTCGACGGGTGATGTGAAATCAGGCCGCGAGTGGATGCGAAACCGTGCGGCGGAATCTCCCTGTCCGACGATTATTTCCTACTGCGCCTCATGCCGTTCGGCAATGGGTATGGATGGTTCCCACAAAAGCCTGCATCTGCTGGATCTGATCTTTGGCAGCGGGACGCCGGCGGAGCCAGGATCAGCCCTGCTGAACCGTTATAAGACGGCGCGGAACCTGAGCAGTTTATAATTACGGAGGTTTTTTCAATGAGCGAAACAAACAGTTATTACGATGCGGAGGACCTTGGAAAATTCGCGACGATGGGGGAGTGCGCCCCGGAACTGTGGGATAAATTCATGGCCTACTACGGCGCGGTGTTCGAGTCCGGTGCGCTGAGCAAACGGGAAAAGGCGCTGATTGCCCTCGCCGTGGCTCATACTGTGCAATGCCCCTACTGTATTGATGCCTACAGTCAGAGCTGCCTTGAGAACGGAGCCAGCGAGGAGCAGATGACCGAGGCTGTCCATGTGGCCTGCGCCATTCGCGGCGGTGCTGCCCTTGTCCATGGTGTCCAGATGAAGAACGTAGTGAAGGGGCTGTCGATGTGATTCCGCCTTTTGAGTCTAAAATCCACAATCCTGTCTTCGGGCGGACGCTGGAGCGTCTGGACATCCTTCAGGTCAACGTGGGCCGGCTCTGCAACCTGTCCTGCAAACACTGTCACATGGAAGCCGGGCCCGGCCGGACGGAGGTCATGACGCGGGAGACCATGGAACACGTCCTTCGTGTCCTGAAATCCTGGGGTTTCAGGACGCTGGACATCACGGGCGGCGCACCGGAGATGAATCCGCACTACCAATGGCTTGTTGAGGAGGGAGTGAAGAGCGGCGCCCACGTCATGACGCGGAGCAACCTCGTTATTCTGGGCGAGCCGGGATATGAACACCTGCCGGAGTTCTTTGCCCAAAACGGCGTCGAGGTGGTGGCCTCCCTGCCCTACTATACGGAGCGGGACTGCAACCGGCAGAGGGGAGAGGGCACATTCACGGCTGTCATCGCCATGCTGAAAAAGTTAAACTCCCTGGGTTACGGTCGGGAAGGGCATCTGCCGCTGGATCTGGTCTACAATCCCGGCGGTGCTTTTCTGCCTCCCGGTCAGAGCGATCTGGAGCGGGAGTACAGAGACCGGTTAAAGACGGATTATGGCATCGAGTTCACGCGCCTCTTTGCCATCACCAATAATCCCATTGGCCGTTTTGGGGATTTCCTGAAGCGGACAGGAAACTTTGATCGGTATATGCAGCGGCTGTGCGGCGCCTTCAACCCCGCAGCGCTGGAGGGAATGATGTGCCGCTTCCAGCTCTCTGTGGCGTGGGACGGCGGACTCTACGACTGCGATTTCAACCAGGCGGCGGGGCTTCCCATTAAGGGCCCGGCAAACATCCGCGAACTTGGCGACAGTCCGGAGGCGAGGGAGATCGCTTTTGGCCCTCACTGCTATGCCTGCACCGCCGGCGCAGGTTCCAGCTGCGGCGGCACAACGGCGTAATGCTGATTTCAATTATTGTTCCTGCATTAAACGAGGGGGACCGCATAGGTCCCCTTATCCAATCCCTGCAGGCTATGCCCGGCGACAGGGAGATTATCGTCTCCGACGGGGGCAGCACGGACGGCACAGCGGAAAAGGCTGTTTCGGCCGGTGCCCGGGTTATCACTGCACCGCCAGGCCGGGCGGCGCAGATGAACGCCGGGGCAAAGAGCGCGTCGGGCGATGTGTTCTGGTTTGTCCACGCGGACTCGGTCCCCGCGCTGTCGGCCCTTGAGGACATTGGGCGCGCCGTTTCAGGCGGGGCTGCGGGAGGTTTTTTCCGCCTGCATTTTTACGACGCAGATGACAGATTTCTGCGTTTTATCGAGCGCACATCCCACACACGGGCTAAGGATTTCTGTCTTATTTTTGGCGATCAGGGCCTGTTCCTGCGCCGCGATATTTTTGAGGAGCTGGGCGGCTTTGCCCCCCTTGCCCTCATGGAGGACTGGGAGCTTTCCCGCCGTCTGCGGCCCCTCCACAAACGGGGGCTTATCTGCGCCCTGGACACGGCCATCGGGACCTCCGCGCGGCGTTACCTTCAACATGGCCGTTTCCGCACATGGCTGAAGATGAATGTTGTCAAGGCGCTCTACATTTTGGGCGTTCCGACGGAGAGACTCCGGAAAATCTATGGATAACGCGCTGATTCTCTTTTCACGGCTCCCCATTGGCAGGGAGACAAAGACGCGGCTGGCTCCCCTGCTGAATGAGCAGCAGCGTGAGGATCTGCACCGCGCGATGTGGGCTGACATCTTCCCCGCTGTGTCGGAGCTCCGCTCCGGGGCGGATATTTTCCTTTACTGGACGGGCAGCGGAGGGATTGAGGACTATGCCGCGCTGATTCCGCCGTTCTTTCACCGGCGCAGGCAATGTGCCGGCAGCCTGGGAGAGAGGATGTGCCAGGCAATGCGTGAGGCCTTTGATGCCGGGTACAGGAGGGTCTGCCTTATGGGGACGGACATCCCTTCCGTCAGTCCTGATAACATCCGTCAGGCGTTTATCGGACTGAATGATTCGGACGTTGTTCTGGGGCCCTCGCTGGATGGCGGTTACTGGCTTATCGGGATGAGACGATTTACTCCGGAGGCGTTCGACATTTCCTCCTGGGGCGGAAAAGACGTGCTTCACGCCACGCTGGCACATATCCGGAATCGGGGAGGGTCCTGCACGCTGGCCGACGCGCTGCCGGATATCGACACGCCGGAGGATGTTCAGGCTTTTCTGTCGCAGCCCTCCTCACGGTCCAGCCGGACAAGAGATTTTTTGTTCAGTCTTTTTCAGAAGTAATGGGGTTCGCTGAAGAAGAGCCTTAACCCGGGTGCAGCCGGAATTGTCGTTTTAATTTCCTTCAGGTGAATGTGTCCCAGCCTGGCCGGGCGCGCTGAACTCTCCGCTGTCGCGGGGATGAAGCCTATGCTTCTCTGCTGCGATGGACTTTCCGGATTCCCGTCTCGCTGGTGCCGCTGAGCAGGTCTCAGACAGGGATGCCGCCGTTAGGCTGAAGTTCAGCGGTTCATACCGGATATGGGCACACCATAGGATATTCAGGCTTTTCTGCTGCAGGCCAACATTCCCTGACGAAAAAACCTCTGCCTGCTGTCCATGGTGTTCAGCCATTTAAGGTCAATATAAATCATTCCTTTTATCCATTATATATAGGGGGTGGATGGGGAAATCCTGCTGCGGCCGGCTTCCTGCGCGCCGGCAGAAACTGGCCCCTCCTGACCTGCGTTTTTGGGTATTGCATTTTTTGATATAATGAAATGTGCATTTTTTGAAGGAAGGGGGGAAGGCGCGGTGATAGAAAAAAAACGTCTGGGGGCCGGGGTGCTGGCGGCTCTGTTTGTTCTTGTCGCGCTTTTCTCCGTGGCCTTTATCGCTGTTGAGGCGGAGCATGACTGTACGGGTGAGGACTGTCCCATCTGCCGGCAGATGGCCGTATGCGCAAATGCGCTGAAGTTTGGGCTGGTCCTTGCGGTCTTTGTCCCGGCGGGGCCTGTCGCGGCGGCCGGTTCCTTCGCCGTGCGGCTTGCTGATGCTGTCTGCCTCTGTCTGACACTGATAACTCTGAAAGTCAAACTTTCGAATTAAAAATCATCCGAAAACAGGCGGAAACAGGGTTTGCCTTCCCGCTGCCCCGGCGGGCGCAGCGGAGGGCTTTTGTTGTTTGCCTTTTCAGGCGGGAGGTTTGACATTTCCATGAAAAAGATATTGATGACGGTGTTTTTCATTTTTGCTGCGTTGTGTTCAGACGGGGCTTATGGGGCAGAGAAGAGCGGCCTGCGGATTGTGACGACCATCTTTCCGGAGTACGACTGGGTTCGCCAGATAACGGCCGGCACCGGCGCGGATATCACACTGCTCCTGAACAGCGGCGTGGACCTGCACAGCTATCAGCCCACTGTCGACGATATGGTGAAAATCGCGGACTGCGACCTCTTCATCTACGTGGGAGGGGACTCTGACGGATGGGTTGAGGACGCCCTGAAAAACGTCGTGAACAAGAAGCGTGTGGTGATGAACCTCATGGACATCCTTGGATCCTCCGTAAAAATGGAGGAGATTGTGGAGGGGATGGAGCATGACCACGATCATGAACATGAACACGAACACGAACACGATCATGAGCATGACCACGAACATGAGCATGAACACGATCATGACCACGATCATGAACATGAACACGAGCATGAACATGAACATGAACATGAGGAGCATCACGGGGAGGAGCCCGACGAGCATATCTGGCTCTCGCTGAGGAACGCCGGATTCCTGTGCAGATGTATCGCTCAGACTCTTTCAGGGATTGACCCGGACCATAAGGATAATTATGCCGCGAATGCGGAACAATTTAGCGGGAAACTGCTTTCCCTTGACAGGGAATACCAGACTGTCTGTGAAAAGGCGGCGCGAAAGGTGCTCCTGTTCGCTGACCGGTTCCCGTTCCGGTACCTGATGGACGATTACGGCCTGAAGTATTACGCGGCGTTTGCCGGCTGTTCCGCGGAGTCCGAGGCCAGCTTTGAGACAGTGATGTTCCTTGCGGGCAAGGTGGACGAACTGGGGCTGCCCTGTGTGCTGACCCTTGAGAACGTGCGTCATCAGATCGCCAGGACAGTCGTCGCCAATACCCGGGCAAAGAACCAGCAGGTGCTTTGTCTGAACTCCATGCAGTCCACGACTCTAAAGGACGCTGAGAAAGGCGCCGGCTATCTTTCCATCATGAAAGAGAATCTTGAGACGCTGAAAATCGCGTTGAATTAGGTTATCGAAATGGCGCAGTTCGTATGTCGGGATTTGTCGCTGGGATATGGCGGGGGCGTGTTCATAAGCGGCCTGAATCTTGAGGTCAGCGCCGGGGACTACCTTTGCGTTATCGGGGAGAACGGCTCTGGGAAGAGCACGCTGCTGAAGACGATGCTGGGGCTGGTGCCCGCGGTGCGCGGAACCGTTGCGATGGGCGACGGAATCCGGCCCCGGGAGGTGGGGTATCTGCCCCAGCAGACCGCGGCGCAGAGAGATTTCCCGGCGTCTGTGCGGGAGGTCGTCCTGTCCGGGTGCCAGGGACGGTGCGGGCTGCGCCCGTTCTACAACGGCAGTGAGAAGCGTCTGGCGGCCGATGCCATGCGGAAGATGGGGGTTGGGTCCCTTGCGGGGAAGTGTTACCGGGAACTGTCCGGCGGTCAGCAGCAGCGGGTTTTGTTTGCCCGGGCTCTGTGCGCGGCGCAGAAGGCCCTGTTTCTTGACGAGCCTGTGTCCGGCCTTGACCAGCAATCGGCCGCGGAGATGTATCGGGTCCTTGAGGAACTGAACCGGGAGGGCCTCACGGTGGTCATGGTCTCCCATGATGTGGAGCCCGCGCTGAGGTACGCCAGCCACGTCCTGCGCATCGGAAAATCCGTGTTTTACGGAACGAAGCAGCAGTACGCTGAGAGCGGGGAGGCTCTGAAATGAGCGGGGTTCTGGATAAAATCGTGCTGTACTGGCAGTTCCCCTTTGTCCGGTACGCGCTGGTGGTGGGGGTGCTGATTGCCCTGTGCTCCTCTCTGCTGGGCGTGACGCTGGTGCTGAAACGTTTTTCGTTTATTGGCGACGGCCTTTCTCATGTGGCCTTTGGCGCGATGGCGGCCGCCTCCGTCATGGGGCTGTCGGACGATATGCCTGTGGTCCTGGCTGTGACGGTGCTCTGTGCGGTGTTCCTGCTGCGGACGGGGCAAAATGCCACAATCCGGGGGGATGCCGCGGTGGCGATGGTCTCCGTGGGCTCCCTTGCCCTTGGTTATCTCATGATGAATGTTTTCTCCACATCGTCCAATTTATCGGGGGACGTCTGCACCACGCTGTTTGGATCAACCTCCATTTTAACGCTGACCCCGGGGGACGTGTGGCTTTGCGTTGTCCTTTCCGTGGCGGTGGCAGCGGTGTTTATTTTCTTTTATCACAAGATCTTCGCCGTCACCTTTGACGAGGATTTTGCCCGGGCAACGGGCGCGAAGGCAGACGTCTACAACCTGATCATTGCGGTGGTCGTGGCAGTGGTGATTGTGCTGGCAATGAATCTGGTGGGTTCTCTGCTGATCTCAGCCCTGGTTATCTTCCCGGCACTGTCGGCCATGCGGGTATTCCGGAGTTTCCTGTCCGTAACAATCTGCTCCGTGTGCCTGTCTGTAGCCTGTGCCCTGCTGGGGCTGACAACAGCCATCCTTGCCGGGACACCGGTGGGGTCAACCATTGTCGCGGCGGATATGGCGGCCTTCGGTGTGTTTTTTGTGCTGGGAAAAGTGAAGGGAGGCACAAAAGGATGAAAAAAATCTGCGGCGTTCTGCTTTTGGTTTTGTTCCTGACCAGCGTTCCTCTTGCTGCAGGGGGAGCGCAGAGACGTCTGGAAAATCCGCCGAAGGCAGACCTTGACCTCACAGAGCTAAACAGCATGATGGCCTACACGGGCCTTTTCAACATATTCACGGATCCGGAAGCCTATGTCGGCAAGATGATCAGGCTGCGGGGGCAGTTCGACTGCGTGAAGGATGAGGAAACGGGCGAGCAGCTCTGCGGCGTTATCCTGACGGACGCTGCGGCCTGCTGTGCTGTGGGGCTGGACTTTGTGCTGAAAAGTGATTACGAGTACCCGCGGGATTATCCCCGGATTGGGGAGGAAATTACCGTGATGGGAAGGTTTGAGCTGTACAGAGTGGGAGAGGATGTCTTTGCCCGCCTGACGGACTCGGACATCCTGTGACGCGCCCCTTTCCTTCCGGCGCTTTCCGGGGGCCGGAGGCAGTCAGCCCAGGAAAGCGTCGTGGGGGAAAGGAATCTGACGATGAACAAAGCTGCCGGCGGGCAGAAAACCTATGCCTGCATCGATCTGAAATCGTTCTACGCTTCTGTGGAGTGTTGCGACCGAAACCTCGACGCGCTCACGACGAATCTTGTCGTCGCGGACCCGTCAAGGACGGAGAAAACCATCTGTCTTGCCGTTTCCCCCTCTCTCAAGGCCCACGGAATCGGGGGCCGCGCCCGGCTGTTTGAGGTTATTCAGCGTGTGAGGGAGATCAACGCCGAACGGTTCAGAAAGGCCTGCCGTCTGGGGCTTCTCCCCAGGGGGAAGGATGGCAGGAACTGCTTCACGTCCTCGTCTTGCAGCGCGGACGCTCTGGCCTCTGACCCGTCCCTCAGGCTGGCCTGCATTGTGGCGCCGCCGCGGATGAAACGCTACGAAAGAGTCAGCGCAAAGATTTTCTCAATCTGCATGAGGCACATCAGCCCGGACGACATCCATGTTTACAGCATTGACGAATGCTTCATGGATATCACCCCCTATATGAAATACGATGGCGTTGCCGCGCGGGAGCTTGTCCTGACGATGATACGCGAGGTCCTCATTGAAGCTCAGGGGGAAAAGACCCCCTGAAACCCCCACCGGGAGACAGGAATCACCGCCACGGCGGGAATAGGGACCAATCTGTACCTGGCGAAAATCGCCATGGATATCGTCGCGAAACACATACCGGCGGACAGTGACGGCGTGCGGATTGCGGAGCTGGACGAGCGGAGTTACCGGGAAAAACTGTGGAGCCACGGACAGCTGACGGACTTCTGGCGCATTGGCCCCGGTATCGCAAAGCGTCTGGCTTCTCTGGGGTGCCGCACCATGGGCGACGCCGCGAGGCTGAGTGTGAAGGATGAGGGGCAGCTGTACGGTGCCTTTGGCATCAACGCGGAGCTGATAATCGACCATGCCTGGGGCTGGGAGCCCACGGGGATCTCCACGATAAAAGCTTATAAGCCGCAGTCCGGCAGCCTTTCCTCGGGGCAGGTGCTCATGGAGCCCTATGACTTTGAGAAGGGCCGGCTTATCGTCCGGGAAATGACGGAGCTTCTGACCCTGGACATGGTCCGCAGGGGCGTTGTGACGAAAAAAATCGGGCTGAATATCGGCTATGACCGCAGGAGCCTCACAGTGGTCCGCCAGGGAAAAACCATCGGGGACTCCGTCTGCATCGTGGCGAAAACGGGCCGGAGGTACACCGGAGTTGTAACTCCGGACCATTATGGCCGTCCCCATCCCAGGTATGCCCACGGAACCGGCAGCACAGACCGCTGGACAAGCAGCACCCGTCGAATCACGGAGGTCATGATGAACCTCTTTGACCGGATTGCTGACCCGGATTTGCTGATCCGCCGCGTCAACGTTGCTGCCCTGAACGTCATCAGCGAGGAGGATATCCCGCCGGAGGAGCCGATGCAGCTGGAGCTCTTCACGGATTATGCAGCCCTGGACAGGGAGCGCGCCGCTGAAGAAGCGCTGGATGAAAGAGAGCGCAGGATACAGCAGGCCACGCTGCTCATCCAGAGTGAATGCGGCAAAAACGCCCTGATCAGGGGCTTTAATCTGGAAAAAGGCGCCACCACGATAGCCCGGAACGAGCAGATAGGCGGCCACAGGGCGGGCGGGGACGCCTTGCTTCCCGCGAAAACGAAGCACGCCGGGAGTATGGAGACAGGGACAGTGCCCACCGGACGCGGGGGGGAGACAGGCGGCCAAAGAGCCAGGACAGCGGCTGCCCCCGCGAAACGGGGGCCTGATCCGCGGGTTGTCTACGCGGATATCATTGACCTGCCCCATCACTGTTCCCCGACCCGCGCGCCCATGAGCCTTTCCGCCCGCGCCGCGCAGTTCTGCCCCTTCGCCGCTCTTTCGGGCTTTGAGGAGATGATTCAGAACGAAGTGAGGTCTTTTGAGACACGTCATTGACTTTGCCGTCCCGGGCTCCTTCCCGCCGGAGCTGCCCCGGTAGTTTTCAGGATAGACAGGGTTGATATAATAAAAGTAGGATAGATAAATTTAGGATATAGAAGGAAATGGAAATGGCGGGTAAATTTTTCACGAGCAAACCGCACACAACAGTGACGGACATGACAGAGGGGGTTATCTGGAGGCACCTTGTGTCATTCGCTTTCCCGCTCTTTATCGGGAACATCTTTCAGCAGCTCTACAACACGGTGGACAGCGTTGTGGTGGGGAACTTCGTCGGCGCGGACGCGCTGGGGGCCGTGACGTCCACCATTTCCATTGTTTTCACCCTCATCGGGCTTTTCATCGGCATGGCCATGGGGGCCAGTGTCGTCATCTCTCAGTACTTCGGCGCGAAGGACCTGGTGAACCTGCGGAAGTCGACCCACACCGCTGTCGTGGCCACGGTGGCGTTGTCCCTCATCCTGTCCGTCGTGGGCTATATGGCGACACCTGCCCTGCTGCGCCTCATGAACACGCCCGAGTCCGTCATGCGGGAGGCCGTCGTCTATCTGCGGATATTCTCCCTTGGGCTGATCGGCCTGATGCTCTACAACATGGGGTCCGCCATCCTCCGGGCTGTGGGGGACTCACGGCGTCCGCTGTTCTTCCTGATCCTCTCGTCGATTCTGAACATTGCGCTGGACCTCCTCTTCGTGATTGTCTTTCACGCCGGTGTGGCCGGTGTGGCCTACGCCACCATCCTGTCTCAGCTTGTGTCGGGACTCATCATCTTCTGGCTGCTGTTCCGCAGTCATGAGCCACACAGTCTCACCTGGCGCGAGATGAGGATTGACTGTGACATCCTGAAGCGCGTCATTCTGCTGGGGCTGCCCACGGGCCTCCAGATGGCGGTCACGGGGTTCTCCAACGTTTTCGTGCAGGGCTATATCAACGCCTACGGCGCGGCCAGCACAGCCGGCTGGGGCATTTACAGCCGCATTGATGCCTTTGTGATCCTGCCCATCCAGAGCATGGCCATGGCCATCACGACCTTTGTGGGGCAGAACGCCGGAGCCCGAAAGCCGGAGCGGATACGCCAGGGACTCCGGGAGTGCATGATGATCTCCATTGGTCTGACACTGGCCATCGTTGCCGCCATTTACGCGGGGGCGCCCTTCATGGTGTCGCTCTTCAACCGCGACGCGCAGGTGCTGTACTATGGAGTGCTGTTCCTGCGGCTCAACAGCATCTTTGATCCCCTGAACGTGACGAACCAGATTCATGCCGGGGCGCTGCGCGGGGTGGGGGACGCCAAGACCCCCATGTTCATCATGCTGAGTTCCTTCGTTCTTCTGCGGCAGATTTATTTGTTCATCATCTCGCGGCTGACGCATTCGATTTACTTCATTGCTCTGGGCTATCCCGCCGGTTGGCTGGTCTGCAGTCTTCTTATGATGTGGCATGTCCGGAGGAGCGGCTGGGAACGGAAGATAGAACAGCTTGCGGCACGTTGAGCCCGTCCGGGGGGATTCAGGGGGGTGAGTGTCCCCCCTGAGCTTCAATCCGGTGTGGCCTGTCCGGAGGAGTGGCTGGGAACGGAAGACAGAGCAGCTTGCGGCACGTTGAGCCCGTCCGGGGGGCAGGGGGTGTTTTCTCGCCGGGAAACCCGCTTTGCGGGTCGCCGGGAAGCCCGCCGGGGGTTTCAGGGGGGGGCCCCCTGAGCTTCAATCCGGAGTTTTTTGATACAATAATAGCCGCTTGGGGGTTTCAGGGGGTCCTTTCCCCCTGAGTTCAAATGAGATTATATAAATTTTGGGCTGAGGGGGACAAATTTTGCCTTCGGAACATGAGGATAAAAATTTAAACCGGAAGATCATTGCCGATACCCGGGAGAACGAGGAAACGCGCGTGGCGATCCTCGAAGAGGGGAAGCTGGCAGAGATTTTCATCGAGCGTATGTGGGACCGTCAAAGGGCCGGGGAGATATACAAGGCCAGGGTGGAGAGCGTTCTGCCGGGCATTAACGCTGCTTTCGTCACCATCGGGGACGGCCGCAACGCTTTTCTCTACCTGAACGACGCTCAGGGAATGGACATCGTCCCGGATCAGGAGCTGGTGGTTCAGGTGACCAAGACGGCGCGGAAGAACAAGGGAGCCCGGGTTACCCCGCGCATCTCCCTGCCGGGCCGCTATCTTGTCTTTGTGCCGGGCGGTGGGGAGGCCGGAGTTTCCCGCCGCATTGTGGATGAGGGGGAGCGCAAGCGGCTTCGGCACCTTGCCAGGGAACTGAAGGGTGAGGACTTTGGCCTCATTGTCCGTACAGCCGCGGAGGGTGTGGACGAGGATGCCCTGGCTGCCGACGTGCAGTCCCTGCTGGCGCTCTGGCATGAAATTGAGCACAACGCCGGGCTTCAGCCCGCTCCCTGTCTGCTTTACCGGGACATGGGGCCCCTGGGCCGGGTGCTGCGCGACGAGGTCCATGGCAGCGTGGACGAGATTATCGTCGACAGTGAGGATGAGTTCCGCCGTGTTCAGGACTTCCTGTCCGGTTTCTGCGAGGCGGACCGTCCCGGCGTCTCCCTCTATCATGGAGTGGCCCCGGTGTTTGAGTATTACGGCCTTGAGACGGAAATTGAGCGGGCGCTGGACCGCAAGGTCTGGCTCCGGAGCGGAGCCTACCTTGTCATCGAGCCCACCGAGGCGCTGACGGTTATCGATGTGAACACGGGCAAGTTCGTCGGGGACCTGGATATGCGCCACACAACCCTGGCGACGAACCTTGAGGCGGCGGACGAGATTGCCCGCCAGCTCCGGCTGCGCTCCATCGGCGGGATTATTGTGGTGGATTTCATTGACATGGAGTTTGAGGAGGACCGCAAGGCGCTTATCGCGCGGCTTGAGGAGGTCCTGGCCCGGGACCGGGCGCGGGCCAGGGTGTTCAGCATCACCCAGCTGGGCCTGGTGGAGATCACGCGCAAGCGGGGCCGTCCTGACCTCCGCTCCGTGCTGACGCGGGGCTGTCCCTTCTGCGGCGACAATGGCTGGGTCATGAGGGAGGACACCGTGGCCCTGTCCATCAAGCGGTTCCTGCGCAAGGTTGCCCATGCCAACCGCTCCGAAGCTCTGCTGCTTCAGGCGAACGCCGCGATTGCGCAGTACATCGCCGATACCTACCTTCCCCTGTGGCAGGAGGAGCTGGAGCGAAAGATATTTATCGCGGGCATGACAGAGTTCGCCTGGAACAAGTACCGGGTGGAACTCCAGGGGCCTCTGGAGGCTGTGGAACGCCGGGCGAAGCAAATGGAGCGAAGGGAGAGCACGATCGTTGTCCATCGAGTCCCTGAGGCTTAAGGGTTTCAAAAGCTTCGGGACCCCCTGCGAGCTTCTGTTCAGCAGAGGGTTTACTGCCATTGTCGGCCCCAACGGCAGCGGCAAGAGCAATATCCTGGACGCCCTCCGCTGGATCCTGGGCGAGGGCGGCAACTCCGCGCTTCGTGTCCCCAGGCAGACTGAGCTCCTTTTCAAGGGAAGCGCTTCTGTCCGGGAGGCGAAGGAGGCGGAGGTATCCCTGACCCTCTCCGTCCCGGGAGACGGTGCGGTTCTGAAGCGGCTGTACTCGGCGGAGGAGGGCGGTTCGCTCCAGATCGACGGGAAACGCATCACGGTGCAGGAACTGGACAGCGTGAAGTCCCGTTTTTCCATGGATGGTCAGGGCTGTGCCTTCATCGGGCAGGGAGAGGTTGCCGCGGCCATCAAACAGAGCCCAAGGGAACGCCGGCGTCAGCTTGACCTGCTGTTTGGAATTGACCGCTACCGCAACCGCCGGGATGACACCCTGAAACGCCTTGAGGACGCACTGGCCGAGGCGGAGAGGATAAAGACCCTCATTCAGGAGCTGGAGACGCGCCGGGCGGAGATTGCCGGGGAGGTGGCCGTGGCCGTGAAGGCCCAGGGCATTCTTGACAGTCTCGAATCCCTGCGGAGGGACTTTTACTTCTCCCGCCGCTACCGTCTGGAGGCGGAGGCGCGGGAGCTGGGCTCAAAACAGCAGCAGATCCGGGCCCGTCTGGAACGGGCTGTCATGTGGCGGGGCTTCTGGGGCTTTGCTGTGCAGGCCGGGGAGGCGCATCTGCGCTCTCAGGGATTCGATGAGGCGGCCTTCACCGCCCGGGCCCATGAACTGTCTTCGAGGCGGGATGTTCTCCAGCGGCAGGGTTTTCAGGCTGCTACCCGGATCCGTTCCCTTCTGGATGACCGTGTTGCCCTTGAGGCGGAGCGGAAAGAACTGGCGGAGCAGGAGGCTGGCCTTCGTGAGGAGCAGGAACGCATTCAGGCGGAGGAAGCGGAACAGCGCGCCCGTCTGGAGGAGTGCCGCGCCGCGCTGGATGCCCGTCTCCGGGAGTTCGAGGAGGGGCGGGCCCACCTTGAGCGGGAGAGGACACGCCGCCAGTCTCTGAGAGATGAGCTCGCCGAACGTCAGCTTTTCTGTTCACGGACGGAAGCGGAATTGCGCGCCCTGTCCGTGTCCGGGGAGTCCGGGGCATCGGAGCTGGAGCGTCTTCAGGAGGAGGCCCGGCAGAGAACCAGTGCGGGCAGAGCCCTGGCCATCCGTCTTGAGGAGCTTGAGATGAAGTATACCCGCCTGATGGATGAGCACACAGGGATTTATTCCTTTTGTCAGAAGCAGACGGCGTCCCTTCAGCAGATGCAGCGGGAGTGCGGGCGGCTGGAGGCGGAACTGGACTCCCTGAGGGACAGCGCGGAGTCTTCCTACCCCGAGCCGGTCCGGATTCTGCTCTCCGCCTCTCGTCTGAAGCGCATGAAGTCGCGGCCGGAGGTGGCGGCCGAGGCTTTCTCCTGTCCCGTGAACATTGCTTTCGCGCTGGACGCCTACCTTGGCGGCCGCCGGTTCTGGCTTCTGGTTCACACGCTGGAGGAGGCTCAGGAGGGGATTGCCCTCCTGAAACAGCGCCGTTCGAACCGGGGGGTGACCTACCTTCCGCTGGAGCGCTGCCGCCCCCGTGACCGGGACTGCCGCTTCAGCCTGCCCGCAAAGGGGATAGTGGGCTGGGCCATGGATCTGATTGACGTTCACTCGCCCTGGGGGCCCGCGCTGTCCCACATGATGGGCGATCTGCTCATCGTCGGGGACTACGGTCTGGGCAGCGCGCTGGTGAGGAAGGGGGCACGGTTCCCCATCGTGACGCTGGAGGGCGAGGTCTTCTCCCCCACGGGAACGGTCAGCGGAGGGCAGGTCCGTCAGCAGGGCGGCGTCATCGCAAACAATCAGCAGGCCGCTGAAACTCAGTCCGGAATTGATGCCCTCCGCGGTCGCATCGCTGAACTGGACGGGGAGCTCAAAGCGGCCAGGGAGAAGGAGGCAAAGCTCGCCGGAGAACTGGATTCTCTGGCCGGGGAGCGGGAGCGTATCCGGGCGGACGCTGCCGCGGAGCAGAGGGCTCTGACGGCAGCCTCTGCCTCCATTGAGCGCCTGACCTCAGAAGGGGCGGAGGCCCGGGGGCGTATATCTGCTCTCAGCGGGGAACTGGACAGGGCTCAGGCCCGGGTGAAGGAACTGGAGGCCGCGCTGGCGGAACTTGGGGATCTGCCCGAAGGGGAGCCGGATTCCGCTCTGGCCCCTCTGCGGTCTGAGCTCTCTCTGGCAGAGGAACGCCTGCGCGGAACGCTGGCCATTGCGGAGCGCATCCGGCATGAGCAGGAGACGCTGACAGCGCGGAGGACCACTCTTGAGGAGGAGCTGAGGACGGGGCAGACCACAGAGGCGGAGAATCGAAAACTGCTGGGTGAAATCGGGCAGGAGCGGCTCACGATCTTCCATCAGGAAAAGGAGCTTCACCGCCGCTTTGAGGAGGAGCAGACCCGTGTCCGGCGGGCGCACCTGAGGCTGGAGCGTCTGCGTGCGCGGTCCGAAAAGGCTGACAGTACGGCGGCCCAGAGGGAGGGGGAGATTTCCGCGGCGGCCGGCCGGCAGAAGGCGCTGGAGGAGGAGTGTCACCAGCTCATTGAGCTGTGGGATGAGAAATACCCCTATAATGTGCTCAGGGGCCGGGAAGTGGCGAATGGAGACACCTCCGGGGACGGCCCGCAGGCTGCTTCAGGCCCTGCGGGCCTCACGGCTTCTCTGAAACGGCTGGAACGGGAGCTGAAGGCTCTGGGGCCGTACAACCTGGGGGCATTGTCCGAGGACGCGTCACTGACGGAGCGGACAGAGTTCCTCACGGAACAGCTTGAGGACGTCCGGAGTGGGGTGGAGGAGCTGAGGATGCTCATCCGGGAGACGGATGAGCAGGTGGAGAACGCCTTTACGGGGGCGATGACAGAGATCGACACCCGGTTCAACGCGTTGTTCCAGCGGCTCTTTGGCGGCGGAGAGGCGCGGCTGACCCTTCAGGATGGAGAGAGCATCTGGGACCGCGGCGTTGAGATTTATGCCCGTCCCCCCGGGAAAAATCTGCAGAACATCACTCAGCTCTCCGGCGGCGAGCAGGCCCTGACGGCCATTGCGCAGCTCTTTGCCGCCATGGAGGTGGCGAAGGTGCCTCTGGCGGTGCTGGACGAGGCAGACGCCGCGCTGGATGAGTACAACCTCATCCGCTTTGCCGATCTGTCAAAGGAGTATTCCCGGACCATTCAGCTTATTGTCGTGACGCACCGCCGCACGACGATGGAACGTGCTGATTTGATTTACGGCGTAACGATGGTGGAGCCGGGGTTGTCGAAAATCGTGGGCATCGACGTGGAGAACTACCGGTGAGGGGGAGCGGCGGTTCCTGTGGCAGGGAAAGCCGCTGAGTGCAGATTCCAGAAGGGGGATTGAAGTCATGCACCTGATTACAAGTCATCTCAACACGGATTTTGACTCACTGGCCAGCATGATCGCCGTTCAGAAGCTCTACCCTGATGCGGTGATCTGCCCGCCTGGCTCCCCGGACCGCAAGGTCAGGGATTATATGAGCCGCCACGCTTACCAGTGGCCCCTCTCCAGGCCCAGAAAAATCCCTCTGGATCAGGTGACACTGATGGTGGTGGTGGATACGCGCAACCGCCAGCGTATTGGTCCCTTCGCGGCGCTGGCCGGCCGTCAGGATGTGGCTGTCCACCTCTATGACCATCACCCCCCTACAGTGCAGGACATCCCGGCGGAGAAGGTCGTCTGTGAGCCGGTGGGAGCTGCCGTGACCCTCATCGTTGAGGAACTTGTCAGGCAGCGCAGGAACATCTCCCCTGAGGAGGCCACGCTCTTTGCCACAGGCATTTATGATGATACAGGCGCGCTGACCTACGAGACCACCACGGAGCGTGATATCATGGCCGTCGCCTGTCTTCGCAAGATGGGAGCGGACATGACCCACGTCCTGTCTCATGTGGAGGTCTCCATAACCGCTGCGGACCGCCGCCTTCTGGACATTCTGGCGGAAAACGCACGGGAGAGCTACATCAACGGAGCGAAGGTCCTCCTGACCTGGGCTGAGACTGAGGAATACGTTCAGGGGCTCTCGCTTCTCGTCCATCGTCTCCGGGACTACTGTGACTCACACGTGACCATCGCTGTGGTGAACAACGGCGGAAAGAAGGTCAATATCATTGCCCGCAGCACTCAGGACGTGCTGAATGTCAAGGAGTTCCTCGTGCCCTACGGCGGCAGCGGGCATCTTCAGGCGGGGGCGGCCACCCTCGACGTCTGTGATCCGAGGGAACTGCTGGAAGAAATTGAAGAAAAACTTCACGTGGCCATCCCGCCCATGCTCCTGGTCTCCGATATCATGACCAGTCCTGTGATTGCCGTTTCCCCGGATGCACACGTGGACGAGGCGTACCGGACCATGCTGCGCTACGGGCTGAAGTCCCTGCCTGTGGCCAAAGGGGAAGGCGAGGTCGTCGGCATTATGACGCGCAACGATCTGGATAAGGCGCATCTGCACGGTCTGGACCGGGCCCACATCCGGGATTTCATGACGGAGGGCGTCATCAGCCTCCCAGCGGCGGCGTCCATCGACGAGGCCCACCGCATGATGGCAACCTATGGCTTTGAGAAAATGCCCGTTATGGACAACGGACGGCTTGTGGGGATGCTTGCGCGATCCGACCTTGTGAGGGCCCTCTACCGATCCGGGCAGTTCGCCGGCAGCGGCCCGCTGCACGACTCCGGCTTCCTCTGGATGGAGAATGTCTCCAGCCTGATGGAGAAGGCCTTTCCCGGGGAGACTCTTTCCCTGCTTCACCGGATTGGGGCCAGAGCGGAATCCATGGGGATGCGGGCCTATCTCGTGGGCGGCACGGTCCGCGATATCCTGCTGGGAGTTGAAAACACAGACATCGACATATCCGTGGAGGGGGACGCGGAAAAACTGGTCCGCTCGTGGGACGAGCCTGGCTGCCGCAGCACGGTCCACGGGCGGTACAACACGGGGACGATTATCTTTCCCAACGGGGAAAAGGTGGACGTCGCCACGGCGCGCCGTGAGTTTTACGAGTACGCGGCCGCTCTGCCCACAGTTCAGAGCGACTCTCTGAAGCAGGATCTTGGCCGGCGGGACTTCACCGTCAACGCCATGTCCATTTCCCTGAGTAAGGACGACTGGGGCACTCTGATGGACAACTTCGGCGGACGTGCCGACCTGCGGGACGGCCTGCTCAAGATTCTGCATAACCTGAGCTTTGTTGAGGATCCCACGCGCATTCTTCGTGGCGTTCGCCTGGAGCAGCGGCTGAATATGCGCTTTGAGGACAACACTCTGCGCCTGCTTCAGAGTGGCGTGAGGGGCGGCCTTCTGGAATGCCTTTCCGCTCCCCGCGTCCGGGTGGAGCTGGAGATTATCGCCAGGGAAAAGTGTTTCCGAAAAATTGCGCTTCGGATGCAGGAGCTGGGCATCTGGGAGTCCCTCTTCCCCGGAATGCGAATTGACCCTGCGGCACGGGGAGCCCTGGAAAATGGGATGGAGCAGCGGCTTCGTGCCATGGAGAGCCTGCTGCCCGGAGCGGCTGAGCTTGGACTTGACCTCAGGGGCATGGACTGGCTGGTGGGCATGGCGATTGTCTTCACGGACTCGCCTGCCGATATCCGTTCCGCGGCGATGGACCGCATGAGCCTCACTGCCGCTGAGCGGAAGGAACTGAACCTCTGCTTCTCGGGCTGGCCGCAGGTGGAGCGTCTTTGCTCCTTTGGCTCCAAAAACAAAAAGCCGCCCAGGAACTCCGAGATCTACCTTTTTTTCAGGGACTATGATTCCGTGCCCCTCCTCTACTGGATGACCTGTCTCAGAAGCAGGGAGGCTCAGCAGCTCATTGTGGAGCATATCCGGACGTGGACTCCGCTCAGAGGCGAGCTGACGGGGCGCGACCTTCAGGAGATGGGGCTTCGGGGCCGTGAGGTGGGCAAGACCCTGCTGGGTATCCGTCTGGCTCGCATGGATGGTTACATTACCTCGCGTGAGGGCGAGGTGGGCTATGTGCAGAGCCGCCTGCTTGCTCAGAGAGAGGATCGCGAAAACTGAGGAAAGAAAATCAGTGCGCTATAATAGCCCCGGAAGGATGACAGCAAGCGGCTCGGGAGGAATGTTCATGGCAGTTTTTGACACGGTAATTTTTGATATGGACGGGCTGATGTTCGACACGGAGGCGCTGAACTTCAAAGCCTGGACCGTGGTGGGGCGAAAACATGGCTATGAGATAACGGAGGAGGATGTCCGCCCCCAGATCGGGGTGGCCGTGCCCACGGCGCGCCGTCTGATGAAGGAGCGCTTTGGGCCGGATTTTGATTACGATGCGGTGCGGAGCGACCGGATCGCGTGGTCCTTCGCCTGGATTGAAGAACACGGCACGCCGGAAAAGCCGGGCCTTCGGGAGCTTTTGACCTGGCTGAACCGGGAGGGGATACGCAAGGCGGTGGCAACGTCCAGCGGGCGCGAAACGGTGGATTTCTACTTTGACCACGACCCCGGGCTGGCGCCTTTTTTTGACGCCGTCATCACCTGGCAGCCGGGCATGCAGGGAAAACCCGCCCCGGATATCTTTTTTGCGGCAGCACGGAGCCTGGACGCAGAGCCGGAGAGGTGCGTGGTGCTGGAGGATTCCTACAACGGCATCCGGGCCGCTCACGCCGCAGGCATGATTCCCATTATGGTCCCTGACCGCCTGCCCCCCACGCCGGAGATTCTCAGCCTCACCCGCGGAAAGGCGGAGGGCCTGACCGAGGTTATCCCCATTCTGGAGGACCTTCGCCAGCCCCGCGCCGTGAGCGATTAAATCTCCCCCCGTGCTGTGAGCGGCTGAATTAGCCGGAAACTTTCTGAACGGCCTCCTGCTGCAGCTCGCGGACCAGGTTGATGCGGAAAACATCGGGGAACTCGTCCATGTTGCAGCAGCTCAGGTCGTGGCGCACGGTGAGGTTGTCGTCCGGCAGAAGGGACTCCACGCTCACCAGCATGGATGTGGTGCGTCCCAGGCCAAGGAGCTTCGAGACCCGGGCGTACTTGGGCAGGAAGGTCATGTACTCTCCGGTCTTTGCCTCGATCCAGAAGATCTTGTCCCCCACACAGAGCAAAAAGTCCAGCTCAAAGTTCTCCCCCCCCGGCAGTATGATATTAGGGTTCTTCATGAAGGCATAGGGCAGGGACAGCGTCGCCGGGTGTGTTGTGAGGATGGAGATCACCTTGTCGCGGATATAATGCTCCAGCCACCCCCCGGTCAGGAAGTTGATAGCCTCCGGGCTGCGGTTGACCTTCGCGATAATGCTGTACTGCTGCGACCGTCGGTAGGCGAAGTTGGCGAGGAAGCCGACGGACTTCAGCATCCGGCAGAACTCCAGCGTATGAGTGATGGTGCGGCTGGGCTTCTGGGCCAGGGAGTAGCGAAACTCCTGCCCTTCGTTCAGCGTTGCCTTCAGTGAGTTGTAGAAGGGCTGGATGTAGGGGAGGTATTTTCCCATGTAAGTGGCGATCTGGGGGACGGCCGGAGGAAGACTTTTCTCGTCGGGAATGGAGACGACCTCGATGTGGTGCTCTTCCAGATAGCGGTAAAGATAATCCAGACGCTTCTGGGAGAACTGTCCTCCGGTCTCAGGCACGTCGTCCTTTCCGGGGGCGAGGAGGTCTCCGAAGGCCCCGCTGGGGAAGAGGTCTATCACGTTATGACGGAGCAGGTTGGGTGTGAGAATCTCAATGTGACGTCCTGCCCTTGAGCTTGAGATGGTCCGCATGAGCCCGGCGTCCTCAAGATTCTCAAGCTGCGCAAAAAGGGACGGCTTGCCGATGTCCAGTGCCCGGGCGAGTTTGTTGACGTGAATCAGCCCCTCCTCATGTCCCTTCAGGATATCCATGAGCACAAAGAGCATCCCCAGAGGAGCAAACCCTTTCAGCGAGGACATCATCTCCACGGTGCTGAAGTAATCCGGCGGATAGGGATCACTCCGCCGCAAGTGCCTCACCTGTGCCTCCGGGGCGGCATCATGGTGGTGGCTGTGCCGCTTCCTTTTTGCTGAGGCAGCAGACTGTGTCTGTTCGGTATCCTTTTTTTTATCGGTAATTTTTTTATCCTCTTTTTTTATCTCCTGAGGAGCCGCCTTTGAAACTTTTTCAGTTTTATTTTTTTTACTGGTATCCTTTTTAGTCTCTTTTTTCTCGGGCTGTTTGTTTTTGGAGGATATTTTTTTATTATCGGTATTGTCTTTATTCTCTTTTATGATGGGCTGCTGATTTACTAAGGTAATATTTTCATTATCGATATCTTTTTTTATCTCATCAGCAGTCTCTTTCTCCTTCCTGGTTTTGGAATTATTTTTATTTCCGGTTGTTTTTTTTATTCCGGTATTTTCTCTTTTTGTGGATGCCTGTCCTTTTTTATCGGATGCTTTTTTAGAACTGGTATCTTTTTTAGGGTCGTTCTCCCCGGGCTGGCTGGCAGACGAGGGGGCGGTTTTTCCTTTGGCGCCTTTTGGCGCGTTCTTCTCAGCCGTTTCCTTTTTGAGGGACCTCCTGCGTGTGCTGCCGGGGGACGGCGCGCCGGGCTCCTTATCTTCCTTTGGGGCCTGTGCCCTGGCAGTTTTTTTTGCGGCGTTCTTCCTGTTCTCCATGTTTCCTTACCTCCATTCCTCCTGCTGTTGTTGCCAAGCGGAAACGGACATAATTTTATCACCTGTCTTCGAGTGCCGTCAACTTTTTCGGGATGAATTTTGGGACCGGTATTAAAATCATTCTGGGGAATACAGGGCTTGAAACAAAGAGTATAATAGATGAAGCAGGTAAGCTCTGAGTGGGGCATAGGATTCAGGACCAGAATTGGGGGATTTGATGATAACGCTGCGCGCGGATTTGCACACACACACGGTTTCGTCGGGGCACGCCTACTCCACGATTAAGGAGATGGCTGAGATGGCTGGCGGGAAGGGACTGGAGCTGATTGCCATGACCGACCATGCTCCCGCTATGCCCGGAAGCTGTCAGATTCTTCATTTTTCCAATCTGAGAGCGCTGCCGCGGCAGATTGGAGAGGTCACTGTTCTGCGTGGAGTGGAGATCAACGTCCTGGACAGACAGGGAAAGCTGGATATGCCCGGGGGGTTGCTGGAGCGGCTTGAATGGCGTATCGCCAGCCTTCATGAGAACATTCTCATCCCTGAGGAGGGCTGCGACTACACAGAGCTGTATCTGGCCCTGGCGGAGAACCCCCGGATTGACATGATCGGGCATCCTGAATCCCCGGATTATCCCTTTGATGTGGAGGCTGTCGTGCCTGTGTGGGCCGCGCGGGGCAAGGTCGTTGAGCTCAACGAGCACCATGCCTTCGACATCAGCCCGAGGCACCTTGAGAACGCGAAGCGTCTGATGGCGGCCTGCGCCCGCTGCGGGGCTTTCGTCTCGGTAGATTCTGATGCGCACACCTGCTGGAGGGTGGGAGATTCTGCGCGGGCTGCAGCGCTGCTGGACGAGATAGGCTTTCCGGAGGAACAGGTCCTGAACACGTCAGCCCGGAGGGTGATGGACTTTATCCATGCAAGGAGGACATTATAAATGGAGCCTTTTGAGGGAGCCGCGGCAAACTATTGGTGGACCGTCGATTTTGGACTTACCCCCGGTGAGAACCGTTCCTGGGACGAGGAGCGTCTCCTGACTCTGGGGGCAATAAGCGGTGCGATCGGCTCAGAGTTCCTGGAGGAGGATGGCAAGCTGGTGCTGCGTGCCGATTATCTGGGCTCGCAGGATATTGACGCTCTGCTGGAGCGGTTGAAAACTCTTCTCCCTTCTTTTGAGGGAATCACGGTGCTCCGCAAACAGAAGACGGAGAACCAGTCCTGGAGCACACAGCATCTGGAGTCCTTCCCCCCGGTGAATGTGGGGCGTTCCCTCACGGTCATGGCCCCCTGGCACAAGAACAAGGCGGAAGATGGGCGGATTCCCATTTATATTTACCCCTCCTCGGCCTTTGGGACAGGCTACCATGAGAGCACCCGGATTGCCCTTGAGCTGCTGGAGGATGCGGTCCGGCAGGGGGACACGATTCTGGATGTCGGCACGGGGACGGGAATCCTCTTTATTGCTGCCCTGAAGCTCGGCGCGTCTCATGCCGTCGCCCGCGACCTTGACCCCACGACGCTGGATGAGGTCCGCCGCAACATGAACCTGAACGCGATCAGCGCCAATGTCTGTGACATTGACGTTGGCAATCTGCTGAACGGGGTGGAGATTCAGGCGAACGTTCTCACTGCCAATATCCTCCTGACACCTAACCTGACCATGCTGCCTGACGTGAAGCGGGTTCTGAAGCCCAAGGGGTGCGCAGTTTTCTCCGGCATGACGGAAATGGAGCGGGGAGTCTTTCTCTCCGCCCTGTCAACGTCGGGGCTGACGGTGGAACGGGAGCTCCGTGCCGGCGATTGGTGGGGCTGCCGGGCCAGAAGGGCCCATGCCTGAGGCGAATATGGTCAGAATGGGGCTTAAGGGCCTCAAGGTCTGGATTCACGTCCTTGGGTGCCGATCAAACCTCTGTGAGGGGGACTTTCTGACCGGCGCCCTTGAGGCGATGGGCGCGTCGGTGGTCCGTGAGCCGGCGGAGGCTGAGGCGGCTGTGCTTGTCACCTGTTCCGTAACGGCGGAGGCTGACCGCAAGTGCCGACAGTGTGTCCGCCGGGCCCGCCGCGCCGTAGGGGAGGAGGGGCTGGTGGCCGTCTGCGGCTGCTGGGCCCAGTCGGTGGATGCCGGTGAGGCCCGGACCCTTGGTGTGGATCTCCTGGTGGGCAGCCGCGGCAAGTCCCGCCTTCCGGCTGCGCTGGAGATGATGGCGGGCGCCCTTCCATACAGAGGAGAACGTCCTTTTCAGGATCTTCGTCTGCTCCCTCCCATTGAAGGATGGGAGGAGATGCCTCTCCGGGATACCGGCCTGCACACGCGGGCTTTCGTTAAGGTGCAGGACGGCTGTTCCCATTTCTGCACCTACTGCATTATTCCCTTCCTGAGGGGGCGTCCGGTCAGCCGTCCCGTTGAGAATGTTCTGAAGGAGGCGCGCCGCCTTGTGGAGGGAGGCTGCCGCGAGGTGGTCCTGACGGGGATTCACCTGGGGACCTATGGCCGCGACACGGGCTCTTCTCTGGCGGAGCTGGTCCGTGCTCTGTCGGGGGTCGAGGGGCTTGAGCGGCTGAGGATGGGATCCCTTGAACCCTTTTCACTGGATGAGGCGTTGCTTGACGCTCTGGCAGACAGTCCGGTGTTCTGTCCGCACCTTCATCTGCCCCTGCAGAGCGGGGACGATGGCATTCTGGCCCTCATGCGGCGGGGCTATACGGCGGAGGAGTTTGCCCGTGTCTGTGACACGGCGCGTGCCCGGCTGGGGAAGGCCCTGCATATCTCCAGTGACATCCTTGTGGGATTTCCCGGTGAAGGAGAGACAGCGTTTCAGAATACGCTTTCTGTCATGCGCCGGGTTGGGATGGGGCGGGTTCATGTTTTCCCCTTTTCCCTGCGGCCGGGTACAGCGGCGGCGGAGCTGCCGGGGGCTGTTCCGCCTGATGTGCAGGACGAGCGTGTGAGCCGGGCGATGACTCTGGGCGACGAGCTGCTGAGGAACTACGCGGGGGGCTTTGTGGGCCAGGAGCTGGACGTGCTGGCTGAGGAACAGGAGTGCGAGGGCCGGGGCCGCGGGCACACCCTGCATTTCCTTGAGGCAATGTGGAACATCGGGGACAGAGACCTTGTGCCCAACGAGACTGTGCGCATTCGGGTGCGCTCTGCGGAAGAGGGCCGTCTTGAGGGGGATGTGCTGTGAAGGGTGCTGCTGTGGGAATGAACCTTGGGACGCACAGAGCCAGCGTTGCCTTTGCGGGGCCTGATAAAATCGTGAAGCTGATTCCCAACCGCCTGAAAGAATCCGATATGCCCTCCGCCATGAAGTGGAAAAACAGCGCGAGGCATGCCCTGCCTGACCTTATCACGCCTCTTATCCTGACTCTGCGCGAAGATGCGGAGGTCTGTCTGAACGATTTTGTCGTCTCCTGTGTGCTGGCGGTCCCTGTGGGGCTCACTGAGGAGCAGAAGGGGATTGTGGTGCGGTCCGCAAACGCTGCGGGGGTAACAAGGGCGGCGGTTATCCCGGAGCCCTGCGCTGCCGCTCTGGCTCTGGGCTGCAGGGGGCGCAGCCTTGTGCTGGACTTTGGTGCCGGGACCGTTCTTTCCGTGGTGGATTACAGACATGGTGCCTGGCATGTTCTGGAGAGTGTGGAGGCGGGGCTCCCCGGCGGCAGGGATTATGATGAGGCGCTGGCGGCGTGGCTGCAGGCACGGCTGCGGCTGTCGCTGAGAAAAGGTGAACTGCGGCAGATTGGGCTGGTTCATGAGGCGGAGAAAATCAAGATAGAGCTCTCAAAAGTGAAATCCATCCGCTGGACACCCCCTGTCCTTGAAAGTGGAGTGTCCCTTGCGCCGGCAGACTGGCCTTCCCCTGAGCTGACGATTTACCGGGAAGATCTGGAGTGTCTCATCCGTTTTTCACTCCGGCGGATTATTCACACAGTGTGGCGGCTGTGGAAAACATACTCTCCAGACCACCTGATTTCAACCGGCGGTTCAGCCGTCATTCCTCTGCTTAAGACTATCCTTCGGCGGGAGGGCCCCAAACCCAGACACCTGCTCCATGGGACGGAGGATGCGGTCGTCCGTGGAGCGGCAGTCTGGGCCGGCAGTGGAGGATTTTCCCCCGAGGGGCAGTCCGCCTTCTCCGAATCGGGCAGGGATGGGGCTCAGCAGCTTCGTGAGCTCAAGCTTTCCCTCCTTGAACTTGAGACGCTTTTGACCCGTCCCCAGCAGGACCGCCTGCAGCTTCTGTTTCAGCGGGCGGAGAGCTCTCCGCCTGACGCCGGGCTGCTGCGGATTATCAGTGGTCTTGTCCACGACCTGGAACAGGCTGTGAGGTGAATTATTCCTGCCAGGTCAGAGCAAGCTCTGTCATCGTGCCTGCGCCCGTCCAGAGAACTTCCTCGCTGATGGTGAACTTTGGGTGATGGTGGGGGTAATTCTCCCCTTCCTTCAGGGCGGAGGGGTGCCAGAAGAACACGCCGGGCACCTTTTCCAAAAAGAACGCCATATCCTCGCCCACCATTGTGGGGGCATCGACGGGCCTGACGTGCTCCGGGCCCACAATAGTGCCCGCCGCGCGGAGGAGCTTCGCCGTCATGCCGGGGTCGCAGACAACGGGCGGGGGGCCGTAGCTGAACTTTACGGACGCGCTGGCCCGCATGGCTTCAGCCACGCCTTTGGCGATATCCCGGATTCGGTTCTGGATATTCGTTCGCGTCTCCGGCGAGAGGGCCCGGATGGTGCCCTGCATGGTGCAGGTGGGGGGGATGATGTTGGCGGCGCTGCCGGCCTGAATAGTCCCCACCGTAATCACGGCCGCCTGGGCGGGAGGAACCTCACGGCTTACGATGGTCTGCAATGTGGAGTAAATCTGGCAGGCAACGGCAATGGGGTCCACCGCGCGGTCAGGCTGGGCTCCATGCCCGCCGGTCCCCGTGATGGAGAGAGTGAAGCTGTCCGCGGAAGCCATGAGTGCACCGCTGCTGTATCCTATTTCTCCTGCTGACGCGCCGGTCCAGAAGTTGCCGGTGTGAAGTCCCGCGATGGCGTCAACCTTCGGGTTTTCCAGAGCGCCGTCCCGGATCATTGCCACTGCGCCGGCTCCGATTTCCTCGGCAGGCTGGAAGATGAGCTTGACTGCCCCCTTCAGCTCCGCCCTGTGCTGTGAGAGGAGCCTTGCCGTGCCCAGCAGCATCGCGGTGTGGGCGTCGTGTCCGCAGGCGTGCATCCGGCCTTCCTCAGTCGAGGCGAAGGGCAGCCCGGTCTCCTCCTGAATGGGAAGCGCGTCCATATCGGCCCGCAGACCCAGCACACCGCCCGGTTTCTCTCCCTGAATGACGGCTGTGAGCCCGCCGCGTCCCACGCCGGTTTTGATTTCCGACACTCCCATGGCCGCAAGCTGCTCCGCGGCAAAGGCCGCGGTGTTCTGCGTGTCGAACCCCAGCTCGGGGTGTCTGTGCAGGTGGCGCCGCCACTCAACCAGCTGGGCGTTCAGCGCCCGCGCCTCGTCTCTGATGTTTGTCCTCTCCATATCCATCACAGCTCCTTCCCGCCGCTTATTTTACACCCTGGATTTACAGGCTCAGGACTGTGCAGGGCAAAGGAATACTGCCGGCAGTGCTGAGGGAATTTCTGCCCGGGGCCGGCCTTCCCCGCCCCTCAGGGCTCATCTGCCAGCTCATCCAGCCGGTCTGCCCATGCCTGCATCATTTCAACCTGCTTTTCCCATTTTTTGCCGGAAGCGGATTTTCCCCACGCCTCCGGCTGGACATGGGACAGTGCCGCTTCAATCATGTCCTTCCCGTAGCCCATATTTTTGAGCATTGCCGATTCCAGTGAGCGAAGACTGCCCGGGGACGACTCATTTTCTGCGAAGTCCGTCATCCGAAGCACCTGATAGATGGAGAGCACATTCACAGGACAATTGGTGCGGCTGAAGGACGGAAACACCCATTTCCATCCCCCCGTCAGCAGTCTCAGCGACTTCAGCATTTCTGCAGCCTGACGGGACAGGGGGACGAAACAGGCCTTGCGGGCGGCTTTTTTCTCCTCCGGCATCCTCCAGATTCCCTTTTCCAGGTCGATCTCCTTCCACTCTGCGCACCGCACCTCTCCAGGCTGGCACAGGGTATAGAGCGAAAACCAAAGAACCGCTCTTACAATGGGAGTCTTTCCCCTGTACTTTGAGACTGCCTCCAAAAGCTGCTTTAAAGATTTCTGCTTCGTTTCAGGCTCCGCCACAGGCGAAAGGAGTTTTTGCTCCCGGGCGGGAAAGAAATCAGTCAGGGAGGAAGAAATGTCAGACTCGCACACCCCTGTTTCCATCCCAAAACGGGCAATCTCTCCAAATATCCTGCATGCTGCTTCTGCCGTTTCAAGGCCCGAGTCGTTTGCAACGCGGCGCAGAATCGTCCAAAGCTCCGACGCCGTGATACTGCCGAATTTCCACTCCCCAAAAACAGGCAGCAGGTGTGCTTCCAGCAGCTGGCGTATTTTTTTCTCATATGCAGCACTCCATTGCGTGCCCTGACTGGATATCCATTTCTCAACTAAAGCATGAAACGTATCTGCCTGTCTGGCTTTGCGGGTACGTACACGCGAAACAGGGCGCTGCAGCTTTGACCGCAGTTCCTCCGCTTTTTGGTGAGCCTCCTCAAAAGTCATGGCAGAATACTCCCCCATGGTGATAAGTTTTCGTTTTCCATCAACAAAATAGCGCAGCCGCCACATCTTTGAACCGGTGGGCATTACCTCCAAACCGAATCCCTCTCCGTCACTGAGGGTATAACGTTTCTTCCCCGGCTTTGCCTTCTTCGCAGTCGCCTCTGTCAATAATTTTCGCTTCACTTTGCTCTCCCCCTCAGCATATAAGCCTTCTCTTTCCACACCAAGGTACACAAAACATGGGGTATTTTTTCTTAAGTATGTTCTTTTGTGTACATCCCAACTGTTTTCTGAGTATACTATATGGTACGCCTGTTGACAATTGCCGGTAGAGCCTGGGCAGCACAGACCGTTACGGGGGACGTGCTGGTGATTTTCAAAAACCCTTTCCCTGAGGTGCCTGTGACGGAGGAGTCTCTGCTGAAATGCGTTAAAGGGAGTGAGCGACCTTGGCGTCGGCATCTGCGTAGCAGCTGGCAATGACGCTCAGAGGGTTGGCTGCCCTGCCATCTGCGATGATGAAAAATATTTCAATTATACAAAAGGCAACTGCATCTATCCCGCCTCCTTCCGCAACATAGAGAACATGATTGTTGTGGCGGCGGCCAGCCGTGATGTTTCAGGGAATATAGTACGCTCCTCCTTTTCCAGTTTTGGCGGAATCTATGTGGACATTGCGGCTCCTGGCGTCGGCATCGTCAGCCCCATGTTGCTGGATTACAGTTGTGATGACCCTTCTGAGAAGGTCGGGGAGAATGTCCCCTGCGTGATCTGGAATGGAACATCTATGGCTGCGCCGCATGTGAACGGTGCCGCAGTACTCCTGAAGTCCGCCTGGCCCAGTGCGGCGGGCGCACAGATCAGGAAGGCTCTTCCGAACGGGGCCAACGGAAACTGCTGCAGGAACGACAGGGACACAGCGGTCTGTAAGGGGCCTGACCATCAGACGAAGAATGACACGTCACGCTGCGGATTCCTGGACGTGAAGGCTGTGTATGCTCTCCTGCCGCAGATGATCAGGGAGGAAACCGCTTACGGAAGCAGCAGCCACAGCGGGCGCGATATGGGGCTGGCGGGGCTTTACGGCCTTGCTCTGTTGGGCGCATCGGCCCTGCTTGAGAAAGTCTCCTGAGGCACTCCGTACATACAGACGTGGGGCTTTTGTGAAAAAACACCGCTGTCAACGCCAGCCTGCCGGCATACGCCGGCAGGTTCCGCACACCGCTGCTTCAGCGATAAGCTGCGATAAAAGGCAGTAAGGCTTAAATACATCCAGACCGCATTCTCACAGCAAAGCCCCCAAAAATCATGGATGAAGGGATAGCGGCCAGGTTCAGGATAAAACGCTCATTCAGTGCTGCCCCCTGTTCCCTGATATCTGACCGGGGCAGAACCGGTATGCAGGCAGGGACTGTGCCGCCGGAGACGTGCATTCAGGGCCTGAGAAACAACCTTGCATAATCAAAAGGAATGTGCTTTAATTTGACTATTGTTTCTGGCTTTTTTACAAAAATTTTTTTAAGAGAGAGGAAGTATAGTATGAAAAAGTTCCTGTCGTTGATTTGCTGTTTTGTGATGGCGTTCAGTGTCGCGGCGTATGCCGCCCCCGCCAGCCTGCCCGACACGGCTACCTTTGATGAGCTGCTTGCAGCCGGCAAGGCCAACGGCAACAAGCTGACTGCCTACACCACGCATTCGGTCCTCGTCAGCGCGCTGGAGGCATTTGCCAACAAGTTTGGCATTGACATCAATAATGTGGAGGGCATCCAGATTGGCGACAACAATCAGATCACTCAGGTCGCCACGGAGGTTGCCAGCAAAGTCCCCGGTGCGGACATCATCTTCATCCAGGACGGCGCGCGCACGTTTTCCGAGCTGGTGGAGGAAGGCTTTGTCTACAACTGGTACAACAAGGAGATACTCGACAGGGTTGGCGCGGACTGCAGCCCCCTGCTGGTGTGGGACTACTGCAATAAGGTGTTCATCTACAACACGGACTATGTCCCTGAGGGTGAGCTGAGCAATATCTGGTACTGCACGGATCCCAAGTATGCCGGCACTCTCCAGATGAAGGACCCCGAGAAGGAAGGCGTCAACATGAATTTCCTGGTGATGCTGACCTCCGGGGAGAATGCGGCGCTGCTTGAGAAGGCATACAAGGAGTATTACGGCACTGACATCAAACTGGATGATGACTGCCCGAATGCCGGCTATCAGTGGATTAAGATGATGTATAAGAACGGCCTTGTCGCGGGCGATTCCGACGGCAACATTGCCAAGGCAATCGGAAACCCGGAGCAGGAGGCCCCGACAAAGTGGTCGGCGCTCATTACCCTGAATAAGTACGTCAAGAACCGCAAGGACAGCAAATTGAAGCCCGGCAATTTCACCCTCAACTATGTGGAGAAGATGTCTCCGATCGCCGGTTTCATTTACCCGATTTATGGCCTGCTCACCGCAAATGCCGACAACCCCGAACTGGCTAAGGCATTCCTGATCTGGCTTTTCACAGAGGACGGCTGGCAGGGCGACGGGAAAACCGTTCAGCGTGACGGATCCGTCTACGTTGGCATGACAGGCCGCTTTGGCGACTATTCCGGCAACCAGTCCCTCCCTGTGGCCAAGGGCGATTCTCCTGTGACCACCTGGAAGAAGATTCTCATTCAGGAGGATCCTGTCTTTGCGTCCGCGAACCGCGCGGATGTTGAGGACTTCATCAAGATTATCAAGTAAACGATGTCAGGCATTCGCAACATTTGAAGACACAGAGTATGTAGGGGGATGGCAAAGCTGTCCCCTTACATACTTTCATGCAGGTATCACTGAAGCTCAGGGAAAAAAGCTCCCGAACCTCCCCGTTCGGGCAAAATCCGCCATAAGGGAGACCGTCTATGAACAGAAAATGGAACAACGTCAAAACTTTTCTGAGCAAACCCTATAATATTCTCCTGATTTTGCTTCTGCTGTCGCTGACCTACCTTGTCGTGCTGCCTCTGTTCTCGATAGTGAAGGACGCCTTTGTGGTCCACCCCTCGGAGAAGTCGCGCATAGGGCAGGCGGTGGGGAGTTTCACGCTGTATCACTGGATACGCGCGTTCTTCAGCAACTACAGCAAGATACTCATCTGGACGCCGCTGTGGCACAGTCTCTATACCTCCGTGTTCACCTGCCTTGTGGCGATACTGATTGGCGGCGGCTTTGCGTGGCTGGTCACCCGTACGGACATGATGTGGAAGGGGACACTCACAAAATTGTTTATTTTCCCCTACATCATGCCGTCCTGGACACTGGCGCTGGCATGGCGGAACTTTTTCAAAAACGCCGTGGTCGGCGGTGCGCCGGGGATATTCACGGCGCTGACCGGCATTGCAATTCCAAACTGGTTTGCCTACGGCCCGTTCCCGATTATCCTGACCACGGGCCTGCACTACGCTCCCTTTGCGTATATCCTCATCGGGGGAGTGCTGCGGAATATGGACGCAAACCTTGAGGAAGCGGCCATCATTCTCAACACCACGAAGGCCCGCATGTTTACGCGCATCACAATCCCGATGGTCATGCCCGCCGTGATGAGCACCATCATTCTTGTCTTTTCCAGCAGCATGAGCTCCTTTGCCGTGCCGCAGTTTCTCGGGCTGCCCGTGCGCTACTACGTGCTGACCACGGAGATGTATTCGACCATTCAGGGGACAAACCCCGGCGTGGGCTATATCATCGCTATTTTGATGATCGTGCTTTCGATTATTATCATGCTTATGAATCAGTACATTATCGGCACGCGGAAGTCCTACGCCACCGTGACCGGCAAGAGCGCGAACATCTCTCTGTTCCGCCTTGGCCGCATCCGCACGCCGATTTCTCTTTTTGTGGGCCTCGTTGTGATGTGCATGTCGCTGGTTCCGCTTATCTCATTTGTCCTCCAGTCGCTGATTCTGACGGACGGCAACTACCACTTCTCCAACATGACCCTCGATTTTTGGATTGGTATTTCCAAGGGCGGCAACGACTATCAGGACAAAGCGGGCATATTGCTCAACGCGGACGTCTGGAACACGCTGTTCAACTCGCTCAAACTCTCCTTCGCGTGCGCTGTGGGAGCGGGCACCGTGGGGTTCCTTGCGGGCTATTCCATCGTGCGCAGGAGGGGCAGTCTCCTCAGCCGGGTTGTGGAGAATCTGACCTTCATCCCGTATCTGATTCCGTCAATGGCATTCGCGGCGATTTACCTTTCGATGTTCTCCCAGCAGCGCGGCATTATCCCGCCGCTCTACGGCACCTTCACGATCCTGGCGCTGATCGGCACGGTCAAATATCTGCCGATGGCCTCGCGAAGCGGCGTCAACTCGATGCTCCAGCTCTCGCCGGAGATTGAGGAGGCGGGGATAATCCTTGGTGTGCCCTGGATCAAACGAATGACACGGATTATCGTTCCCATCGAGAAATCGACCATTGTGTCCGGCTATCTGCTGCCCTTTGTCTCGTGCATGAGAGAGCTGAGCCTGTTCGTCATCCTCGTTACGGCAAACAACCGTGTGCTGACCACGCTGCTTTTCTTCTACGATGAAAAGGGCTGGGCGCAGTACGGCAACGCAATCAACCTGCTGATTATCTTCATCGTGCTCGTGATGAACTTTGTGGTGGAGAGACTGACAGGCGCGTCCATCGAAAAGGGCGTTGGCGGAAAGTAGTGCGGCAAAAACAGACAGAATAGGGAGGATTCCTATGCCTTGCATAAGATTAGTCAATGTGACAAAGCAGTTTTCAAAGGGCGCCAGGGCGGTGGACGGGCTGAACCTCACCATTGAGGACGGCGATTTTGTGTCCCTGCTGGGCCCCTCCGGCTGTGGAAAGACCACAACACTGCGCATGATTGCCGGGCTGGAGATGCCCACAGAGGGCGATATCTATTTTGACGACAAGTGCGTCTTCTCAGCGGAAAAGGGCATCAATGTGTCGCCGGACAAACGCGGGGTGGGGTTCCTGTTCCAGAACTACGCCCTCTGGCCGCACATGACCGTGCGTCAGAACATTGCCTTTGGCCTTGAAAACATGAAGTGGGAGAAAACGAAAATTGAGAGCCGCGTGCGGGAAATCTGCGGGATCATGCGCATTGCGGAGTACGTGGACCGTTACCCCGCAGAGCTTTCCGGCGGCCAGCAGCAGCGTGTGGCCATTGCCCGCACGCTTGCGCCGAATCCCCGCGCCCTGCTGATGGACGAGCCGCTTTCCAACCTCGACGCCAAACTGCGCAACGACATGCGCGCCGAGCTCAAGCGGCTTCACATGACCACAGGCGCCACCTTTGTCTACGTGACCCACGATCAGTCAGAGGCGATGACGCTTTCCAGCAAGATATGCCTGATGAAAACCGGCGTTTTGCAGCAGTACTGCCCCCCGCTGGAGCTGTACGGCGAGCCGTGCAATATGTTCTGCGCCGACTTTATGGGCAATCCGGCCATGAATTTTGTGGAATGCACCGGAACCCCTCAGGCGGACGGAGGCATTGAACTGAAAGCGGCGTCTTTCGATGTGGTTTTTCACCCCGCGGAGGGGGACCTGAAGGGGGCCGGGCGCATCACGGCTTTTGAGGGGGGGCGCTGCGTGCTGGGCATCCGTCCGGAGATGGTCAAGATTGTTGACGAAGGCGGCATTGAGGGGAAGGTGATCTCCTCGCTGCCGACCGGCATGGACACGGTGCTGGCCCTCGACACCCGGGGCATCACGCTCTCGGCGGTGGCCTTTGGCCGCATTGACTACACTATGGACTCTATGGTCCGCTTCCAGTTTGAGGGCGACTATGCAGTCCTTTTCGACAAGGACAGCACGGAGCGCTTTGCCCTTGGAAGTCTGGAGATTCTTTAGTCTCTCCTGAGAGGGCAGACGCTTGTCCGCGGGACACTCCCGCGGACTCCTTTTTTCAGTAAACGAAAGCGGCAGAGAAATTTTCTCTGCCGCTTTTTTTCTAAGCGAAAAATCCGTCGTGTCTCCGCGTGAAGGTAGGGTGCCTGCGGTGAGGAAAGCCTCACTCCCTGCTGCCGTTGTCGGAGAAATCGAAAATATAGCGGTTGTTGGAGCCTATCATGCGGATATAGTCCTTAACAAACTGCTTGATGGCGGCCTCGGCTGTCATCATGATGTTCAGATAGTCCGTGTCGGGCTCCATCTCCCACTTTGCCTTCATCGCCAGTTCCGCCGCGTGGAACGCGTCGGTGCAGACGTTGATCTTGTTGATGCCGCCGGCCACTGCCTTGCGGATATTTTCGTCGCCTGAGCCGGAGCCGCCGTGGAGGACGAGGGGCATTTTCAGCGCGGCCTTGAGCTCGGCGAGGCGCTGGAAGTCCAGTCTGGGGACAAAACCCTTCGGGTATTTTCCGTGGGCTGTCCCGATAGCCACCGCAAGTGCGTCCACGCCTGTCTTCTGCACAAAATCCACCGCCTGCGCGACGTTGGTGTACATATCCGCCGTGCGGCCGTCGCCGTCCGCCGCCTGGCCAACGTGCCCAAGCTCCGCCTCAACGGTGATTCCGCTGGCGTGAGCGAGGTCTGCAATGATGCGCGTACGGCGCACGTTCTCCTCATAGGGCAGCGACGAAGCGTCAATCATTACGTTGGTGAAGCCGCGGTGAATTGCGTCAACCTCCGTCTTAAAATCGGGGCCGTGGTCGAGGTTGAGGCAGACAGGGACATCAGCACGCTTTGCCATGGCGATAATCATGGGCAGGATGTCCTCCGGGTGGGCGAGCTTGGCCATCTGACTGCGTCCCATCTGGACTATGATGGGGGAGTGCTCCTCGTTGGCAGCCTCAATGACTGCGCGCGCCATTTCCATGTTCACGCTGTTGACCGCCATGACCGCATAGCCATCACGGTCGGCGTTGAGCAGCATCTCCTTCATATTAACAAGCATAAGGCAAACGATCCTTTCCTGAAATTGACTGGTTCCTCCGCACGATGAGCTGCTGAACGGATCAGATAACTGCTATTGTATAATTTTTGACCCCCTTGTCAATATTTCCAGGAGCTGCCTTTTCCGGGGCGGGCTGGGGGTTCAGAGGATTCCTTGATTTTAAAATTATATGATAATATGCTGAGGCCCCTGAGAAATAATATTCCGGGTGCGCGGATGAAAATCCTGATAAATACACGGAGAAAACGGGTGGAGAAGCAGAAGGATGGATAATTTTCAGAGGAAGGACCAACGGCTGCGGCTGGGCGAAATTCTGATCCGGGAAGGAGTCATCACCCGGGAGCAGCTGGACGGCGCGCTCCGGTGGCAGAATCAGAACCCAAAGGCCAGAAAAAGGATCGGTGAGATTCTGATCTCCAGGGGCGTGATTACGGAAAAACATCTGGCCGAGGCGCTGTCCGTCCAGCTGGGGCTGCAGTTTTATTCTCTGTCCAACCTTTATTCAGAACCGGAGGCCATCTGCCTGATTCCCCACTCAACGGCAAAACGCCTGAAACTGGTTCCTCTGTCCCTCAGGGGGGAGAGAGAACTGTTCATAGTCATGTCCGACCCTCTGGATCTGGCGGCTCTGGATGAGGTGCAGATGCTCTCGGGCTGTAAGCTCAGGATTGGTGTCGTGACGCAGGAGGATATCCGGGAGAATATCGACCGTCTCTACAGTTTTCATGACAATCTGGAGGGAGCGATCACTGACGCTGCCAACAGGCAGGGAATCCTTCAATGGAGCCGGGATGACGCCTCTGTCTCCGGCGACGCGCCCATGATACAGCTTGTCAATGGAATCATTCAGCAGGCCATTCAGGAGGGGGCGTCGGATATCCATCTTGAGGTTCAGGAGGGGAGAGGCTGTGTGCGGTTTCGTGTTGACGGGCTGCTCTGCACTGTGTCTGATTACCCTTCATGGCTTCAGGGGGCTATGGTGTCCCGTCTCAAAATCATGGGCGGCATGGATATCGCCGAAAAACGCATGCCTCAGGATGGACGCATCTGGGTCAACGACGAAGGCCGGCGCATTGACCTGCGTGTCAGCACTCTGCCCACCATAAACGGAGAGAAGGTCGAGCTGCGCATTCTGGACAGGAAGAGGGCCCTGATGGGCATGGACCGGCTGGGGCTTGAGGCGGATGACAGGGAGAAGCTGGAGGTGTTCTGCGGCATACCCTGGGGCATTCTGCTGGTGACAGGCCCGACGGGCAGCGGAAAGTCCACGACCCTTTATGCCATCCTTCAGAGGATCAACAATCCGAAGATCAACATTGTTACCGTTGAGGACCCCGTGGAGTACTCCATTGCGGGGATCAATCAGGTTCAGATCAGTGAGAAAACCGGGCTGACCTTTGGCCATGTTCTGCGATCCATTCTGCGTCAGGACCCGGACAAGATCATGGTGGGGGAGATCCGGGACCAGGAGACGGCCCAAATCGCAATCAGGGCCGCTCTGACGGGGCACTTTGTGTTCTCAACGCTGCACACCAACGACGCTCCAAGCGCCGTCACGCGCATCATTGACATGGGCATTCCCCCCTTTATGGCGGCCGCTTCCCTGACGGGGGTGATTGCCCAGCGTCTGGTGCGGTGTCTCTGTCCCCACTGCCGTGAGGAGTATGAGCTCGATGCCCGCACCTGTGAGCTGAACGGCATTCCTGTGGGAACCCATGCCTTCCGTCCGCGGGGGTGCAGCGAGTGCCGCAGCGGATACAGGGGGCGGCGCGGCATCTATGAGATTATGGTTATGGATGACGTCCTCCGACGCATGATCCTCGACGGGGCCGGGGTCACTGCCCTGCGCCAGACAGCCATTCAGCGGGGAATGAAGACCCTCCGCCGGTCGGGAATCAACGCGGTCCTGGCGGGGATCACTTCAATGGAGGAGGTCCTGTCGGCCACGTTGTGATTTTACGAACTCCACTGTTTGTGGTATGCTTACCTTATCGTAATTTTGTCAACAAATCTGTGAGGAGGCTTTTGGGATGAAGAAACTGGTGGTGGTTCTGGCAGCGGTGCTGGTTTTGTCCTGTGTCTGCATGGCGGGCGCGGCGGACAAGCCGAAGGTGACAATCTACACCTCGATGTATGAGGACATCATCGAGGCCATGACGGAGGTCCTGCACGAGAAGTTCCCGGACTACGACGTGGAGTTCTTCTATGGCGGTACGGGCACGCTTCAGGCGAAGATAGCGGCTGAGCGTGACACGAAGAAGCTGGGCTGCGATATGCTGATGGTGGCCGACCCGTCCTATGCCCTTGAGCTGAAGGAACTTGGCCTTCTGCATCCTTACGTTACCCCGGCGGCGAAGAACCTGGCCCTGGAGTATGATCCCGAGGGTTACTGGTACCCCGTGCGGAACCTGAATATGATCCTGGCCTACAACCCGGAGAAGTTCAAGAAGGAAGACCTGCCCCAGTCGTTTAAGGACTTCGCTTACAGCGAGGCCATGAAGGGCTTTATATCCATGTCCAACCCTCTGACGTCCGGAACGGCGCTGGTGGCCGTCTCTGCCCTGAAGGACAAGTACGGCTACGAGTACTTCGACAAGCTGGCCGCGAACCGTGTGATGGTGGAGTCCGGCTCCGTGGCTCTGACGAAGCTGGAGACGGGCGAGTGCAAGATGGTCATGATTCTTGAGGAGTCTGTGCTGAAGAAGCGCGAGGAGGAAGGCAGCGCTCTCGAGGTCATTTACCCCACTGACGGTGTCATCTGTGTCCCCTCGCCCATCATGACGGTTAAGGACGGCTGGAGCGCCCACAGCAACTCGAAGATCTGCGAGGAACTGACGGACTGGTTCCTTTCCCCGGAGGGTCAGGGCTATATCGTCAAGGGCTGGATGCACTCTGTGCTGAAGGAGCCGCCCGCGATTCCCTACGATTCCATCAACACGGCTGAGATCGTGAAGAGCGCCATGCCGGTGAGCTGGGAGAACTGCCTGAAGGAGCGTTCCGATCTGCGGACGAACTTTGAGGAGCGCGTGAAGAACAAGATGTAACAAACCTGTAATCAGCGAAGACGGCTCCGCCTGCGGAGCCGTCTTCTTGTCCCGTGCGGATATAGGATGAAAGGGGCTGGTTCCGTGCCGGTTCAGGCTTCGCTTCAGGATAATAAGGGCTTCCATCTCGACGTGAAGGCGATGTTGATTGCTGCTATTGTGGCTTTCCTGCTGGTGTTCAACGTCTTTCCCATGGCCTATCTGGTCTTTCGCTCGTTCTTCGGGGAAAACGGCTTCACGCTGGAGACTTTCAAGAGGATTTATACCTACCCGCTGAATTGGAACGCGCTGCGCAACACCCTCGTCACGGCCGGGCTGTCCATGGTCTTCGGCGTGATGATCGCCTTCCCGCTGGCGTGGCTGGTGGGCCGGACGGATATGTACGGGCGGAAGTTTTTCCGCACGCTGTTTGTGATGACCTACATGGTGCCGCCCTATGTGGGGGCCATGGCGTGGCTTCGGCTGCTCAACCCACGGGTGGGTACCCTCAACGTGTTCCTGGCGAACCTCTTCGGTCTGTCAGGGAACCCGTTCAATATCTACAGCATCGGCGGGCTGGTGTGGGTTTTGACGACGTTCTACTACCCCTACGCCTTCATCACGATCTCCCGCGCTATGGAGAAGATGGACCCCTCGCTGGAGGAGGCGTCGAAGATTTCCGGCGCTTCACCTTTGAAGACTGTGATGACCGTGACGTTCCCCATCATGCTGCCCTCCATTGTGGCGGCGGGGCTTCTGGTGTTTGTCTCCGCGGCTTCATGCTACGGCATTCCGTCTATCATCGGGGCGCCGGGGCAGATTGACACTGTGACGACGCGAATCATTGATTATGTGTACGTGGGCTCGGCGGAGGGCCTGACGGACGCTACGACTCTGGCGGTGTCCCTGATGATTATCGCCAACCTGGTGCTGTACGTCTCGACGTTTATATGCGGCAAAAAGCAGTATATCACCGTGTCCGGCAAGTCCACCCGGCCCAACATTGTGGAGCTGGGCAAATGGCGCCTGCCGGTGACTCTGATGGTGTCGGCCTTCGCGCTTATTGTCGTGGTGATTCCCTTTGCCACAGTGGCTATGACCTCGTTCACAACGAATCTGGGCAAGCCGCTCACGGCCGCGAACTTCACGACGCGCTACTGGCGCATTCTGTTCACCCGCAAGGGGATTTTGGACACGGTGAAGAACAGCCTCATCTCTGCCTCTGTCGCGGCCACGGCGGGCATTGTTATCTCCTGTGTCATGGCCTGGCTCCTGACCCGCACCCGGGCGAAAGGCCGCCACATCCCGGACTTCCTCATTACCGTTGGCAGCGGCACGCCCAGCGTCGTTATCGCTCTGGCGCTTATTATGACGATGTCCGGCCGGTTCGGGATCAACATCTACAATACGCTGACCATTATGATTGTGGCCTACATGGTGAAGTACCTGCTGATGGGAATGCGGACGGTGGTGTCGGCCATGAGCCAGATTCACCCCTCGCTGGAGGAGGCGGCGCTGATCTCCGGTGCGGAGTGGCAGCGCGGCTTCCGGGACGTGACCCTGCCGCTCATCGCACCGTCGGTGGTGGCCGGGTGGTTCCTCATCTTCATGCCCAGCTTCTATGAACTCACCATGTCCACGCTGCTGTATTCCACGGACACGAAAACCATTGGTTACGAACTGTTCACCTACCAGACGTACCACAGCCAGCAGACGGCCTCGGCCATCGCCACGGGCATTCTGGGGATGGTTGTGATTGTCAACTGGATTCTGAACAGGCTCACCAGGGGTGAGTTTTCGATTTAATGATTGAACGAAGGAGCGAGTGAACCCATGTCCTCCATAACCCTTACGGATGTAACGAAATCCTACGGCAGCGTGCAGGTCATTCAGAAGTTCAGCAGCGTGTTTAAAGACCGCGAGTTCGTCACGCTGCTGGGGCCCTCCGGCTGTGGCAAGACGACGATGCTGCGCATGATCGCCGGTTTTGAGAAACCCACAACGGGCGAGATTAAAATTGATGACACAACCGTCAGCAGCGGGGGGAAGTTCATCCCTCCCAACCGGCGGGGGATTGGCATGGTCTTTCAGTCCTACGCCGTGTGGCCGCATATGAACGTGTTTGAAAATGTGGCTTATCCCCTCAAAATTCAACGGGTGCCCCGCGCGGAGATAAAACAGCGTGTGGCGGATATCCTGGAGGCCGTGCACCTTTCGCAGTACATCGAACGGATGCCGAACGAACTCTCCGGCGGCCAGCAGCAGCGTGTGGCACTGGGCCGGGCGCTGGTGTGCAGTCCCCGGGTCCTGCTCCTCGACGAGCCGCTGAGCAACCTTGACGCTAAGCTGCGGGAATCCATGCGGTTTGAAATCAAGGACGTTCAGAAACGCTTTGGAATCACCGTTGTCTATGTCACCCACGACCAGACGGAGGCCATGGCCATGAGCGATCGGGTTATCGTGTTCAACAAAGGCGCTGTGCAGCAGATGGACAGCCCCATGAACATCTACCGCAGCCCTGCCAATCAGTTTGTGGCGGACTTTGTGGGGAAGATAAACTTTATTCACGGGGTTGCCTCCGGGGGGCGGATTGAGTTCCCCGGCGGACAGGGCATGGCCTACAGCGGGGAGAAGCGCGGCCCTGTTGTCGTGGCGGTCCGGCCTGAGAACATGACGATGCGGACGGACAAGGGTATTTTGCGCGGCACCCTGTCTCAGGCGTACTATCTTGGGGACACCAATGACTGCCGCGTGGACATGGACGGGATTGCCCTCCGTGTTATTGCCGCCGGGCATACCTACGGGCAGATTGACGTGGGATCCCCGCTGTGGCTGGACTTCGACGAATATCTTGTGTTTGACGACGACGGCGTGGACCAGACGAAGATCTTGTCTTAAAGAAGCCGGCGAAAAAGTTCTCCCTGCCGGCCCCCTGGGGACTTCCGTCTGTGACGCGGGCCTGCGGCCATCATTGAAAAAACCGGCAAAAATGAGATTGTCCTTCTCCGGGCAATCTCATTTTTTGTGGCGGCAGACCCGCCGTTCTGAAGAATCCCGGTCAGGGAGAGCTATCCTGTTTACGCTTCCCCGCGCTCAAACATAGTGTTTAACAGCTCAAGGCCCGTGGCCGTGCGGAATACCCTGGGGATAAGAGCCTCGTACTTCTTTTTGTTTTGCGACTCGTGGAGATTGACGAGCAGGTCTGCCTCCAGCAGAATCCGGTAGTCAGGGCCGTCCGTTTTGTCGTAGGTGTGATGGTGGGCGATAAGGTATTTCACGCGCCCGATCTGCGCCTCGCTGTAGCCTCCCGTCTCCCGCATCAGCTTCTCTGCCTCTGCCGGCCCCTCATCCTCCTGGGTCTTCCACGTGTAGGAGCCGTACTTCTCAAGGCTCCTCCGGATGCCGACATCATGGAGGATTGCCGCCGTCTCCAGGATGAACTGCGTCTCCTCGTCCAGCCCCTCCAGCGTTCCTGTCACGGCCGAGAGATCGTGGACCTTGATGGAATGCTGGATGCGCGCCGCATCGCCCCTGTTGTAGCGGGCCATGGCCCCAATGAGTTTCGCGTGCTGAAGGATCACTCTGTTCCGCCTCCTGTCATGCTATACTGGCAATATTGTAACGTTCTTTACATTACAATAACAGGATGAATCAAACCTGGATGAAGCTCCAAAGGAGGCAGCAGTTCATGAAAAAAGCAGTTGCATTGTGTCTGGCAGCCGTGCTCGTTCTGAGCATGACCACGGGGGTTTTTGCGGAGGGCAGAACGTTTGGCGTCTGCTGCACAACAGACAGCCCGTTTTTCACCGCGATGAATGACACAATCAGGGCGGTTCTTGAAATCAATGGGGATACGGTGATCACCCTGAACTCGGAACGGGATCAGGCAAAGCAGATTGCCCAGATCAGCGAGCTGATTGCCCGGGGCATCGACGCCCTCTTTCTGATTCCTGTGGACGGGGAGGGGGTAACCCCGGCGCTTTTGGCCTGCAGGGAGGCGGGGATTCCGGTCATTAATCTGGACGCGCCCATCCATGATGAGAACCTCGTGGCCTGTACTGTTGCTTCCGATAACAAGTCGGCGGGCCGGTTATGCGCCGAGGACCTGCTGCACCGCGTGGAGGGCGGCAAGATTGCCGTTCTGGGAAACTCGACTTTAAAAAGCGACCTTGAACGCATCACGGAGTTCGAGAGGGTCATCGGAATGAATACCGGCTTCTCCATCGCGGCCAGGGCGGATACCCTGGGTAAACGGGAGACTGCGGAGGCCGCCATGCGGGACATCATCCGGGAGTTCCCGGACCTTGCGGCTGTTATGTGCATCAGCGACACCGTGGCCCTGTGGGCAGTCCCGGTCCTGAAGGAAGCCGGTATGGAGGGGCGTGTGCTGATTTATGGCGTGAACGGCTCCCCGGAGGCCAAGAGGGCGGTCAGAGACGGCCTGATGACAGGAACGGCGGCACAATCTGCCCGGGGCATTGCCCACACCGCCGTCGCGGAGGCCAACAAAGTTCTGGGCAGTAAAAAAGTTGAAAAGCATACCTGGATACCGACGCTGATCATCACCAGAGACAATCTGCAAGACTTCTTCATTGACGGCTGGCAATAAAGGAAAGAATGCTGTGCGGAGACCTATCCCGGAGCGCGGCAGTATGTGATGCGGAGCTCTGAGGGATGGACGGCAGGTCTGCCTGACCATGCAGCCTCGGCCAGGCGTGCCGCGTCGGGGCGGACACACGTGACGGACAGGTCCAGCCCAATGGCATTCAGCGCCCGGTCCGGGGCGTCGGAAATGGCGGGAACCCCCGGATGAGAGGATAACCACGCTGCGATCTCGGGGCCTGTATACTCCCCCTGAGGCAACGCCGTCTCCACTCCGAATGACGAGGCATAGACGGCACCATGCCCCGCGTAGACCAGAACAAGCACACTGTCTCCTGTGTCCTCCGGGCGGGACAGGGCCAGCAGCTCCAGCGAGGAAACGGGGACAAGGGGAACCCCCAGCCCGTAGGCCAGGGCCGAGGCGTAGGCCGCCCCGACGCGGATGCCTGTGAAGTAGCCGGGCCCCCGGGTCACGGCTATGCGTCTGATATCCCCCCAGGTCCAGCCTGCCTCCCTCAGGAGGCGTTCCGCAATCAGGGGCAGTTCCGCCGACTGCCGCCGGCCCAGGTCCTGTGTCTCCGACGCGGCCGCGCGTCCCTCACAGGCCAGGGCCACCCCCGTCAGCCGGAGACTGCAATCCACCGCCAAAAGCCCGTCAACACTCATCTTCCGCCTCCATGACCCTCTTCACGCCGGGACAGTCCCCGGCCTCCACGGCGGCCAGCACGCGCGCCGCTACCCCCTCAGCCTGCGGGCCGCCGGGGCGGAAGGTTACCCTCCGGAGCCATTCGCCGCCGGGCTCATCCGGTACCCGCAGTTCCAGCCTCAGCGCGTCCTCAGGAGGGAAAGCCCATCGTTCCGGCCACTCCACCAGCAGCGCCGCGTCTCCCGGCGCCAGATAATCCTCCAGGTCAAGGGCCTCCACCCCCTCCGTCTCCAGACGGTAAAGGTCCGCGTGCACCAAGAGCAGACCGCCTTTGGTCCGATACTCGTTGACAAGGGTAAACGACGGGCTCCGTACACCGGAGGCCCCCAGCGCGCCGCCCGCCCCCCGGACCAGGACAGTCTTGCCCGTCCCCAAATCTCCGTCCAGCAGAACCACCGCTCCAGGTTCCAGCGCACGGCCCAGAGCTTCGCCCAGACTCCGTGTGGCCTCGCCGGAGGAAGAAAGCAAAGTGAAAGGGTGGGTCATTCCTGAGCTCCCGTCCCTGTCTTTGTCCGGTTTTTCATATGGGCGCGGTGCTTTAAAACGGCACGGAACACCAGACAGGCTGCGGCAAGACAGAGGACGGAAATCACCTTGCGGGGGAGGGCGATATCCTCTCCACCCATGCGCCACACGCCAATGATAAACGCGGAGGCGACGGCGAAACTCACTCCGCTCATGATCAGCCCCCTGCGCCGGATGCGCTCCGTCTTTTGGATTTCAGCGTCCCAGTCCACGCGCTGCCGCCGCGGGCGTGGACCTTTTCCCGGCCCGGACAGGGAGGTCATACGGCCAGCCTCCTCAGCCCGTGGAGGACTGCCCGAAGGGCCCCGGCAATCTCCGAGGCCAGCACGCCGTCGACTCCGTCCCCGGCAAGCCGTTCCCCGGCCATCCCATGCAATGCCCCGCCCAGCCGGGCTGCGTCCAGCGGGTTCAGCCCGGCGGCCAGCAGAGCCCCGATACAGCCGGAGAGCACGTCGCCGGATCCAGGCACAGCCAGTTCCGGTCCGCCCCAGTCCAGACGGTGAATGATTTTGTCCCCTCTGCGTGCGATGAGCGTCCCGTGTCCCTTGAGCAGCACCGTGCCCCCCCAGCGGTCTGCCAGAGCCCTCACTGCCTCCTCACGGCCGGAACAGACGGCCCCGGGCGTCGTGCCCAGAAGTCGGGCGGCCTCTCCCTCATGGGGCGTCAGAAGGGTGTCTTCACGGGGAGGCAGGTCCTTCCCTTTCTCTGCCAGAGCAAAGAGTCCGTCGCCGTCCACCAGCAGGGGATGAGGCCATCTCTTCCACATCCCTGTCACAAAGTCCTGCGCCTCCTCTGAGCGTTCCAGACCGGGCCCGACAACGGCTGCGGCGTTAGAGGGCGCCCCGTCAAGAGCCAGGTCAAGCCAGTCTCCCACGTTCTCCGCGGGCCAGAAGACAGCCTCCGGCAGCCGGGCCGCGCAGGCGGCGCACACCTGAGGCAGGGAGAGCAGAGTCACCACCCCCGCGCCGCTCCGCAAAGCTCCGAGTGCAGAGAGGGAGGGCGCGCCGGGATAATGTCCGGAGCCTCCGGCCACAAGCAGACGTCCCCGGTCTCCCTTGTGCATATCCAGAGGACGGCGCGGCAAAAGTCTGATAATGTTCTCTGCCCCGCTCAGCGGGTTCCCTGCCGATGTGCCGGTCATGACGTTCGCCTCCCAAAATTCCGTGCTGACGAAATTATTTCTCTCATTATACAATAATATGTACAGGGTGGCCCCGTTTGTTCCGATTCAGGAGCCCGGATATTATCCATGCCTTCTTTTATAAGATATAATTGAAAGAATGGTATCGGCACCGGCCGGTCAGGAAAACAAGGAGGAGGACATCTTGGTCAGAAGAGAGAATGTCGTCGAGGTTCAGGGGCTTGCAGGGGGAACGGGTCCTGCCCATGTCCACCATATTGTATCGAAGGAGGAACTGCTGGGGCACGGCCGTCTGTATGCCCGGGTTGTGCTGCCGCCAAAGTCCAGCGTCGGGTGGCATCAGCATGTGCGCGATACGGAGCCCTATTACATCCTGAAAGGCGAGGGGGACTTCACGGAGAGCCCGGACGGTGTCGCCAGAACGGTCACGCGGGTCCGCCCCGGCGATGTCTGCGTGATTGAGGTCGGACAGTGGCACAGCCTTGAGAACAACTCCGACGCAGACCTTGAGTTCATGGCACTGATTTACAACGAGCCCGGGTACTCCAACCTGTAATCATGAGCACACGAATTCATCTTATCACAGCCAGCGTTGTCCTGTTCCTGGGGGCAGTTCTTTGTGTATTCGTGTTCTACTGGATGGAGCCTCACTTTGAGGAAGTGAACGCGGCTTATGTGAAGGAGCACACAGGCAAGCCCGGATTTCTGTTGGTGGACGTCCGTGACGAGGATGTTTTCAATGGCAAATCCCCGTTTGATGGGGCTCCCGGCGGACATATCGCCGGAGCGGTCAATTTCCCCGGTTCCAGACTGGAACTCAGGAATGCCGAAGAACTGCTGAAGAAATCCGGACTGAGGAAGGACGTCACGCTCATCCTCTACTGCAATGCAGGGCTTTTGTCCAGCAGTTTTGCCGAGGCTCTGGTGAAGGAATTTGAGTTTGATGCTTCCATGATAAAGTCCTACAAGGAGGGCACGCTGGGCTGGGTCAGGGACCCTGCCAACAAGCTGCTGCCGGAGGACCACGAGCTGGGAAAGTAGCGTTGTTTCAGTTTTCCGTTATAATAAGCCGGAAAAATTTTTTAGGAGGTTTCAGGATGAAAAAATTATTGTGTGTATGGGTCCTGGCAGGACTGCTGGGAGCGGGGGCGTCCCAGGCTGCGACGACCATCAAGATATCCCACCAGGGGCCCGCGGATGCTGAGTCCAACATCCAGCACTACTTTGTCAGGGAGTTCATCACCCGCGCTTCGGAGAAGACGAAGGGTTCTCTGACGTTCGAGGTCTATCCCGACGAGCAGCTTGGCTCCGAGGAGCAGCGCATGGAGCTCATCATGAAGCAGGGGCTCAATCAGCCGCTGGCGGACATTGCGTCCTTCGCTGCCCTGGGGACCGTTCTGCCGGAGCTCTACCCGTCCTCCATCCCCTTTATGTTCAACAGTTTTGAGGCCGCTCATATCTTCTTTGACACCAGTGAGTACATGACAAAGCTGAAAGCCCTGTTCCGGGAACGCACGGGCTGCGTCATGCTGGAGGTCGTGGAGGACGGCGGGTTTCTGGCCTTCACGAACTCCAAACGGGAAATCCACAGCCCCAGGGACTTTGCCGGGCTGAAGTTCCGCGGCATGGACGAGGGGCAAATCGCGATCTTCAATGCCTTTGGCGCCAACGGCACGCCAATCCCCTGGGGGGAACTTTACATGGCGCTCAAGACAGGCGTTGTGGATGGCCAGATGAACCCGGCGTTCTATGTTCTGCTGGGCAGCCTGACGGAGGTCCAGAAGTACATGACGCTGGCCAATATCCAGTATTCCGATCAGTTCCTGCTGATGAACGGCGCGCTCTACGACTCGCTCACCGATGCTGAGCGCACGGCGGTGGTGGAGGCCGCGAAGGAGGCCAACGCCCTCACGCGCAAGCGCATTGAGTCCCAGGACTCAGAGCAGGTCGAGGAATGCCGGAGAAAGGGAATGCAGGTCTACGCTCCCAACGCGGAGGAAATGGATATGTTCCGTACCATCGGCCAGCCCGGCTACGTCGAGTGGCTGAAGAAGCGCGTGGAGGACCCCCAGTGGCTTGAGATGGCCCAGCGCGGCGCGGAGGCCGCGAATAAGGCGACTGAAGTCAGGTGATGGAAGCTTTTTTCAGCAGGCTGAGCCGCTTTATCGTGCGGCTCAGCGCAGTGGCCGGCTGCTGCTTTCTCGTGCTCAATATCGCGGACATCACCGTTGGCGTCATTGCCCGGCAGACAGCGGGGGTATCCCTCGTATGGACGGAGGAGCTGGCACGCTTTTCAATGGTGGGCTTCGTGCTCATCGGGGCTTCGTCTGCCTTCGCGGCGGGGGACAATATGTCCATCGATTTTGTGGTCAATGTTCTTCCCCCCCGTTGGCGGGCTTTTTGCCGTTTTATCTCATTCCTCATTGAGGCGGTGGTGCTTGTTGTCCTCATCGTCTACGGCGTGCAGAACGTCATGGGCAGCTGGACCATGAGGACGATGGCCCTCAAGATTCCCCGCGCTGTTCCTCTGATGGCGGTGCCCGCCGGGATGGGGATGCTGCTGATTGTCCTTGTCGCGAGCCGCTTTGAGCGCAGGAAGGACAGGAAATAATGTACGACATTATCCTGTTCTTCACTTTTCTGGGGCAGATGCTCATCGGGGTTCCGCTCTACGCGGCGCTCCTCATGACCGGTCTGCTGGGCATCCTTGGGACGCCGGATCCCCTGGGCCTGCTGCGCGTCATCCCTCAGCAGTTCTATGGCGGGATGGACGGCTTCACGCTCATGGCGATGCCCTTCTTTATCCTGACGGGCATTCTGATGAACCGGTCCGGGCTCACGGACCGGCTGCTGGACTTCAGCCGCCTTATCGTGGGTTCCGTGCGGGGAGGGCTGGGCTATGTCAATGTCGTGGGGAGTGTGGTGTTCGCCGGGGTCAACGGAAGCGCGGCCGCCGACGCCTCCGCCCTGGGTTCCATCCTCATTCCTGCCATGGAGAAGGAGGGTTTTCCCCGGGCCTACGCCGCGGGGCTGACGGCGGGAAGTTCCCTGATCGGCCCCATCATCCCCCCCAGTGTGTTCATGATTATCTACGCTTCGCTCACCAACTCCTCCATCGGCGGGCTGTTTGCCGCGGGGGTGATTCCAGGCTTCATTCTGGGCCTTGCCTTTATGATTATGAACTGGTACTACTCGCGCAGGTACAACGTTCCCATCATGGATACGGCCGCCGTCAGACGCGCTAAATGGCGCATTCTCCGGCGTTCTGTCCTGGCGCTGGCAGCCCCTGTCATCATCATTGGGGGAATTGTCCTGGGCATTGTGACGCCCACGGAGTCCGGCGCGCTGGCCTGTCTGTACTGCATCGGCGTGGGGTTCCTCGTCACGCGCCAGCTCACCCTCAGGGGCCTGGGCCAGTCGCTGTATGAGGCTGTGCGCAGCTCCAGCGCGATTTTCCTGATCATGGGCGCGGCCTCCGTGGTGGGGTGGTACCTCAAGTATGAGCGCGTGACGCAGATGTTCAGCGATTTCGTCATCGGGGCGGGGCTTCTGGAGCGCCCGTGGCTCCTGCTGATCACCCTCTCCGCCATCGTGTTTATTGTCGGTATGTTTATGGAGGAGGTGGCGGTTCTCACGCTGCTCACGCCTATCTTCGCGCCCCTCGCCGTCAGAGCCGGGATTGACCCCTTCCACTTCGGTGTCGTCATGACCCTGAATGTCACCATTGCCCTGATCACGCCTCCGGTGGGCGCGTGCAACTACATCGTTGCAGCCATCGGAAAAATCCCCATCGGAGAGCTGTTCCGCAAGATATGGCCCTTCATTCTGGTGGCGCTGGCCGTGCAGTTCATTGTCATTACCTTTCCGGCGCTGACGACGGTCATCCCGGAAATGATAGGTCTGTAAACGGGGCTTGCACGATTTGGGAACCTGTGGTAATATTTCCTTCGTTGAGAAGAGGAAAGGCTTCTGGGAAACGTGGAAAATTCCTCTTTGACTTTCAACGGCCCCATCGACTAGCGGCCTAGGTCGTAGCCCTCTCAAGGCTAAAACACGAGTTCGAATCTCGTTGGGGCTACCAGAATGTATCTCCGTTTCTACCATCTTTTTCAAAATGGCCGGAAACGGAGTTTTTCTTTTCTTCAGGGAGGGGATCTGCCTTGCAGCGTACAATGCGCTGGCTTAAAGGTGCCTTGGTCTGGACCGGCAGAAAGACCGACAACGGTTTTGAACAACGGGACATCCTCATCAGGGATGGAAAAATTGCGCAGGTGGGCGGCGTTTTTGACACGAATGGCGTGGAGTGTGTCGATCTCTCCGGTTTTCGTGTGACCCCGGGGCTTATTGATGCGCACACTCACATTGGAGTCTGCCCCGAGGATTTCCCGGAAGCTCTGGTGGACGACAATGATATGTCCGATCCCGTCACGCCGCAGCTCCGTGTGCTGGATGCGCTCTACCCCCAGGACACAGCCTTTAACGATGCGTTGTCCGGCGGCGTGACGTGTGTGCAGGCTCTGCCTGGCAGCGCCAACGTCATCGGAGGGCAGGGGATGACCCTGAAGACAAAACCCGATATCGTGGAGCGCATGGCCGTTATCCCCGCCTCCGGCATGAAAGCGGCGCTGGGGGAGAACCCCGTGAGCGTCTACAAACCGAAAGAGAAACTGCCCACCACGCGCATGGGCAACGCGGCGCTGATGCGCAGCGCGTTTGTTCAGGCCCGGAACTACCTTGCCAAGGAAGAGGACGCGCAGAAAAAAGAGGAGCCCTTTGAGCGGGATCTTGGGATGGAGGCCCTTGCCGCTGTGCTGAAGCGCGAGATGCCGCTTCGCGTCCACTGCCACCGTCTGGACGATATCCAGACGGCGGTGCGCATTGCGGAGGAGTTCCATCTGAAATACACTATTGAGCACTGCACGGAGGGGCGGCTCATCGCGCCCTGGCTGGCGGAGAAGAAAGTTTATGCCGCTGTGGGCCCCACACTCTCCTCACGGTGTAAAATAGAACTGAAGAATAAGTCCTGGGACACGCCTGCGGCCCTGTGGAGGGCGGGTGTTCACTTCTGCCTCATCACCGACCACCCCGTCATTCCCATTGAGCATGCCGTCGTTTCCGCGGCTCTGGCCGTGAAGGCGGGACTGCCGCCTGACGAGGCGCTGAGGAGCCTGACGGTCTATGCAGCGGAGCACCTTGGACTTGAGAGGCGCATGGGAACTATCGAGACGGGCAGGGACGCGGACCTTGCCGTGTGGGACGGAGACCCGCTGGACGCCCGCACTCGGGTTGTGGCGACTCTGATTGACGGCGAGTCCGTCTGGCATCGTTAGAAAGAAATTTTTGGGACCTTGAGGGGGCTCTGCCGGGGCTTCCTTTGGGATAGAAAAATTCTCAATAAGGAGAGGATTGTTTTGAGAAAGAGCTTTATCGCGGCTTTGGTTTTGACGCTGGCGCTGTGCGGCGCGGCGTTCGCGGCGAAGGACACCCTCGTCGTGGCCGACCAGTACGACCCCACGACGCTGGACCCCATCGGGCACAACGACTACCCGACCTCCCGCGCGTGCTCGCACATCTATGACACGCTGATCTTCCTGAATCCCGACGGCACGATTCGTCCCGGCCTGGCTGAGAGCTGGGAGTTCCTGACCGACAAGGATTACAAGATGGTCCTGCGCAAGGGCGTCAAGTTCCACAATGGCGAGGAGATGAAGGCCGAGGACGTGAAGTTCTCCCTTGAGCGGGCCAACACCCCTGCCGGGAGCCACATCCACACCTACTCTCAGGACCTGGACAACGTGGAGATCGTGGATGACTACACCATCATCCTGCACCTGAAGAAGGTCAATTTCCCCTTCTTCTCCTCCCTGGTCCACAGCTGGGGCAACATCGTCAACAAGAAGGCCGTCGAGGCCGCGGGCGATGACTACGGCATGAACCCCGTCGGCACAGGGCCGTTCAAGTTCAAGGAGTGGGCGAAGGGTGACCACTACACCTTCGAGCGCTTCGATGACTACTGGGGCGAGAAGGCGAAGTACAAGACCCTGACTGTCCGCTCCATCCCGGAGCCCACGAACCGCACCATCGAGCTGGAGACCGGCGCTGTCGACATCGCCTACCCCGTTCCCCCCATCGAGGTGTCCCGCATCGAAGAAAACCCGGAGCTGGAGCTTCAGCGCGTCGTCCTGCCCTCCACCACCTACATGGGCTTCAACGTTCACAAGAAGCCCTTTGACGATGTGAGAGTGCGTCAGGCTATTTTCGCGGCTCTGGACACAGTGCGGATTGAGGCGGCGGTGTTCCGCGGTCTGGGCAAGAGCCCCCGTTCGCTCATTCCATCCGTGACGAAGTACTCCATTGACGGCGAGCTGCCTGTTCACGAGCGCGACGTGGAGAAGGCGAAGAAGCTCTTTGCAGAGGCCGGCGTCGATCCTTCGTCCCTCAGCTTCGTCATCCGTTCCAACGAGCGCAAGGAGCGCGTGGACATGGCCCAGATCATCCAGGCTCAGCTGGCGGAGCTCGGCATCAAGACCGAGATCGTCCAGCAGGAGTGGGGCGCGTACCTTCAGGCCCTTCAGCAGAGGTCACATGACGTGTTCCTGCTGGGCTGGGGACTTTCCGTGCCTGATCCGGACTACGCTGTGGCGGGGCTGCTGGAGTCCAACGCCGGCACCAACTACACCACGTTTGATGACAAGAAGCTGGATTCACTGCTGGCCAAGGGCCGCAGTCTGCCGGACGGTGAGGAGCGCGCGAAGGTCTATAAGGAAATGCAGCTCTACATCAACGAGCAGCTTCCGATGATTTACCTGCACAACGAAGTGGGAACCGCCGGTGTCCGCAAGGTCGTCAAGGGGTTCCAGGTTGACCCGTTTGAGGTCCACTCCTTCCGCAACGTCTATTTCGAGGAGTAATCTCCGTCAGTGATCAAGACAGGGGGCCGAGACAGGCCCCCTGTCTTTGTAGGGTTTCAGGGGGCTTCCCCCTGCTGAATTCAATCCGATAGGGAGGAATTGCGTTATGATGAAGTACCTTCAGCGTATTGGCAAGTCGTTAATGCTCCCGGTCGCCTGTCTGCCGGCGGCGGGCATTCTCTACGGCATCGGCTACTGGCTCGACCCCACGGGCTGGGGAGCCAACAGCCTCTATGCGGCGTTCTGCATCAAGGCCGCGTCTGCCATCATCGACCAGATTCCCATCCTCTTCGCCATCGGCGTGTCCATCGGCATGGCGTCGGACAAGGACGGCACCTCCGCCCTGGCGGGCCTCGTCTCCTGGCTCATGATCACGACGCTGCTGTCCAGCGGCGCGGTGGCCATGTACCGCGGCGTGGAGGTATCCCAGGTCCCGGCGGCCTTCGGCAAAATTCAGAACGCCTTTATCGGTATCTTTGCCGGTCTTCTCGGAGCAGGCTGCTATAACCGCTTCAAGAATGCCCGCCTTCCAGACTGGCTGGCTTTCTTCAGCGGGCGGCGCTGCGTCGCCATCGTGACGGCGCTGGCCTCCATTGTGGCCTCCATCGTGCTGTACTATGTGTGGCCGGTGGTCTACAACTCCCTGGTTCAGTTCGGCATCTCTATCCTTGGCATGGGGCCCGTGGGAGCTGGGCTCTACGCCATGCTCAACCGCGCTCTGATTCCCTTTGGCCTTCATCACGCGCTGAACGCCGTCTTCTGGTTTGACACGGCGGGCATCAACGACCTGGGCAACTTCTGGGCCGGCACGGGAACGCTGGGCGTGACGGGAATGTACATGACCGGCTTCTTCCCCGTGATGATGTTCGGCCTTGTGGCGGGCGCTCTGGCGATGTATCACACAGCCCGTCCCGAGCGCAAAAAGGTCGTCGCGAGCCTCATGGTGGCGGGTGCACTGGCGTCGTTCTTCACGGGCATCACGGAGCCGCTGGAGTTCTCCTTCATGTTCATGGCTCCCGTGCTCTACATTGTCCACGCGATTCTCACGGGTGTTTCCGCCGCGCTTTGCGCCTGGCTGCCCGTGCGCTGCGGCTTCAACTTCAGCGCCGGTATGGTGGACTACATTCTGAGCTTCAAGGCCCCCATGGCGGTCAACCCGCTTCTCATCATCCCCATTGGTCTTGGTTTTGCTGTGGTCTATTATTTCGTGTTCCGCGGCGTCATCACGGCCTTCAACCTCAAGACGCCGGGCCGTGAGGATGATGACTTTGAGGCGGAGAAACACGTCAAGCTGGGGAACGACGACTTCACGGCCATGGCCGCCATCATCCTTGAGGGGCTGGGCGGAAAGGCAAATCTGAAGGAGTTTGACTATTGCGCCACGCGTATCCGCGCCGAGGTCAACGATTACACCCAGGTGGACGAGAAGAAAATCAGGTCCGCCGGTGTGCCGGGGGTTTTCCGTCCTTCCAAGACCAGCGTTCAGGTCGTGGTGGGGACAAAGGTGCAGTTTGTCCATGACGAACTGAGGAAGATGATCTGAGTCACCTTGTTTTAAGGAAGGCCTGGAGTGGGGGGCTCCCCTGGAGCCCCTGCTCCGCGCCTTTTTATTCACATTCCGTGAACTGGATACAGGCGGGTAAGAGGGGGATGGATTGAAGCTTATTTTTCTGGATATTGACGGGACGCTGACCCGTCCCGGGGAGAATGACCCTCCGGAGAGTGCGGCTGCGGCGATCAAAAAAGCGCGGGAAAAAGGGAACAAGGTATTCCTCTGCACGGGGCGCAACCCGTATATGCTGAAACCCCTTCTGAAGTATGGCTTTGACGGTATGGTCTCCTGTGCGGGGGGGTATGTGGCTGTCGGGACGGGCCGGGATGAGCAGATTCTGTTCGACTGTCCCATGACGGACGGACAGCGGGATGTCGCGTTAAAAATCCTGCACCGAAGCGGCGTCTTCTGCACCATTGAGGCAAAGGACGGCGCCTGGGGCGACGAAAACCTGAAGGAACTTCTCTCGTCTCCGAGGAATGAGGGGGCTGAATCCGGACAGCCGGAGGGCAACAGCGAGATTGAGCGGTGGCGGCGGATTTTGGTGGACAACCTGGGCCTGCTTCCCATGTCCAGGTACGACGGGAGCCCCATTTACAAGGTCGTGGTGCTGTGCCTGAAGCTGGAACAGCTGAAAGCGGCCATGGCTCAGCTGGAGAAGGATTTTCATTTCGTCATCCAGGAATGGAAGGAGCGGGGGGGAATCATCAACAGCGAGCTCATCAACCGGAAGTTCGACAAGGGGCGGGGAGTGGAGATAATCCGTGAAAAATTTGGTGTCCCGCGGGAGGATACCGTTGGCTTTGGTGACAGCATGAACGACGTGGAAATGATGCAGGCCGTCGGCACAAGCGTCTGTATGGGCAACGGCGCAAGGGCCCTGAAGAAGATGGCGGACCTTGTGTGTCCGCCCGTCGATGAAAACGGCCTGTTCCGGGCCTTTGCGGAACTTGATCTTATGTAAAAAAAGGGGGATCCTCATGGCGCTGGATTATCGAAAATGTGTGGAGGAGATGGTGATGACCCCGGTCATCCTCTGTTCCGCCGGGAAGGTGGGCCAGCCCGTTTTGGGCAAGGTTATCCCCTACACGGAGATTGGCGACCCCGTTTTTGCCGCCGGCACGCTGGGGCAGGGGGTGGGCATTGAGCCGGAGGACAATGTGATCTATGCCCCCTTTGACGGTGAGGTCTCTTTTGTGGCGGACAGCCGGCACGCCATCGGCATTGCCGGGCCCGGCGGCATGGATTTGCTGATCCATGTGGGCATGGACACCGTGGCGATGAAAGGCGACGGCTTTGAGCCCCTTGTCCGGGAGGGCGACAGAGTGAAGATGGGGCAGAAAATCATGACCTTCGACCGAGGCAAGATAAAGGCGGCCGGACACCCGGAGACAGTGGCCGTTCTGCTGACCAACAGCGGCGATTACGACGGAGTGAAGTTCGGCGAGGGGATCCTTTAGCCTTGCTTCCTCCTGACAGAGTGAGCAAAAGGGAGATACCGTCATGAAGGAATTTACTTACACCATCACAGATCCACTGGGGCTTCACGCGCGCCCTGCGGGGCTTCTCGGCAGGGAGGCCAAAAAGTTCAGCAGCACAACCACCTTTATCAGGGACGGCAGGAGCGCCAGGGTCGGGGCCCTGATGAAGCTCATGGGCATGGGCATCAAACAGGGGGACACGGTCACCGTGCAGGTTGAGGGCGATGACGAGGAGGCGTGCGCGTCTGCCGTCGAGAAGTTCCTGAAAGAGAACCTGTAAAGGACGCCTGGAGCATGAGAACGGCTGGCGGGATAAAGGCCGCAGAGGGAATTGCGATAGGCAGGATACGCATCTGCCGCGCTTCTGTCTGTGACATTGACGATTCGCTGACGGAGGACACAGCAGCGGAACTGGCCCGGTTTGAGCAGGCGCGGATCCGGGTTCAGGAACAGCAGCGCGTCCTTTACGAGAGGGCGCGGCAGAGTGCGGGCGAGGAAAGCGCGGCTATCTTTGAGGCCCATGAACTGATGCTGGACGACGAGGATTTGGTCGAAGCCTGCACTGAGATTATTCTGAAGCAGCGGCACAGGGCCGGGTACGCGGTGCAGGAGGCTTTCGACAACGCGGCGCAGATGTTCCGCGACATGGAGGACCCTTATTTTCAGGCCCGCAGCGCCGACGTGGTTGACCTGAAGAACGCGATGCTGGACGTTCTGCTGGGCAGGGATACGGACAATGAGCAGGGGACGGAGCCCTTCATCCTTGTGGCGGAGGACCTCACGCCCTCGGAGACGGTGAAGCTGGATAAGTCCCTTCTGCTGGGGTTTGTCACGAGGGAGGGCAGCGCCAGCAGCCACACGGCGATTCTGGCCCGGAGCATGAACCTGCCGGCCCTCATTCAGTGCAGGGACATCTCGGAGGACTGGGATGGAAAGTTTGCCATTCTGGATGGATACAACGCCTGCCTGTACATTGAGCCGACGCAGGACCTCGTTGAGTCCTTCACCGGGCGGCGGAGCAGGGACCTGGAGAAGGAGGCCCTGCTCCGGCAGCTCATGGGCGCCTCCAGCACCACGATGGACGGCCGCAGTGTCAGGGTCTTCGCCAATATCGGGGGACCGGACGACGTGGACGCGGTGCTGGCAAACGACGCGGAGGGTGTAGGGCTCTTCCGCTCGGAGTTCGTCTACCTCAACAGCCGGACGGACCCCACGGAAGACCAGCAGTTCGAGGCCTATAAGCGCGTTCTGAAGACCCTGGCTCCCAGGCAGGTCATCATCCGCACCTGTGATATCGGGGCGGACAAGACCATCGGCTACATGAATCTGGACAGGGAGGAGAACCCCGCGCTGGGTTACCGGGCCATCCGCATCTGCCTGACCCGGAGGGATTTCTTCAGGAGGCAGCTTCGTGCGCTTCTGCGCGCCTCGGCCTTCGGCAGACTGGGCATCATGTTTCCCATGATCATCAGCCTCCGGGAGGTGCGGGAATGCAGGGAAATTCTGGAGGAGTGCCGGCGCGAGCTGGAGGGCGATGGGGTTAAGATCAGTCCCTTTGAGGTGGGGATTATGATTGAGACGCCCGCCGCGGCGCTGTGTGCGGATGAGCTGGCGGAGGAAGTGGACTTCTTCTCCCTGGGCACGAACGACCTGACTCAGTACACCTGCGCCATCGACCGGCAGAACGCGAAGCTGGAGCCCTTCTCCGACCCTCACCACCCGGCGGTGCTGCGGCTGATCCGCATGACCGTCGAGGCTGCCCGCAGGCACAACATCTGGGTGGGCATCTGCGGCGAGCTGGGGGCGGACACGTCTCTGACGGAGACGTTCCTCAGGATGGGCGTGGACGAGCTCTCTGTCAACCCCGGGAGCGTCCTGCCTCTCCGAAGGATTATACGGAGCCTCGACCTCTCCAGGCCCGTGGGGCAGGCTCTGATACAGGAGGAATAGGTCCTGATGAATATGAGAATTTATGTCACGAAGGATTACGCGGAGATGAGCCGCCGCGCAGCCAATATTATTTCCGCTCAGATTATTCTGAAACCGGACTGCATACTGGGACTGGCGACGGGTTCCACCCCCATCGGCATCTATGATCAGCTTGTGGAGTGGTACGAGAAGGGGGATTTGGACTTCTCGGAGGTTGTGACGGTGAATCTGGACGAATACAAGGGGCTGGGGGCTGAGAGCGGACAGAGCTATATTCATTATATGCGCAGTCATCTCTTTGACCGTGTGAACCTGAAGAGCGAGAACACCCACATGCCCGACGGGCGCATTGCGGACAGCGGGGAGGCCTGCCGGGCCTATAATGCGCTGCTTGCCTCCCTCGGCGCGCCGGATCTGCAGCTCCTGGGGCTGGGGCGGAACGGCCATATCGGGTTCAACGAACCGGGAGGCGTCTTTGAAAAGGACGTTCACTGCGTGGATCTCACGGCCAGCACGCTGGAGGCCAACCACCGTTTCTTTGAGACCGGGGGGGAAACGATGCCCACACAGGCCTATACGATGGGCATCCGCTCCATTCTCCGGGCACGGAAGATCCTTGTGGCGGTTTCCGGCGAGGATAAGGCGGACGCCGTTCAGAAGGTCTTTTTCGGGCCCGTGACGCCGGAAGTGCCGGGGTCGATTCTGCAGCTCCACGATGATGTGACGCTGGTTGCGGATGAGGCGGCGTACTCAAAAGCAAAGCGGCCCTGAAAAAGGGCCGCTTTTTTCCTTTCCCTTATAACTTTCGTTATATCTGCGGGGCCAGGAGCTCCATTGAAATCATATTGTTGATCTGGTACTGAAGGTACATGGGCCCGAAAAGGAGAAGGAGGACGTTCGACGGGGCGACCGTGTGGACCGCGATGTTGCCCTCCAGAAACTTTGCCGCGTAGCTCTGAAGGATGCTCCGGGTCAGGAGGGCCAGCCACATGGAGAGTGCCGTCGCCACCCCCAGCAGGGAATTCAAGATAAATTTCCCCTGCTCCGGGGTAAGCCCAAACTGTTCCTCCCAGCCGGAGAGGATGATGATGGCCAGCCACGTCAGATTGTACAGCCCCACGGCCCACGCGGGCAGAGCGTGGGGCGGGTTCAGCGCGTTCAGCGAGCGCATCCTCAGTCCATACCAGATGGGCGCGTACCAGCATAGCGTGAAGAAATAGAGAAGCGGAATGAACGCGCCGGAGACGAACTTCATCCTGGGAAGATTCTCAATCCGCTTCTGCCGTTCCGCGTTCTCTTTCCGGCGGATCTTCTCCTCCAGAAGCGTCTCTCCGTAACTCGTGGTTGAGCCGCAGTAGGGGCACTTCTCCATCCCAGCCTCAATCGGGGCCCCGCAGGTTGCGCACTTCATGAACGATTCCTCCTTGCGGGGCTACATCGCGTAGCCGAACATCGCCGGCAGCCACAGGCTGATTGCCGGCACAAAGGTCAGCAGCATCAGCGTAATCAGCATGCACAGATAGAAGGGCAGCGTCGCCTTGACCACCTTTTCCATGGGCAGCTTCGCCACCGCCGACCCGATGAACAGCACTGCGCCCACCGGCGGCGTCAGAAGGCCAATCCCGCAGTTCAGGATGACCATGATGCCGAACTGCACGGTGGTGATGCCGATAGACTGTGCCACGGGCAGAAGGATGGGCGTTGCGATAAGGATAATCGGCGCCATGTCCATGATGCAGCCAAGCACCAGAAGAATGAGGTTCAGCAGCAGAGCCACAACAACGGGGTTCTGCGACACGGTCGTGATGAGCGCAGCCGCCTTTGCCGGCACGTGAAGCGTGGTCAGACAGTAGCCGAAAGCCGCTGAGGTGGCAATCAGGATAAGTACAATCGCCAGCGTCTCGACGCAGGTATCCAGCGCCCTCCACACGCCGCGCCAGTTCAGTCCCCGGTAGATGAACACGGACACGAACAGGGAGTACACCACCGCGATGGCTGCGGACTCCGTGGCCGTGAACACGCCGCCCACCACGCCCACAACGACAATCAGCACCGCTGCCAGAGCCCAGAAGGATTTTGCAAGCTGCCTGAAGAAGTTGAGCAGGCTGAAGGGCTCGCCCTTGGGATAGTTGCGCTTGACGGAAATGATATAGGACCCCACCATCAGCGAGATGGCCAGCAGTGCGCCGGGCAGGTAGCCCGCCATGAACAGCGCCCCGACGGACACCCCGCCCGCCGTTGTCGCGTAGATGACCATGTTGTGGCTGGGCGGCACCAGCAGCCCTTCGCAGGACGATGTGATGGTGACGGCTGTGGAGAAGTCCGCATCGTAGCCCTGATCCACCATCATGGGGATGAGGATGGACCCCAGTGAAGCCGTGTCTGCCGAAGCGGATCCGGAGATGCCGCCGAAGAAGTACGACGCCACGATGTTCACCATCGCCAGCCCGCCGCGCATCCAGCCCACCAGGGAGTTGGCAAGGGCAATCAGCTTATCTGAAATGCCGCCTGTCCCCATGAGGACGCCCATGGTGATGAAGAAAGGCACAGCCATGAGGCTGAAGGACCAGATTCCCTTCACCATCTGCTGGGGCATGGTGACAAGGGCCTGACCCTGAGCCAGCAGACAGAACACGGTGGAGAGCCCCACGGCGTAGGCGATGGGGAAACGCAGCAGAATCATGGCGAAGAAGCTTCCCAGCAGGACAAGGGTGGCAAAATTTTCAACACTCATCAGCTCCCCGGTCATCATGCGGCCTCCTTATTTTCGACAGAGAAAAAGGACTCCAGACGCTGAAAGACCTGCTCCAGCTCGAAGATAATCATCCCGGCTCCCGCAATGGGCACAGGAAGGTACATCCACACGCGGCTCAGCTGCGGAAGGGACTCGTACTTGCCGAAGCGGGCCAGGGGGGAGTTGCAGACCTTTATGCCGTACACAAGCATGACAACGCCCAGCCCCAGCACAGAGAGATCGGCTATCAGGTCCAGTGTGTTGACCAATTTCCGGGGGAGGTACTTGTCGAAGGCGGTCATGCGGATGTGGGCGCGCCGGCGGATGGCCAGCGTTGCGGAGAGCACCGCCATATAAACCATGAGGGTCAGAACCATCTGTTCGCTCCATGCAGGGTCGGGGATAAAGGAGACATAGCGCCCCGTCACCGCCATTGTCGTGATGGCGATGTCGCCAATCAGGAGCAGTTTGCAGATAAACATAATAATCTTGTCCGTCCAGTCATAGACCGGGCGAAGTTTCTCCAGTGTCTTAAAGATGCCGGGCACGGCGTCATTCGCTCCTTTCCGATGCTAAACTCAGGGGAAAATGGCCCCCTGAAGCCACCAGGTCTGAGTTTCAAAAAGGCGCAGGGGGATACATCTGTATCAGCTCCCTGCGCCCCGTGCTCATGGATGTTTTACGAAGCGGGTACTACTGCATATCGACGAGCTGCTTGTAGAGCTCGGCCTGGCTGGCGGTGTTGGCCTTGATGGTGTTCTGGCAGGCCTCAACCCAGGGAGTCTTGTCCGGAACTTCGATAACGTGGATTCCGGCGGCCTTCAGTTCATCGAGGACCTTCTCCTCAGCGGCGGCGGAGATCTTCGCGTTCTCCTGCTGCACGTACTTGCCGGCCTCCATGAGCCAGCCGCGCTGCTTATCGTTCAGCTTGTTCCAGCCGGTGTCCGCCACGACGATCTGAATGGCGCCCAGGGTGTGGCCGTCAAGCAGCAGGTAGGGGGCAACCTCCTGGAAGGAGTTGGACTTGTAGTTGGCGATGGGCTGCTCCGCACCGTCGGTCACGCCGGTCTGAAGGGCGCTGTAAAGCTCCGTGAAGGAGACGACCGTGGGGCTGGCGCCGAGGTCGCGGACCATGCCCGTCATGACGGGGTCGTCAGAGACGCGGATCTTCCTGCCCTTGAGGTCCTTGATTCCGCTGACAGCATCTTTAAGGAAGAAGTGACGGAAGCCCTCCTCACCGTAGCAAATGCCGCGCAGCGGCAGACCGATGGTCTGGGGCTCAGCCAGAAACTCAGCAGCCAGAGGGCTGTTGGCGAACTTCCAGAAATGCTCGCGGCTCACGAAGGTGTAGGGTATGGAAAGCAACATGGCCTTCTGGCAGCCGTAGCTGGTCAGAGCAAACGCGGAGATGCGGGAGATGTCCACGGTGTCGCCGCCGCCCAGGATGCCGTCAAGGACCTGAGCCTCAGAACCCAGCACGCCGCTGTCCTGGATATCGATCACGATCTCGCCGCCGGAAAGCTCTTCAACCTTCTGCTTGAAGGACAGGGCAACCTGACCGACAATCGTACCCTTCACAGGGTTGACTTCGGCGTAGGTCAGCTTCACAGGTGCCGCCACGGCTGCGGAAGCGCTCAGCGCCACCACCAGAATCAGGAACAGGGCAAACAACTTCTTCATAACGATACAGCCTCCTTAAGAAATATAGATTCATCCCGGAGTGTTGTCCGGAACCTCTTATTCATATTTTACAGCTTGTCGGCCAGCGCGCAAGTTTAATTTTTCACGGCGGGAGGACAAGCCTGCGGATGGAGGACGTTCCGGTCTGTCTGTTCAGGAAAGGACAGGGTGCGTTATAATAAAATATCACTGAGTTTTGCGGGGAGGGAGCCGCTTGAGTTTTCGCGATGGGGAAAGAATTGTGGAGTGTGTTGAGGAATGGCTGAGGGCCGAGGTGGAAAAGGCCGGAGCAAAGGGAATTGCTGTCGGCCTGTCTGGCGGCGTGGACTCCGCCGTCGTGGCCGCGCTGGGCAGACGTGTCTTCGGCCATGATATGCTGGCCCTTATCCTGCCCTGCCACAGTGCCTCTGTGGACGCGGAGGACGCCCTTCTCACGGCGGAAGCTCTGGACATTCCCTGCCGGACGGTGGACCTGACAGCGGCTTTTGATGCGTTGTCCGGTGAACTGGAGAGGGCGAAGGTCACCCTTTCCCGGATGGCGGGCGCGAACCTCAAGGCCCGGCTGCGGATGTCCACGCTCTACGCCGCGGCACAGACAGAGAACCTGCTGGTCTGCGGAACGAGCAACCGTTCTGAGTACGAGACGGGGTATTTCACCAAGTACGGTGATTCTGCGTCGGACCTCTGGCCTCTGGCGGACCTGTTTAAAACGGAGGTCCGGGCCGCAGCCAGAGTTCTGGACGTGCCGGAGCGGATTATCGTGAAGGCCCCCACCGCCGGCCTGTGGGAAGGGCAGACGGATGAGGGGGAGATGGGCTTCTCCTACGAAGATCTGGACCGTTATCTGCTGACAGGCGAAGCGGAGCCAAGGGTCCGGGACCGCATCGAGGAACTCCGGCGCAGAAGCGGCCATAAGCGCCGTCCGGTGCCTGTATGCCGGATTCTGTGACCGCGGGAAGAAATTATACTTTATAATAGTAAAGTTCTTTAGGGGGCATTTTCCCCTGACGACAAGCTGAAATTTTTTTGAGGTGATTTATTTTGTCAGGACATTCCAAATGGGCGAACATCAAACACCGTAAGGCGGCGCAGGACGCCAAGAGGGGCAACCTCTTCCAGAAACTGGTCCGCGCCATCATCATTGCGGCCAAAGAGGGCGGCGGCGACCCCGGCATGAATATGCGTCTCAAGACCGCCATCGAGCGCGCCAAGGCCGTCAGCGTCCCCATGGACAACATTACCCGCGCCATAAAGCGCGGCACGGGTGAACTGGGCGATGTGAGCTATGACGAGCTGACCTACGAGGTCCGCGGGCCCGCAGGCGTCGCCGTGCTGGTGGATGTGATGACGGACAACCGCAACCGCACGACGCCGGAGATCCGCGCCCTCCTGACCCGCAACGGCGGTCAGATGGGCGAGGGCGGCAGTGTGGCATGGATGTTCGACCGGCGGGGCGTCATCGAGGTCAAGGGCGAAGGCCTGGACGAGGACGAGTTGATGGCCTGCGGCCTTGATGCGGGGATGTCGGACATGGAGGCCTCCGACGGCGGCTTCACGGTTTACTGTGAGCCCAGCGACCTGGACGGGCTTCAGAAGGCCCTTGAGGCGGCCAAATACGTGGTGGAGAGCGCGGAGGTCTCACAGATTGCCAAGACGCCTGTCACGGTGTCGGATGTGGAGTCGGCGCGCAAGGTTATGCGCCTCCTCGACGCACTGGAGGAGCACGACGACGTCCAGAACGTCTACTCAAACGTCGACATTCCGGACGAGGTTGCGTCCCAGCTTGACGCTGAATAACGGGGGAGTGCCTCCCCTTTCCCGGCAGGACTCTGAGGTCCCTTCCCCCAGGGGGAGGGTTTGTCTTGGCGTCGATCCGGGGCTGGCCCGCGTGGGGTACGGGGTGGTGGAGCAGTCCGGCTCCCGCCTTCGTGCCCTGCGCTATGGCTGTATTGAGACAAGCCCAAAGCTGCCCTTCACCCAGAGGCTTCTTCAGATTTATGAGGAGCTGGGAGAGCAGATTGTTTCCCCGGAGGGCGGGGACGGGCCGGATTTTATGTCCGTGGAGCGTCTGTTCTTCGGGCACAACACCACGACGGCGGAGTACGTCTGGCAGGCCAGGGGGATTGTGATGCTCCTGTCGGCGCAGCACGGCCTTCCGGTCCTCGAGCCGAAGCCGAACCAGATTAAACTGGCTCTCTGCGGCACAGGAGGGGCGGACAAGACGCAGGTGCAGCGGATGGTGCAGCGTTTCCTTGACCTCGACACGGTCCCGAAGCCGGATGACACAGCCGACGCTCTGGCCGCCGCCATCACGGGGCTGGCGCTGGAGAGGACCGGGAGCCTGCCGTGATCCGTTCCCTGAGGGGCGAGGTCCTGAACGCGTCAGGAAACTCCGTTCTGCTGGACGTGAACGGCCTGGGCTTTGATGTGCTGTGTTCACGGGCCGCGATGGGGCTGTGCCGTGTGGGGGAGACCGTCCGGCTGACAGTTTACCTCCAGATATCGGAGGCGGGCGTGGCGCTTTATGGTTTTGCCTCGGAGCGGGAGCGGGAGCTCTTCCTCAGGGTGACGACGATCAAAGGGGTGGGCGGCCGGACGGGCATGGCCATCCTCTCAGCGCTTTCAGTGGACGAGGTGCTGCGGGCGGTGTCGCTGGCGGACGCGGCGGCCTTCACCCGCGTGCCGGGGATTGGCAAAAAAACGGCGGACCGGCTGTGTTTCGAACTGAGGAACCTGCTGCCGGAGGGACTGGCGGACTCTGTTCCCGCGGCGGGAGGGGCGGCGCTGGCTTCCTCACGGGCCGCGGACACGGTGGCGGAGGCGCTGCTGTCCCTGGGCTTCCCCCAGGCGGATGTGAGCTCGGTCCTCGCGCTTCTGCGCGCGGCGCAGGGGGAGGACTTCGACCGCATGGATGAGGAAAAAATGTTAAAACTTGCGCTGAGGGAACTCCATAAGGGAGGGCGGTAACAAGTGGCAGACAACGAACCCATTCAGCCTTATGACACCTATGGCGCGGACGATTCGGCCCAGCCACGGGGCGTGAGCAATCCGGAGTCAGAGCCGTCCCCGCGGATATTCTCTGCGCCCCGTCTGCCGGAGGACGCGACCGTCCGGCCCCGCTCCCTGTCGGAGTTCATTGGCCAGGAGAAACTGCGGAAAAAGCTGCGCATCTACATCGACGCCGCGAGAGGGCGGGGCGAGCCGCTGGATCATATCCTCTTTTACGGCCCTCCTGGGCTGGGCAAGACGACCCTTGCCGGCATCATTGCCCAGGAGATGGGGGGCCAGCTCCGCACGACGACGGGACCGGCCCTTGAACGCGCGGGGGACCTGGCGGCCATCGTTTCGAATGTTGAGCGCAACGACGTCCTGTTTATCGATGAGATTCACCGGATGCCGGCCCAGGTGGAGGAGATTCTCTACCCTGCGATGGAGGACTTCATGCTGCACATCGTGGTGGGCAAGGGGCCGCTGGCCAAGACCATTGGCCTCACCCTTCCGCGCTTTACCCTCTGCGGGGCGACGACGCGGCTGGGACTGCTGACCTCGCCGCTTCGGGCGCGGTTTGGCATCACGGAGCAGCTTGACCTCTACGAGGCCGGGGAACTGGCGCATATTGCCCTCCGCGCGGCGGAGGTTCTGAACGTGCGGATGTCGGAGGAAGCGGCCCTTCAAATCGCCAGCCGGGCCCGGGGGACGCCCCGGGTGGTGCTTCGGCTCCTGAGACGGGTGCGGGATGTGGCGGCCGTTCAGGGCTCCGGTGATGTGGATGCGGAGATTGCCGTACGGGCGATGGATATGCTGGATATTGACGCCCAGGGGCTGGACGAGGGGGACCGGCGTATTCTGCGGACAATCATTGAGCTCTTTGACGGGGGGCCCGTCGGGCTGGGGACAATTGCCGCAGCGCTGAATGAAGATGCCCAGACCATAGAGGACATCTACGAGCCCTATCTGATTCAGAAAGGGCTGCTTGAGCGGACCCCGCGGGGACGGCGCGCCACCTCCGGCGCCTATGCCTACCTTGGAAAGGCAGCTCCCTCTGAGCTTCAGTTCCGGGACGGACTGCGCCTGCCCTTTGAGGAGGATTGAGACTTCTGATGAAAGCAGCTGCGTCAAGGCGGTTTTTTGCTGTTTTTTTGTTCTGGCTCCTTCTGGCCCCTGCGGCCGGGGCCAGGAACATCTATGTCCGCCTCTCCCAGACGGGAGATTATGCCATTGCCTCGGACGGGACGATGACATTGTCGAGCAGCGGGAATACCTTTGCTCTGGGAAAGTCCGCGTCCCTGAAGGTGACTGGCGCCCGCGTGATTGTGGGAGGAAAAGCCTTTTCTCTGCCCGTGCACATCATGAGCCAGGGCCTACTGCGTTTCAACGGCCGGCAGTACCGCGGCATTTTTATGGTGACGCAGAAGGCCGGGCTGCTGAATGTCCTGGATGTTGAACAGTACCTTTGCGGGGTGCTGCCCGCTGAGGTGGGAGCGTCCTGGCCCGCCGAGGCGCTCCGGGCTCAGGCCATCATCTCGCGCACCTACGCTCTGAGGAAGAGTCTGGATCGGGCCCAAAGAGGCTATGACGTTGTAGACACGGTGAGCGACCAGGTCTATCGCGGGGCCGGGGTTGAGACAGCAAAGACAAACAAGGCTGTGTCCAGCACGGCAGATCTTGTTCTGACTTATGGAAAGCAGCTTGCCTTCACTCCCTTCCACTCCGACAGCGGAGGGTACACGGCAAACAATGCCCACGTGTGGGGGGAGAGGGTTCCTTATCTTACGGGAGTCGCCGAGCCCATCGCGTATACATCGCCGGTTTCCTCCTGGTCCGCAAAGATTCCCCGAAGCACGGTGGAGAGGGCCGTGGCAAAGACCTCCGGGGGAGGAAATATCGCCCCGATTTCGGAGGTGCGTGTCTCTGAGGTGGATAGGGGAGGGCGCGCCGTGAATATGACCTTCGTGGGCGCAAAGGGGACCCGGACCCTTAAAGCCAGCCAGTTTCGTCTGTCGATGGGAGCATCGCTTCTGAAGAGTACGATGCTGACGCCCACGGCTTCAGCGGCCTCATCAAAGGCCGCTGCGTCCAGGTCCCGCGCGGCTGGACAGGAGCCGGCCCCGATGCAGGACAAATCCGGCGGCCTGAGCCTTGAAGAGGCCAAACTGCTCTCTCAGATGACGGCAGAAGGCGTCTTTCAAACGCTGGAGATTATCGATATGCTTTCAAACCCGGGGAAGAAAAGGGATTATTATAATCTTGGGCTCAAACGGACGAATAGAACGCCCATTGCAGCCATGAAAAAGGAAAGGCGTTCCTCAAAGTCAGTTCCGTCTCTTCCTGTTCCCTCTGCGCCAGAGAGCAGCAAGGGCGGTTTTACCGTTGCCCGTTCAGGGGACACTTTTCTCTTTTACGGCAGAGGCTGGGGACATGGCGTCGGTCTGTCCCAGTGGGGTGCGATGGCGCTGGCCAAAAACGGTTGGAATGCGGAACGCATTCTGACATATTATTATCCGGGAACTGCGGTCAGGCGCTACCAATGAGCCTTTCCCGGACAGAGCACGCGGTCCCTGAGGACGCGCTGTTTGACCTGAATTCCTATGATTACCTCCTCCCGGAGGATCGTATCGCCCAGACGCCGGCCGAGCCGAGGGACTCCTCCCGTCTTATGGTCTGGAGCGTGAGCTCCGGGGAGATTCAGCACCGGCATTTCCGGGACATTGTGGACTGTCTGAGGCCGGAGGATCTTTTGATCCTGAACGACACCCGCGTCCTTCCGGCCCGCCTTCTGGGGACGCGCGTGCCCGGCGGGGGAAAGGCGGAGGTGTTTCTGCTCCGGCCCCTTGCCCGGCAGGAGGCCTGCTCCGGGGGGGCGGACTTCAGTCTGTGGCAGGCCCTGGTCCGTCCGGGACGGAAGCTGCACACGGGGGCAGTGGTGCGCGTGGGGGACCGGTGCCTTCACATTGAAGGGGAAGAACCCGGAGGGATACGTCAGGTGCGCATCGCCGGGACGGATATCCTGGCTTTTCTCAACGCCTCCGGACATGTGCCCCTGCCGCCCTATATCCATGGCAGCGGGGATGAGTGGCGTACGGCCTATCAGACGGTTTTTGCCCGGCGGGACGGCTCCGTGGCCGCTCCGACGGCGAGCCTGCACTTCACGCCGGAGCTTCTGGAGCGTATCGACGCCCTGGGCGTTCACCGGGCGTGGGTGACGCTTCACGTGGGGCTGGGGACGTTCCGGCCGGTCAAGTCACAGGATATCCGCGGCCATGTGATCCATAAAGAGCCCTGTGAAATCCCCGAAGCGACGGCGCAGGCGGTGAGGGAGTGCCGGGCCCGGGGCGGGCGTGTCATCGCCTCCGGGACGACGGCGGTGCGGACGCTGGAGTCCATGGCCGCCGGCGGCGGAGAGGTGCGGGCGGGGAGCATGGAAACGGGGCTTTACATCTACCCGGGGTATCATTTTCAGGTCGTGGATGCTCTGATAACCAATTTTCACCTGCCAAAGAGCTCCCTTCTGATGCTGGTGGCCGCCCTTGCGGCGAACCTGAACGGCGGGGACAAGGCCGGGGCGGTTTCCTCTTTGCTCTCGGTCTATGGGCTGGCGGTGCGGGAAGGATACCGTTTTTTCTCCTTTGGGGATGCAATGTTTATCCGGCGGTGAGCCTGAGCAGAGTGGGGGGGTATGATGAAGCTGAAACGCAGCGTTCTTATTGGGGTTATCCTGATGATAATCTTCTGGGGCCTGGTGATGATTGCCGCTTTCTCTTTTTATTTCAGGATTCCGGAGTCTCTGTGGGAGGATATGATGCCTCTGCCCCAAAACGGTGAAAAAATCGCCGTCATGATCGAGCCGGGGATGAATGGACGTCAGGCTGCCCAGGCTTTTGAGACGCAGGGGGCGCTGGATGGGTCCGTCTCCAGATTGATTTACTGGATGACCCGCTTCGGTCTGGACAGGAAGATACGTGCGGGCTGTTATCAGGTCATCCGTTCTGACCCCTGGATTCTGGCGCGGCAGCTGCGGGGAATGCGTCCTGCCCTGCTGAAGATGACAATCCTTCCGGGTATGGACATCTTCTCCCTGCGCGAGGTCCTGTCAGGGGACGAGAACCCAAAGCTGAAGGAAGGCAGCGGCGTGCAGGCCGCGTCTTCTTTGGGGCCGGCCGACGCGCTGAGCGCGGCTATTCTGGACGATAAGAATTACCCTGAAGGGATGCGCGCGAAACTGCCGGATGATGAGCCCTCCCGGATTTCCTTCCTGCGGCCGGAGACATACCTTGTTGTCGAGCGGACGCCCCAGGCGCTGGTGAGGGCGGCGAGCTCCGCCTGGTGGAATCAATGGGGAGTCTCAGCGGATATCCTTGGGAAGGATGCCCTCCTGGAGAATTCCATTATTGCCTCAATGGTGGAGCGCGAGGTGCTTCATGACAGTGAAAGCCGCACAGTGGCCGGTGTGATCCACAACCGGCTGAAGAAGGATATGCTCCTTCAGATTGACGCGACGGTTGTGTACGCGTGGAAACTGAAGGGCCGCAAGCTGACGCGGGTGCTGAACAGGGATCTGGAGATTGACTCGCCCTACAACACTTACCGGGTGTCCGGGCTGCCTCCGCATCCGATTTGTGTCCCCGGTGATGCGGCATGGGATGCGGCCTTCAGCCCGGGGAACAATGATTATCTTTATTATGTGGCCAGGAAAGACGGATATCACTACTTTGCAAAGACTTACGCAGAACATCTCCGCAACGTGAAAAAGGCCAGAAAACCATGACGGGCTGTGATGAAGAGGAGGTCTGTACATTAAATGCGCAACAGTGAGCAACAGCGTGAACTCCTCAGAGATGAGGAGCAGCACAGGGAGGAAGAACCCCGCCGCCGTGGAAGCTGGGGGGAACTGGTTGTCTTTTTGGCCATTGGCTTTGGCATCTACCTCATCCTGGGCCTCCTTGACTTTTCCTGGGCAGGAGAAACGGGGCGCGAGTGGGGAAAACGGATGAGAGAAACCTGGGGGGGAGCGTTGCTTGTCCCCCTGCTGTTTTGGATATACCTGTGCCTGGCCCGGCTTGCCCGATCCCGCGTGCCGCATCCGCTGGGGCAGATTCTTGGCACGGTTCAGCTCTATTTTTCTCTGGCCTTCATGCTGGGGATTGCCCGGTATACAGGCTGGAATCCCGGCTGGGCCCTCTCCGAGCCCGGTGAAACAGGTATAATGCTGGCCCGCTTTTTCCTGCTGAACCTTGGCGCTCTGGGGACAATCCTGTCCGCTGCGGCGTCCTTCCTCCTGGCTGCCTTCTTCTTTGGGTGGCGTGCCTTTGCCCTCTTCCTCTCCCCGCACACGGAGACGAGTGAGCCCACGCGGAACCGGCAGTCCCGCCATCGGGGCCGGGAGAGGGAGCCCCGGCCAGAGGAGCAAGGGGACGACGTCCCTTTGCTGCAGCGTACTTCCTTCAGCAACCCCTTTGACCCGCTGAAGCCGTTGTACTATAAAAATGATGAAAAGCAGAATCAGGATAATCAGGATAAAGAAGACAACGGGGACTCAGAGGACGGGGCTGAGACCTTATCAGAGCCGGAGGTGTCTCAGACGGAACCCGGGACTGAGCCTCAGACCGGGCCGGAAATATCCTTCCAGCCCCTGCCGGAAGAGCAGTCTGTTCCGGAGGCAGTTCCGCCTGTGGGGGATATCCGGTCTGAGCCTGAGACGATTCCGCCCCTGAAGGAGGACAGGTCAGAGCCGGAGACAGCTCCCGCGGCCCGTGAACCGGAAGAACCGCTTCCATTTTCTCCGGCCCCGGAGGCAGCAGCCTCCCGGCACTCCGCCGTGCAGATACTGGATGACCTTCTCTCCTCCATTGAGGCGGGAGAGTTCTCCCTGCCGGAACGGCTGAAGAGGCCTGTGGATGAGTATACCCGAGCCCGTGGAAGGAGATTGCCTGTTCCGGAGCCTGTGGCGCGGGACGTCGCCACGGATGTGACGGAGGCGCCGACGGCGGACGCGGCGGCTTCGGAGGAGGTCACGGAAGCCACTGGTGCGGCTGTGCCGGCCCGTGAAGAAACACCCTCTCCCGACCTCTCCGCCGGCACAGCCTCCCCTGTGGAGACCAGGGCATCCTGCCCGCCGGAGGAGCCCCGGGAAACCGCTGAATCCCAGATGCCGGAGGAGCAGCATGAACAGCCCTCTGCCCCTCCTGAAGAACCTCCGGAGGAGACGCCGGTGTCTGCTGAGACAGCTCCTGAGGAGGAACCGGAGAACCCGCTTCCCGGGGAAGGAGCCTTCCCTCCGCCGCTGGACCTCTTCGGGCCTTCAGCCCCGGCTGAGGGGGATGAGCAGGCGATGGCGGTGGCGGAGACTCAGGGCCAGGCTATCATTGCAACGCTTAAAGAATTTGGCGTTGAGGCCACCGTGGCCCATATTGTGGTGGGGCCGTCGGTCATTCAGTTCCAGATTGAGCTGGCCCCGGGCACCAAGGTCAACCGGGTGTCGGGTCTGACCAACGAGCTGACCATGGCGCTGGCGGTGGTGTCTGTCCGCGTCGAAGCCCCCATCCCCGGAATGCCCTATGTGGGGATTGAAATTCCCAACTCCCGCCGCCGGTCTATTCCTCTGCGTGCGGCGCTGGAGGATGAGACGTTCCAGGGAACAAAGGCACGGCTCCCGCTCCCGATGGGGATGCAGGTGGACTCGCGCTTTCTGGTCTGCGGACTGGAGGATATGCCTCACCTTCTTGTGGCGGGGACCACGGGGTCGGGCAAGAGCGTTTTTGTCAACGCCTGTATTCTGGGGATGTGCTCACGCCGCACCCCTGATGAGCTGCGCCTGATACTCGTTGACCCCAAGCAGGTGGAGTTCGCCATCTACGAGGGGCTGCCGCACCTCATGGCCCAGCCCATCTCTGATCCGCGAAAGGCCATTGACGCTCTCACCTGGGCTGTGCAGGAGATGGAATCCCGCATGGCAAGTTTTGCCCGCGCTCAGGTCCGTACCCTCGCTTCCTACAACGAGAAGGTCCTTCCCAAGGACCGGCTGCCCAATGTGGTGGTGGTGGTGGATGAGCTGGCCGACCTGATGTACACGGCGGGCAAGGAGGTCGAGGGGCTGCTGGTGCGTCTGGCCCAGAAAGCGCGGGCCGCGGGCATCCACCTTATCCTTGCGACGCAGCGTCCCTCGGTGGACGTCATCACGGGTCTGCTGAAGAACAATGTGCCCGCCCGCGTGGCGTTTGCCGTGCCGTCACAGACGGACTCCCGCACCATTCTGGATTCCGGCGGGGCGGACAAGCTGCTGGGCCGGGGAGACATGCTCTTCCTCAGCACGCGCTACCGGCGGCCGCTGCGCCTCCAGTCGCCCTTCATCACGGAGGAGCGCACCCTGGATCTGGTGAACTACATGAAGAATGTCTTTGGCGAGCCGGAATATGTCGAGTTTGAGGAGACCGGCGGAGGGGGCAGTGACGGCGGCGGCAGCCGCGGCGGGGGCGGAAGCAGTGCGGTGGATGATCCCAAAATGGATGAGGCTATCCATGCGGTCATGGAGATGGGCATCACATCGGCCAGCGGGCTTCAGCGGCTTCTGAGCATCGGGTACCCCAAGGCGGGGCGTCTGATTACTGCCATGGAGCAGCTGGGCATCCTTGGCCCCCAGACACCGAACAGCACCAAGCCGCGTGACATCCTGATGGATGAGGAAAGCGCCTATGATGCCCTGGAGAACGCCCGATCCGGAGGACTTTTCAACTAGAGCCAGGCAGGGGACCAGCGTGTTTCGAAAGCCTCCGGAGTGTGGAACCGCTGAGGGGGGCGGGCGGAAAAAAATTCCGCCCGCCCCCTCAGTTTCAGCTGTGCAGGTTTGCTCAGTTGCCCAGCATTTCCAGAAAGGCCCCGATGCGCGTCTTGAGCTGCTCGGCGTCCTGATCCGTGTAATCGGTCTCGATGCCCAGCACAGGGATGCCCGCGTTCTTCAGCTCCCGCTCCACGAAGTAGCCCTCCGTGTCGTAGATGCCGCAGAACTTCAGGTTCACGTCGATGACGCCGTCGGCCTTGTACTCCCGGACCAGACGTTTGATGTCGTCAATGCGCTCGTGGTTCGGTGTGAAGCAGGCGCAGTGGATGGCGCCCATGTAGCGTTCCGTAAGGGCCGTTACCATCTCGTCCAGCGTCTTGCCGCTCTCGTCAACGCACTCCTCGTAATAGCGGATGCCTGTGCACATCTCCTCGCACACCACGGCTCCGCCCAGGCTCTCGACGATGTGGTGCAGCTTCCAGTTGGGAATGGACAGCGGCGTGCCGGTCAGAAGAATGCGCTTCGCTCCCTTCCTGAACACGGAGACGCCCTGCCTGGTGCGCTCGTCCAGTTCGTCACAGAGCGCATTGATCTTTGACGTGAGGCGCGCCGGGTCGTCGTAGAAAGCAATCTGAGTGATGAGCAGCACGTCCTTGCCGCTGATGGGGATATTCTCCAGCTTGCGGAATTCCGCCAGACGCTGAAGGGCCTTCCGCTTGTTGTTCAGCAGGACAATGGCTTCGTGCAGCTTCTCCGGCGTGACGGTGCTGCCCGTCAGCTCCTCCATCCTGCGGATGTACCCGAAAATCTCATCCTTCCAGTGGTCGTAGTCCTTTTTCCGCTTCATCTGCGGGATGTCCATGATGTACATGGGGGCATCCTCGGCCAGAATTTCCCACGCTTTTTTCTTGCCGTCGCAGGTCGTCTCTCCCACGAAGATGTCCGCCAGCCGGAAGAACGGGCAGGTGCGGTCAAAGCGCGCGCCCAGCGACGCCTTGATGAGCGGGCAGGTGGCGGCCGGCAGCTTCTTCTCCCCGCCGGGAACCCAGAACTGAGAGCCGCTGCAGAGCCCTGTGGCGATGGCTCCCGCGGCGATGGGCACCTCGTCCGGCACGTGGATACAGAACGTCCCCACCACCTTGCCGCCCTTCTTCTTGTGCTCCGCCAGCTCAGCGGGGCGGAGCCCATGAATTTCCGCCACCACCGCGTTGAAGTAGTCCATGCCCACCGGCCGGTTCTCCTGGGAGAAGTAGACCTCAATCACTGCCCCCGGCAGCGCCTCGCAAAGCAGGTCATGAGTCTTGACGTCCATCCCCAGGTCTTCCCACATCTTTCGGTAATCCGCCATAACAAAACCTCCCTCAAAGTTTGTATGGTGTTCTTATTTCCCCAGCAGCGCCGCGCCAATGGCGCCGGCGAAGCGGGCGTCCGGATGCGTGCGGACCCCGGCCCCCAGCGCCCCGGACAGCTTGTGAATCATCAGCGGCGTTTCGCAGAACCCGCCGGTGAGGAAGCAGTCTCCCATTCCCGGTGTCCCCGCGCCCTTGCGCCCGGCCAGCGCCACCACCTTGACGACGACGGAGCCCACCGCGCCCCGGGCGATGTCCTCCCGCGGCGTGCCCTGACCCATGAGGCTCACAATCTCCGACTCGGCAAAGACCGTGCACATGGAGGAGATGGTGATATCCTTTCCCCGCTCCGCCATGGCAAAGAACTCCGGCAGCGTGACCCCCAGCCGGTTGGCCATCACCTCAAGAAATTTCCCCGTCCCCGCCGAGCACTTGTCGTTCATGATGAAGTCCATGACGCGCCCGTTTTTAAGGACGATAATCTTGGTGTCCTGCCCGCCGATGTCAATCACCGTGAGGTCGTTCCCACCCAGGAACGCCGCCCCTTTGCCGTGGCAGGTGATTTCCGTCAGGGTGCTGTCGGCGTAGGGCACGGACACCCGCCCGTACCCAGTCGCCGTTACATGGATCTCCTCCCGTTCGTGCCCAAGAGACAGGAGCCACTGCAAAAGCTCCTCCGCCGTCTCCCGGCTGTTCCAGCCGCTGGGCATGAGCTTCCGGGCCAGGACCTCGTCCTTCGCTCCGTTCATCAGGACGGCCTTCGCCGCCGTGGAGCCGATGTCTATTCCTGCGTAGAACAAATTGGCAACGTCAGAGGGAAGGTCCCCCCGACACCCTCCTTTCGTTAAATCGTGAGAATCTTGTCGGCCCCCGTGACCATCTCCATGATCTCAAACATATTGGAGATGGTGCCCACGGTCACTTTGTCTGTGATGCCAAAGTGGTTTGTGCAGGTGCCGCAGACAAGGACCTTCGTCCCGGCCTTCTCCAGGTCCCTGATGTGGTCGCAGGCGGAGGAATCGGCCAGGGTCAGCCTGACGGCCTCGTTCATGAAGGCGATGATTGCCGGGCGAATCGTGAGCTTGGAGAGCGTGCCCAGGAAGGCCTTGATCAGGACCTCGCCCAGCTCCTTGTCCTCCTTGCCAAGGGTCTTCCCTGTCACCAGCACGGAGAGGAGCTTCCCTGCGCTCTGAGTGCCGGTCCCTGCCGCGGGGCCGTCGCCCACCTTTTTCGCCGTGAGCTTCCGCTCATCCCCGTCCTTCTGGAGCAAAACCTGAAACCCCCGGCCCTCCAGCAGGCGCGTGACGTTGGAAACGGCGATGTCGTTGTCCACCGATACCTGAACCTCTGTGGCTCCCTTGTCCAGCTCAGCCTTGGTCATGATGACCGGTTCCGGGCACAGTTTGCCCATTGCGTTGATGATTACCATATTAAAAACCTCCAATATAATAAGTTTTAAATTTGAATGCTTTCCCGTCTGTGCCGCTGCCGGCGGACGCCGCCCTGCCGGGAAACTTCTCCCGGCCCCTTAATCAGAAAGGGGCCCCGGCCCGGGGCGGCGTCTGGCTTTCGCCTTCCTCCCTGGGGGAGGCGCCGGGCGAAGCCGGCGGAGGAAGCTCCTTCAGGCGGGCGGCGGTCTCAGACCCACAGGCGCGGTTTTTACGCCGCCGTCATCATCTCGATGAAGGCGCCCAGCCGCGTCTCAATCTGTCCCTGATCGGCTTTTGAGAAGTCCGTGTCCAGACGGAGATAAGGCAGTCCCAGTTCCTCCTGAACCACCTTCATCGTGTTCCACGCCTCCACCGCGAAGGTGTGGCACCCGTGCAGCACCACCTCAATCACGCCGTCCACCTGATAGTCCGGCACCAGATGGCGCAGGTCGTCAAAACGGGATGTGTTCGGCGTCATGACGGAGCAGTTGATCTTCAGGTAGCGTTCCGCCAGAGCCCGGTACGGGTCGCCCGTCTCGTCGACCATGAACTTCTGCGCCCGGGGGCCGGAGCAGTTGTCTGCGCAGACGTAATCCGCCCCCATCTCCTCCAGGCGGCGGATGACCTTTTCACGCACGCCCGCCGTGGGGCAGCCGGTGATGAGCACCCGGGGACGGTTCCCGGCGTCCTCCCGGACCCGGGCTTTAAAATCGCGGGTGATCTTCTCTATCTTCTCCACCAGATCATCATCGGTGAAGTGGAAGTCCACGGACTCCGCCACAGTGCTGATCTCGTAGCCGGACACCGGCGACGGCCTGGCCTTCGCCACCTCGTAAAGGGCCACGAGGGCCCGCCGGACGCGGTTGCGGTAGACAATCGCGTCGTGGAGTTTCTCATCGGTGATCTTCACGTCAAAGAGGTCTTCCAGCCAGTGCGCGGCCGCGTGCATTTCCCCCGTCCAGGAGTCCAGCGCCATGGCCTGGTCCCGGCCCTGAGGCAGGTTCAGGACATGCACGGGCTTGAGGGCGTTCATGAGCTCGTACATTTTCTTTTTGCCGTCGCAGGTTGTCTCGGCCATAATGCCGTCGGAGAAAAAGAAGTACGGGCATTGATCGGACAAAGCCATCCCGTAGCTGGCCTTGATCAGCGGGCACAGCGTTTTGGGCAGCACGGTCTCCGCCTCGGCGATGCCCTGCTCGCTCTTGCCGCAGAGCCCCACGGGGATGGCCCCGGCGGCGTAGATCAGTTCCGTGGGCGTGTAGGAGCAAAAGGTCCCGACGACCTTCTTGCCCCGCTGCTTTGCCTCGTAAAGTGCCATGAACGAGGCCTTGCGTTTTTCGTCAAATGTCTCAAAATTTTTGGGCAGTGAAAGCAAATCAAAATCCCCCTCATCCTGGATTCCATTGCTCACAGGGCGGGCCTGGACTTCAGGCGCGCGTCTGATGACCGACCTGGCAAAAAGCACGCAGACAGCTTGTGTCTGTGGATAAGGGATGCCTGTTCAGGCAGAAAGAATCAGCGGGTATAAAGGGCTGGCCTCGCAGCATGAAGAAGGAGCCTGCCGGAATATGCATCCCGTGCATTCTGTGCCGCTCCTCATGTGTAGCCGCAAAGCCGCATGACTCACCCTCCTTTTCCGGATAATCATATCAGGAAAAACGCGATTTCTCAAATTCCACAGGGACATGGGCCGTTTCACTTTCATGACGGCCCCAATCCGGGGCCTGAGGGCCCTCCCCCCGAAGTTGCTGTACCGTGTGTCCCGTGAGTCTGATATAATCTTATAATAAAGAGTAAACATCCGATTCTCAACAGACCTGTGCCGGGAGGGCAGGCTCTTGCCGAGAGCGATTTGACAGATGGGAGAAGGTCGAGATGAGTACCGTCGCTTATGTGGGGTTTTGTGTCAGCTTCAGGGAGTATCACATTCCCTGCGTGGAAAGGCGTCCGGATGTCAAGGTGAAGTCCCTGTCCCGCTGTCAGGGGGATATCGCGCAGTCCGCGGACAACGAGCCGCTCTGCCTCAGGATTCCCTCCGCAACGAACTTCGCCCTGAAAAGCCATCCTGACGACTTCAAGACCAACGGCTGGGACAATCATCTGAGGATGTCCTGCAACCTTCGAGTCCACATCAACGGAAAGAAAAACATCGCGGGCCGCCGCATGATCAGCCGGGCCTCCGTGACGGAGGCCGCGAAGTCATGGACCAGATAAAGCTTGGCACGATAGGCTCCGGCGCCATCGTTCACTCCATCCTGGACAACGTGGCCCTGACAGATGGCATTCGTCTGGAGGCCGTTTATTCACGCTCTCAGGAGAAGGGCGCGGCTCTGGCCGCTCAATACGGCGCGAAAAAAGTTTACACGGACAGGGAAAGCCTGTTCTCTGACAGCGATGTCAATACAGTGTATATTGCAACCCCCAATCTGCTGCACTACGAACCGGTCCGGCGCGCGCTGCTGGCGGGCAAGCATGTCATTTGTGAAAAGCCCTTTGTGACAAAGCTGACACAGGCACGGGAGCTGGCTGCCCTGGCAAAGGAGCGGGGGCTGTTTCTGGTGGAGGCAGCGCCCACGATGTTCCTGCCGAACTTCCGCATCCTCCTTCGGGAACTGCCGAAGGTGGGGAGGGTCCGCCTGATTCTGTCCAGCTACAGCCAGTACTCCAGCCGCTACGACGCCCTTCTGCGGGGCGAGAAGCCTAACGTTTTTAATCTGGAGTTCGGCGGCGGGTGCCTGATGGATATCAATTTCTACAACGTCCTGCTGAACATCGCGCTGTTCGGCCGGCCGGAGGAGGCCGTCTATTATCCCAACATCTACAGTGGGGCGGCTGACACCTCCGGGGTCATGATGATGCGCTACCCGGATTTTGTCTCCCAGAACGCCGCGGCTAAGGACACATTGGGCGTCAACTCCTTCCAGATTGAAGGGGAGAAGGGATATATTTACATTGAGGATGGCTCCAACGGCATCAAAAGCGTTCGTGTCGTGACGAAGACCTCTGACGAGACCTTCAGCGACCAGCCCCTTCCTGACCGCTGGCACTACGAGGTAAAGGAGCTGACTCGTCTGATGCTGGCGGAGGATTGTGAGACGCTTGCCGCACATATGGCCGTGACGCTGGATGCCGTTGCGGTGATTGAAAGTGCGAGGAAGAAGGCCGGGCTGCTGTTCCCCGGGGATGACCCGGCATGAGGGGGAAGTGTCATCAGCGTGGGCTGCATGGAGGGCCCCGTCCGCGGGAAATTCTCTGCGCGGCTGAGAAATGAGCGCCCTTCCGGGACGGTGGTGCGGATTCCTTCCCTGAGCACGGCGGGGAGGCCCCGCTGAAGCAGTTTGTGTACTGCAAAGCGGAGGCCCCGGCGATAGAGGTCAACATAAGCATACCGGATATGAACTGTGTCCTTGTGGGCGGCGGCGTGTCAGACATGGCCGGTTCCCCGCAGCAGGGCCTGGATGAGCGAATAAAGTCACACACAGAGGCGCTGAGCGTCGTCTGTACGCAGGATGAGCCAGAGAAGTGTGTTGTGGACACGGCGGGATATGCCTGGAGGAGGGGTGGTGCTGCAGATGAAATACACGGATGGGCAAAGACATCCTATTCGTAAGAAAGTCCGTGGGATGGTGCTGGTCATCTCCCTGTTTGCGCTGACCCTGGCTATCGCCGTGGGGGGCATCAGCATGCTGCGTATCCACAAAAACAACGAGACAGCCCTGAGGAAACAGATGGAACAGAACCTCACCACCATCGTGACGAGCCGGGCTGCCATGGCGGAGACGGAGCTTGGGAAGTATGTGATAGCGGTCCAGATCTTTTCGAACTATCTCCATGAACTTTACAGTGGGCATCCCGCCCCTGAGAGCCTGGATCTCATTCAGCCCCCCAACATTAAGAACGCGAACCGCTACGCCATGCAGCGTCTCTTCAGAAACCGGGATATCTCCCTGGAAGATGTGCGGGAGGAGCTGCTTCTGCTGGCCCACATGGAGCATCTGTGGCGGCCCGTCATGATTCGCGATGCTCGCAGTATCCTCTCGGTCTATTATGCGACGAAGAAAGGTGTGGGCATCACATATGACCGGTATTCCCAAATGGCAATCCCCAGGGAGGGGGATACCGAGATCTATTACGATTACTTCAACGCCCCCTGGTACCTCCGGGTGATGAGGACAAAACAACTCGGATTCACGGACGTTTACCGGGACTCCTTTGGCCGGGGCCTTGTTGTCACTTGCTCTGCCCCGGTCTACGACGAGAAAAATGAGTTTGCGGGTGTCGTGGCCATGGATATCCAGGTCTCAGTCCTGTATAAAGCTATTGTGGAGATGGATCTGGGGGAGGGGGCCTTTGCCTTCTTGGTGGACAAGGAGGGCAACCTCCTCGAGGCCACGGAAAACGGGGGGACGAGTGTCAAAAACATTTATTACAGCTACGCCAAGGAAATTGGCTATAAGGTAGCCGGCCGGATCCTTCGGGGCAAGACAGGGGTTTCCCTGGCCCCGAACAGGGTCTATTACGGGTACACAACAATACCCGCCACGGGCTGGAAGCTCTGCATCCGTGTTCCGGAATCTATGGTTCTGGCCCCCATGGAGTCCGTAAAACGCGGCGTTGTCATGACGGCCGTCCTGTTCTTTGCTGCGTTCCTCGTAATCATCTGGCTGGTTGCGATGGAAAGCAAAAAATTCTCCAACCGCCTGACATATCCTATCATCGCGCTGAAGAAGGATGTGGAGAAGATCAGTAACGGAGACCTGGACTACCGCGCCAATGTCTATGACAACGACGAGGTGGGCGACCTGGCGAATGAGTTTAACAGAATGGCAACTTCCCTGAAGAATTACATACAGGATTTTGCTGCCATCGCGGCTGAGAGAGAGCGTATCCGAACGGAGCTGAACGTTGCCGCGCAGATCCAGGTGGACCTCCTGCCCTGCACCTTCCCGCCGTTCCCGGACCGTCTGGAATTTGACATTTATGCCACCATGACCCCAGCCAAAGAGGTGGGCGGGGACTTCTACGACTTTTTCTTTATCGACAATGATCACCTGGCGCTTGTGATAGCAGACGTATCGGGCAAAGGGATGCCGGCCGCGCTTTTCATGGTCATCACCCGCACGCTCATCAAGAACCGTGCCCAGATGGGGGGAAAACCATCGGAGATATTGGAGGCCGTCAACAACCAGCTTTGCGAGGAGAACGGGACGGAGCTTTTTGTGACGGTGTGGCTGGGTATCCTCGAAATCTCGACAGGGAAGGTGGTTGCCTGCAACGCGGGGCACGAGTATCCGGTCGTCCGGCGCATGGAGACGGGCACTTATGAGAGGGTCAAACGGGCGGTCAACAACCCTGCCGTCGCCACGATGGAGGGGATGAAATATTACGAGAGCTCCTTCTTCATGAACCCTGGAGACAGCCTTTTCCTCTACACGGACGGCGTTGTGGAAGCAACGAATGCAGAATATGAGATTTATGGTCGGAACCGCATGACCGAGGCACTGAACCGCCACGGCGTGGAGCCGGTGGAGAGACTTTTGGTATCTTTAAAGCGTGAGGTGGACGCCTTTGCCGGGGGTGCGCCGCAGTTTGACGATATCACCATGCTGGCGTTGCAATATTATGGGAAAAGAGGACTGGCAGACGGGCGGGAGGCCGCGGGAAAGGGGAGTAGAAGATGAAAAACTATGCTATGAGCGTCTCGGTGGGGGACAGGGAGCTTTGCTTCATCATCGAGGGCAGAATTGACAGCTCGAGCATCAGGGAGTTTGGGGATACTGTCGTGACGGAGCGCAGGAAATATCCCCACGGAAAGGTCGTCTTTAACTGCCGCGATCTGGAGTATATCTCCAGCGCCGGGCTCCGCGTTCTGCTGAGCCTGAAGAAAAAAGAAAGGTCCCCCATCCGTCTCATCAATGTCTCGCCGGATGTTCATGAGACACTGGATGTAACGGGCTTCTCCCGGCTCCTTGAGGTCTTCAAAACCCCGCGGGATCTCTCCGATGCGGACGTGCAGAAGATGGGCTACAGCGGAAACATCACCGTTTACCGCATGGGGGATGATACACTGTTGAAGGTCTACCCCGAGGGGACGAACCTCGACGGTATTGAGCAGGAACGGAAGTACGCCCATGCCGCGTTTCTGAGCGGGGTCCCCACTCTCATTGCCTACGATGTCGTCACTTACAAGGGCAGGCTCGGAATGCTCTACGAGCTTGTCAAAGCCACGACGGTCGCCTCGCTGATAGAGGCCACGCCGTGGAAGATGGACCAGTATGCGGCGGAGATGGGCAAACTCCTGAAAAACATCCACAAGGCTACGCCGGAGCCTGGCATCCTGCCGAAGACCTCGGCCATCTATGAGGGGTGGGCGCGGAGAATGAGCCCCTGGCTTTATTCTCAGGAGATTGAAAAACTGTGCCGGCTGATTCATGTCATCCCCGAGGCGGAGACAGTGGTGTATGGAAACTTCCATCCCCGCAACGTCTTTATTCAGCACGGAGAACCGCTGCTCATCAACATGGCGGGCATCAGCTGCGGAAACCCTGTTTTTGAACTGGGAGCAATCTACATGACCCATATAGCTGAAATTGAACAGTTGTCTCAGCACCCCAGCATCAAGACGATTCAGGCGAAGAAATTCTGGGATGTCATGATTCGCGCCTACTTCGGGACGACGGATTCCAATGTGATAAAGCAACATGAGGATGTGATACAGGCGGCGGCCCTGCTGCGTTCCGCGCTCTCTCCTGCGGCTACGCCCATGTCCGGCGGAGAGGCAGAACGATTTATCGCCCAGGCCCGGCGTGACCTTCTCCCCGCGGCAGATTACCTGTCCATCATGTTGAGTTCCGCCAGATTTTAAGTATTAAAGAGGCTCGTCCGTGTTTATCAAGAAAAAAAGGCTTCCCATACGAAAGAAAGTCCAGCAGATGATGCTGCTCATCGCTCTGTCCTCTCTGGTGCTGACCAGCGCCGGAGGGATTATCAGCATGGCGATTATCCAGCGGGACAGCGAGGCTGCTCTGACTCGCCAGATGGAGGAGAATCTGCACGATATTGTGGTCAGCAAGGGCCATCTTGTGGACTCGGAGCTGGGGAAGTTTGCCGCTTGTGCCCGTACTCTGGCCAACTTTCTCCATGACATTTATTTGAATCCCCCTGTCTCCGGAGGCCGGGAGATCCTGCCCCCCCGCGCGGAAAATGCGAACCGCAACACCATGCAGCGATCGCTGAGCAGCCGAGAGGTCTCTGTGGGGGATGTGTGGGATGAGATGCTTCTGCTGAGCGGTACGGAGAGAATGTGGGACCCCGTTATGCTCGAAAATCAGGGCGTCATCACCACAATCTACCTTGCCACAGAGAATGGGCTGATGCTCTCCTACGATGCACAGTCTCAGCTGGCTGTCCCCGAGGCGGGGGACAGCGAGACTTATTATAATTTCTTCAACTCCATGTGGTATCGCCGGGTGAAGGGCACAAATACCCACTGTTTTACAGAGATTTATCAGGACGTTTATGGACGGGGACTGACGATTACCTGCGCGGCGCCGTTCTACGACGCTGAGAATAAGTTTGCAGGCGTTGTCGCCATGGACATCCTGATTTCCGACATGTATCACGCGTTCCTTAAGCTGGACATGGGAAATGATGCTCACTCATTCCTCGTGGACCGAAGGGGATACATCATAGCCCCCTCAACCATCGACGATCAGGAGAATAACCGCAATTTATATTACTATTACTATGAGCAGAACGACACGGGCGATCCCAACGGCATCATTGCCCGGATACTCACCGGCAAGACAGGGGTCTCCCTGTCGCCGGGAGGGATTTATTACGCTTACACCCCGATTGCCAGCACAAAGTGGAAGTTCTGCATCTCCGTTGATGAGAAGAATATTCTCGCCCCTGTGCGTTCCGTGAAGCGCAACGTCATCATGATGATGCTGCTCTTCCTCGCGGCAGGGATATGGCTTATCGTGCTGATCACCAAGGGGAGCCGTAAGCTCTCCGAACGGCTGACCGGCCCCATCGATGCGCTGCGGATGGACGTGGAGAAGATCAGTGAGGGCAACCTGGAATACCGCGCCAAAATCTACGACGATGACGAAATCGGAGACCTGGCGGAAGGGTTCAATAACATGGCGGCTTCCCTGAAGAATTATGTGCAAAACATGTTTGCTGTCACCGCCGAAGCGGAGCGCATCAGAGCCGAGATGGATATCGCGACGCAGATTCAGTCGGACCTGCTGCCGCGTAACTTCCCGCCGTTCCCGGACCATCAGGAGTTTGAGATTTACGCCACCATGACACCGGCCAAGGAGGTGGGCGGGGACTTCTATGACTATTTCCTGATTGATGAAGATCACCTGGCGCTGGTGATAGCCGACGTCGCGGGCAAGGGAGTCCCGGCGGCGCTCTTTATGGCCATTGCCAAGACGCTTATCAAGAACCGCACCCAGATGGGAGGGACACCCCCGGAGATATTGACCGATATCAACAACCAGCTCTGCGAGGAAAGCAGTTCTGAAGTTTTCGTGACGGTATGGCTGGGCATCCTGGAGCTTTCCACAGGAAAGATCACCTCCACCAACGCGGGACATGAATATCCGGTCCTTAAGCGTGCCGGTGGGGCTTATCGGCTGATGAAACTGGGAACCAACCCCGCGGTTGCTACGCTGGAGGGCCTGCGTTTCCATGAGGACAGGTTTGCGCTGCGTCCGGGAGACAGTCTGTTCCTTTATACGGACGGAGTGACGGATGCGATTTGCCCCACGCCGGAAGGGGCACTGCCCCAGGAAGCAAACGAAGAGCCTGACGACCTCTTTGGCGTCAAACGGATGATCGACGCGCTGAATCGCCATGGTGCGGAGCCGGTGGAGGAACTTCTCGTGTCCATGAAAAACGAGATTGACGCCTTTGCCGGGAACGAGCCGCAATTCGATGATATCACGATGCTTGCTTTACAATATTATGGTGAGGGGGGAAAGCCCTTGAAGGAGGAACCGCAAAACGAACTGGAAGAAGAACCCGTAGGAGAAAGCGGGGAGATAACTGTTGAGGCGCGGACAGAAATGCTCGAAAAAGTCCACTTCTTTATAGACAAATATTTAGATGCCTGGGAATGTCCACCCAGGGCGCAGATGCAGATTGACGTAGCGGTGGAGGAAATCTTCGTCAATATTACGAGCTATGCCTATACGCCAAAGGGAGGAATGGTAATGATTAATGTAGAGCTGTTGGATGGGACCCCGCAGGACGGGCAGGGAAAGATGATTTCGCTCACCTTCACTGACGGCGGCGTTCCCTACAACCCTCTCAGCAAGCCTGACCCCGACGTGACCCTTTCAGCCGGGGAACGGCCTATTGGCGGTCTGGGCATCTACATGGTCAAGAGGAGCATGGACAATCTTTTTTACGAATATAAGGATGGCAAAAACATTTTGAGGATGACGAAGCGCTTTGAGGAGAAAGGGGAGTAGGCGGGGGATGGGAAGAAAATATAATCTGAAAGCTGCCGTAAGGGATGAACAGCTTGTGTTTACTGTTGTGGGCCGGGTAGACTCCCTGACCGTCAAAGAATTTGAGAGCACGGTTACCCGGGAACGCGAGGCGCATCCCGAGGGGAGGATCGTCTTTGATTGCAGCGGGTTGGAGTATATCTCCAGCGCGGGGCTCCGCATACTCCTGAGCCTGAGAAAAAAGGAGAAGGTGCCGATAAGGATTGTCAACGTCTCGCCGAGAGTCAGCGAAATCCTGGAGGTAACAGGTTTCTCCCAGCTCTTTGATGTTTCACGCGGCATGAAGGATATTTCTGACAGGAATGTGCGAAAAGTTGGGGGCAACAGTTCCCTCACTATCTATCGTATGGATGACGATACGCTCCTGAAGGTCTACTCCAACGAAAAAAGCCTTGAGGCCATTGAACAGGAACGAAGGTACGCTCAGATTGCATTTATGTGCGGAATCCCCACCATCATTGCCTATGATGTTGTGATGTATAAAGGGCACTACGGGATGCTCTATGAACTTGTCCAGGTGGATACCATCGCCTCGATCATAAGCTCCAGCCTTGAGGAACGGGAGAAGTTCGCTGCGGATATGGGGAAGCTTTTGAAGATTGTTCATTCCTCTGAGCCGGATTCCGGATTGCTGCCGGAGACCGGGGCTCTCTATGAAGGTTGGGCAAAAAAAATGGAGGCCTGGCTGACGCCAGAGGAAACGTCAGCATTGACCCGGCTGATTCAGGCGATTCCGCCGGTGAATACAATCGTGTATGGGAACTTCTATGGCCGGAATATCTTTGTTCAGGTTGCGGAGCTGCTGTTAATCAACATGGCGGGAATCAGCTGCGGGAACCCCATCTTTGACCTTGGGACTGCTTATATGAACTACGTCAGCGAACCTGAGGAGGTCGTGAAGAGCGCAACGGGCCTCGATCCCGAAGAGGCAAAACAGTTCTGGGACACCATGGTGCGTACGTATTTTGAGACAGAGGACGAGAACATCATCCAGAAACATGAGGAAGTCATCCGCGCTGCTGCGCTGCTGCGGGCCGCGCTGACCCCTGCGATATCATCTCCCCTGTCGGATGGAGAGATTAAGCGGTATATCGAGATAGCCAGAAGCAAAGTCCTCCCGCAGGTGGACCAGCTGGCTGCCCTGCTGAGTACAGCCCAGTTTTAAAAAGGAGGGAGCAGAAGCAATCGCTCCTGCTCCCTGGACGGTCCGGAAAACTTGAGAACCTACTTGAGCTTCACCCCGCCCCTGGCAAAGATGGCGAGGACCTCCTCAAGGGACTTATAACCAACCTCCTGGGCGAACTCATTACCCTTCGCGTCACTGAAGATTAAAGTGGGAACGTAGCGTACACTGTACTGCCGGGCCACCTCCGGGTGATCCTCCAGGTAGATATGTTCTGTGGCGACCTTGCCCTTATAACGGGTCT